>JAJHSH010000040.1 GCA_022683945.1 Candidatus Acetothermia bacterium | reverse complement strand
GGTGGGGGAGAGGGGGAATTATAGGAGGCTTTCTATGCGAAAGTGGCTGGTGTTGTCGGCAGTTGTCGTCTTGAGCGCTGTGAGTGTTCTGGCCCAGGAGACGGGAAGGCCGCTCTTTGAGCCGGCCTCCGGGACATTCTATCTAGATTTTAGTGATCTGAACGCACTTCTGAGAGCAAACGACTTTGCTCCCTTGGCAACGCCCATCTTTCTGACTGGGGGCTGGACGCGCTTCGCTCTTTGGGGACTCTCTATGGGGATGACGATCGCCGAAGGCGCAACAGGTGCGGAGCGCGCGTCGAAACGAGCACATCTCACGCTCTTTTATTTCAGTCTCTTCACAGACGATCGTCGTGCGCTCTCCGAAGCCGTGCCCTATCTGCAGGGCTTCATCAGTGGGGGGTTGGGCGTGGGTACCGCGACCCTTCTGTTGGAGCAGCGCGCTGCCGATGAGCGAACATTAGAAGCTGCTATACAGAACCCTCACGACACGCTGCTGCGCCGGACTTTCTTCTCGCTGGTGCCGCGCGCGGGGATAGAATTCTCTGTAGCAGATATAATCACGGCGCGCCTCTCGTTGGGGTATATCTGGTCATTCTGGTCGGGGCCGTGGGAGCGCTTTGCGGAAAAGATCTCCGGGCCGCCGAAGAGCTTCGACGGCTTTTTGATCGAGTTCACCTTTGCGTATAGGCCGAGAAAAGAAGCTGACACTGACAGCAGATTTCGGTAGCGGATTCAGCAGATTATACCCAAAAATCCGCTTAATCTGCTACCCGAATCTGCTGTCAGCTTCGTCCGATCAACTGCAAGAACTCGGCGCGCGTGCGCGGGTCGCTCCTGAAGAGGCCCTTGACGGCACTGGTGATCAGTTCGGCATCTTTCTGTAGGTCGCGCATGGCCATGCAGAGATGAAATCCCTGCAAAACCACGCCGACGCCCTTGGGCTTGAGCGTCTTCATGAGAAAATCGGCGATCTCTTCGCTCATACGCTCTTGCAATTGTAGCTTTCGGGAAAAATGCTCGACGATCTGGGGGATCTTGCTCATGCCGATCACTTTGCCGTTGGGGATGTAACCGACGTGGGCCTTGCCGAAGAAGGGAATGATATGGTGCTCGCATAAACTGTGAAAGAGAATGTCTTTGACGACGATCATCTGGTCGTATCTGACGGGGAAGATCGCATCTTTGAGCAGTTCTTTGGGGTCTTGGCGGTAGCCCGCGGTGAGTTGCGCGATCATCTCGGCGTAGCGTTGGGGGGTCTCGCGCAGGCCGACGCGCTGTGGGTCTTCGCCCATATCTATCAGCAATTTGCGGATTAATCTTTCGATCTCTTTTCGCTCTTTCATAGAGCTAATATAGCATTCTTTGTAACGCTTGAGCAAGTAGTGCGCTCTTCGGGTATAATAAACATCAACAAGGAGGTGATGTCGGGATCTCCGAGCGATGATTGCGGACGTAAGCAGGGACGTAGCTCTGTTGAGCAAAAACAAAACCACTGAAGGAGGGAAAGAGATGCGTCGCTATCTCTTATTGAGTTTGATCTTGGCCGCTGGTCTGCTTCTAGCAGCGGGTGATGTCGGCGGACAGAAGGTCGGGGGCAAATTAGTGATTGCGCAGGGGACGGACGCCGAGTCGGTTGATCCCATTAACTTCACCGCCTCTCCCACGGCGTCCATCATGGAGCATATTATTCAGACGCTGGTGCGGCTGGACGTGGAAGAAGTCCGGGGAGAGCTTCAAACGACGCCCAAAGGGGTGTTGGCCGAAAGTTGGTCGGTCTCTGCCGACGGGAAAGCATGGATATTCAATCTGCGCAAGGGCATCAAGTTTCACGACGGCACCGATCTCGATGCCGGCGCTGTGAAGCTGAGTCTGGAGCGGGCGCTCCATCCAGATTGCGCCGCGCCCTTCCGTGGCGCGGTGCTGGGACGCCTCACTTATAGCCCGGCTTTGCTCACCACGGGAGCTGTGGCGAATAAGAACGCGATCGTTTGGCGAGCTAATGTGCTCTCAGGGCCGGCAGGCAATGACGTCTCCGTCGCGCTGACGGCTGGAGCGAGCCTAGGGGTAAGTGTCAGCGGGTCGGCCATCACGGTGACGGCCCCAGCGGGGACGACGGCGGGGGCGGTCATCAAAGCGGTCAATGAGCACGCCGCGGCGAACAAGCTCCTCTGGGCTACCAACGCTGCGGGCAGCGACGGCAGCGGAGCCGTCGAAGCCGTGGCCGCTACGAAGCTCTCCGGCTTTGCGACTTCCGTTGGGGCTCCTGATGCCAACACGGTGAGCATCAGCTTGGCTTCACCCTTCGCGCCGCTGCTGCAGCACATGGCGCACACCGCAGCGGCCATCGTGAGCGCCAAGCGCGTGCGCGACGCGGTCGCGGCTGCGCCTCCTTGTGGGAAGGGTCTTCAGGACAGAGTGGACGGCACAGGGCCGTTCATGCTCAAGGAATGGCGACGCGGCGAGCGGATGGTCTTAGCCAAGAATCCCAACTACTATGAGAAAGATGCTGCCGGGCGCACCCTGCCCTATCTGGACGAGCTGGAGTGGCGCGTCATCCCCGACGATGCTGCACGCATGATCGAATTGGAGCGGGGCACGGTTCAGGTCGCCGTCCGCGTTCCCCCATTAGATGTGGCGCGCCTGCAGCGCGATCCCAATATCGCGCTCGACTTCACGACCAGCGTGCGCACCATCTATATCGGCATGAACGTGCGTGATAGAATCCCTGATAGAGAAGGTGGCGCGGCCAACCCCTTGGCCAACAGGCTCGTGCGACAAGCGCTCAATCTGTGTGTGGACAAAGAAGCGATCGTCAGGACGATCATGGGCGGGCAAGCCCGCGTCTCGGACGCCCCGATCGTTCCACAGGTCTTCGGCTACAGCAAGGTCGGCCCCTATCCGTTCGATCCCGCGCGAGCTGCAGCTCTCTTGCGCGAGGCGGGTGTGACGCTGCCGCTCAGACTGAAGTTTCATCACCCGCGCGGGCGCTATGTGCGCGACGTCCAGGTGGCCCAAGCCGTCCAAGCGATGCTGGGCACCTGTCGAGTGGAAGTTGAGCTGATCCCTATGGAGTTCGTCTCGTTCTTGGCGCTCATCAACAAAGCGCCCAGCGATGCCGAACACCAGCTCTATCTGCTGGGTTGGGGCACGATCACGCTGGACGCCGACTACGGGCTCTACAGCCTCTATCATTCGTCGCAGTGGCCGCCGGGCCCCTTCAATCGCGGCTACTATAAGAACGATAGAGCCGACACGCTCTTGCAGCAAGGGCGCGAGGAATCCGATCCCGCAAAGCGCCGGGCGATCTATGCCGACGCTATGAGAGTCATCTGGGATGATGCCCCTTGGATCTACTCGCACAGCGAGAGCCAGATCACCGGCATCCGCAAGAACGTCAAGGGAGCAGACGTTCACGTGACGGAGCGGCTCATTCTCTGGAAGACCTGGCTCGATTAAAGGCGCTCTATAAGCTCTCCCGCCCCCCTCTCCCCTTTTTAAGCATGGCGCAACCTCCAAAGCAAAGGAGCGGGGGGTCTGGGGGAGCCTGAAGAATGCTCAGTTATATCGCGCGGCGGCTCTTGCTCACGATTCCCACGCTCTTGGGCGTGACCTTTCTCGTTTTTGCCGTCGTGCGCCTGCAGCCGGGCGACCCCGCTCAAGAGATCGCCGGCCAAGGAGCAACCAGAGAGATCTTGGAGGCCATCCGGCAAGAGCTGGGACTCGATCGTCCCTTCTTGACTCAATATTTCGACTTCATGGAGAAGCTCTTTCGTGGGGATTTGGGCAAATCCCTCAAGACCAAAGAACCCGTAGCCCCTAAGATCTGGGGACGCTTTCTGCACACGTTGGAGTTGACCCTAGCAGCGATGGTCGTCGCTATTCTTATCGGCTCTGTTGCCGGAATTATCTCGGCCATGCGTCCCTATTCGCTCTGGGACAACGTAAGTATGTTCGGCGCGCTCTTTGGCGTCTCTATGCCCGTCTTCTGGCAGGGTATTATGCTGATGCTCGTCTTCTCGTTGTGGCTGCAACAATGGATCGGTTGGGGACTGCCCGCTACCGGTCGGGGAACGCTGCTGCATCTGATCTTACCGGCGATCACTCTAGGGACCTCTTCCGCGGCGATCATTGCTCGGATGGTGCGCTCGACCATGCTCGAGATCTTGCGGCAAGAGTATATATTAACAGCACAGGCCAAGGGGGCGTCGCAAAGATCGGTCATCTTCAAGCACGCGCTGCGCAATGCGCTCATTCCCGTTGTGACCGTTGTCGGGCTGGCCTTTGGGGGATTGCTCAGCGGCGCGGTGCTCACCGAGACGGTCTTCGCTTGGCCGGGGATCGGGCGCTTAATCGTGGAAGAGGGGATTCTGACGAGAGATTACCCCATCGTGCAAGGGGCGATTCTGCTCGTCGCTCTCGGGTTCGTTCTCGTCAATCTGTTGGTGGATCTCTTCTATGCGTATATAGATCCGAGAATTCGCTATGACTAACAGAACGCTGGCTCCGCTGACAGAGAAGATCACAGAAGAGACTCCGGTGCCGAGACGGGGCACGCCCTGGCGGCGCCTGCGCAAGAGCCCTTCGGCTATGTTAGGTTTGGCCATTGTGCTCTTGTTCATGGGGGCGGGACTCTTAGCCGAGTGGATTGCTCCATATGATCCGTTGAGGCCCGATTTTGGACGTGCGCGTGAGGGCCCAAGCTCCGACAGCCTTCTGGGGCGCGACGAACTGGGGCGCGATATTCTCAGTAGGATCATCTACGGGGCGCGCATCTCGCTCTGGATCGGCTTTATTGCTGTAGCTATCGGCGTGGCCTTGGGGGTGCCGTTGGGAGCCATCTCGGGGTATTACGGGCGCTTAGATATCTTCGTTCAGAGATTGGTAGATATTATGCTGGCCTTCCCCGGCTTGCTCTTGGCGATTGTGCTCATCAGCATTCTCGGGGTTGGACTCTCCAACGTGATGATTGCTATTGGTGTGGCTTCGATTCCCACCTATGCGCGCCTGGTGCGCAGTTCGGTCTTGTCGCTGCGCGAGATGGACTACGTTTCAGCAGCGAAAGCCTTAGGAATGGGCGATGGGCGCATCATCTTTCGCCATATCCTGCCCAACTGTCTCGCGCCGATTATCGTGCAATCTACGCTGCAGATCGCCACGGCGATTCTCTTCGCTGCGGGCCTAGGCTTTTTGGGACTAGGAGCGAAGCCGCCGATGCCCGAGTGGGGCGTGATGCTCAGCACTGGGAGAGATTATCTGAGAGACTGGCCGCATATCTCGACCTTTCCCGGCTTGGCGATTATGCTTTCGGTCTTGGGCTTCAATCTCTTGGGGGACGGTCTGAGAGACATCTTCGATCCGCGGCTGCGCGGCAAGCTTTAGCCCTTGATATTGCAAACGGGCACGAGCTTCGCGACTCTTCTCCCGATCCCCACTTCATGCGAGACCTTGACGACTTCGTCCAAGTCTTTATAGGCCCCCGGAGCCTCTTCGGCAATCGTGGCCCGACTCTGCCCGCGCACGTAAATCCCGCGTTCGCGTAACTCATTGATGAGATTGTCGGCGCGATATTGTTTGGTGGCTTTGGAGCGACTCATCACCCGACCGGCTCCGTGCGCCGTGCTGCCAAACGTCTCGCGCATCGCTATTTCTGTCCCCACCAGGATGTAGCTGCCCGTGCCCATCGAGCCGGGAATGATAATAGGCTGACCGACGTTTCTGAACGCTTCGGGGACTTCGCGCCGCCCCGGCGGAAAAGCTCGCGTCGCCCCCTTGCGATGCACATAGACTTCGATCTCTTTGTTGTTCATTCTATGCGTCTCCAGCTTGCCGATATTGTGCGCCACGTCATAGAGCAAGCTCATCCCCAGCTCGCGCCAGCTCGCGCGAAAGATCTTTTCAAAGCACTCGCGGGCTCTATGCATGATGAGCTGACGATTGCACCAGGCAAAGTTAATCGCGCAGTTCATCGCGGCGTAATAGTCTTGAGCTAATTTGCTCTGCACCGGCGCACACGCGAGTTGTCGGTCGGGCAGTGAATTTAAGAGATCGCGATGTTCTCGCTCGATCAATCTGAGATAATCCGTGCAGATCTGATGTCCGTAGCCGCGGCTGCCACAGTGAATCATCACGACGATCTGGTCTTTGAAGAGCCCAAACTCTTGCGCTATTTTTTCATCAAAGACCTCGGCAACGCGCTGGACTTCCAGGAAGTGATTCCCCGATCCCAGAGAGCCTAATTGCTTTTGGGCACGCTCTTTCGCTTCGGAAGAGACGGTATCTGAGTCGGCCCCGGGGCGGATGCCGTTGTCTTCGCAGTGCTCTAAATCTTCTTCGACGGCATAGCCGCGGCGCAGCGCCCATTGAACACCCTGTATAGCAACTTTGTCTATCTCGTCTTTGGAGAGCTTTCCGACGATAGTCCCTTCGCCGATGCCGGTGGGGATCTGCGCGAAGAGCAGATCCACCAGAGTCTGTTCTTGGTCTTTGAGATCGTCATAGATGAGATTGGTTTTGCAGACGCGCACGCCGCAGTTTATATCGAAGCCGATCGCTCCCGGCGAGATGACGCCCTTTTCAGCGTCGAGCGCGGCGACGCCGCCGACGGGGAAGCCGTAGCCTTGGTGGGCATCGGGCAGGACACAGACAGGGCTGTGCACACCGGGGAGATAGGCCATGTTGCGGGCTTGGATGAGCGTCTCGTCTTCTTTGATTTTTTCTAATAATTTTTCGTTGGCGAAGACTCTTGCAGGCGCGCGCATCCCGCCGGTCTGCGGGATCTCCCAGATATAGTCTGAAATCTTTTTCAGTTCGATCTTGGCCATAGGAATCTCCTCATATAACTATTATAACTGGAGCAGGATGTCCTAGCGAGTCGCTTGAGCGAGTGAGAGCTCCGTGCTAGACTCTTCGTATGCCCGAACTCCCCGAAGTCGAGACGCTGCGTCGCGCTTTAGATCGCGAGCTGGCCGGACGGACGCTCCAGTCGGTGACGATCTACGAACCGAGACTGCTCCGGAACGCTTCTGCAAAAGAATTCAAGCGCGCGCTCGTGGGGCACGCTCTCCGATCTGTAGATCGTCGCGCCAAGTTCTTGCTCTTCGATTTTGGTCGTCACACGGCGGTGCTCCATCTGAGAATGACCGGCTGGCCGACGCTCAACTCCGTGAAGACCCCGCGCTTCGTCTTCCAGTTCGATCAGGAGAAGACGCTGTACTTCAGCGACAGACGCCGCCTCGCGACGCTCCATCTTCTGCCCAGCGCCGACACGCACAAGCTGCCCCCCTTGAGCGAGCTGGGCCTCGAGCCGTTTCAGCCCAGCTACACCCTTGAGAACTTTCTCACGCTCTTGCAGACCGACCAAGAGATCAAGAGATTATTATTGGATCAGCGCAAGATCGCGGGTGTGGGGAATATCTATGCGTGCGAGGCGCTCTTTGCCGGCAAGATTCACCCACAGCGCTCTGCCAAGAGTCTCTCGCAATCTGAAGCCAAGAAGCTCTTTGTGCAGATCAAAAAGATCTCAGCGCGGGCGATCGCCGAGCAGGGGACTTCGGTGAGCACCTATCGTCTATTGACAGGCGAGTCGGGGAATTTTCAGAATTTTCTCTTAGTCTATGACCGTGAGGGCGAGCCGTGCGTGCAGTGCAAGACTGCGATTGAACGCATCACGCAGGGCGGGCGGGGCACCTACTTTTGTCCAAAATGTCAGCAGCGCGTATAATTAAAAGTTATCTCTTTCAGCCCGGCTACTGAAGTAGCGGGCTGAGCTTTGCAAAGCCTGCCTATGCAGGCTAGTCCCGGAGGGGACTTTGTAGCCTTAAGCCCGTGGCTTCAGCCACCGGGCGAGGTTTCTAAAGCTAACAATGACTATTCTCATCAAAGACTGCGCAGCGATCACGATGAGCACGCCTCTGGTGCGGCGCGGGGTCTCTATCGCTATTGCCGAGGGCCGGATCACCAAGATCAGCAGCGATTCTAATCTTTTCGTGTCAGAGCGCTTCGATAAAGTGATGGACGGCAAGAACAAACTGGCCCTGCCCGGCTTCGTCAACGCCCACACCCATCTGCCGATGGTGCTCCTGCGCGGCTACGCCGACGATCAGAACTTACAGAGATGGCTCGCAGAGGAGATCTGGCCGGCAGAGAAAAAGCTCACTGAAGAGGACGTCTACTGGGCCTCTCTGGTCGGGATCGCCGAGATGCTGCGCTCCGGCACGACAACGTTTTCGGATATGTACTTCTTCATGGACGCGGTGGCGCAAGCTGTGAAAGAGTCTGGAATGCGCGCGCTCTTGGCCTACGGTGTGATCGCTCCCCAACCCGGAGCGAAGGCCGACCAAGAACTGAAGATCACCGAAGATTTTCTCAAGCGTTGGCACGGCCAAGCGAACGGGCGCATTCGCGTAGCTGCTGCCTCCCATGCCCCCTACACGTGCTGTGACGAGGTCTGGAGATGTGCAAAATCCCTCGCGATTCAGTACAATACTCTTATTCATACACATCTGCAGGAGACCCGAACCGAAGTGGACAGTTCACTAAAAGCTTTTGGCCGGACTCCCACAGAGCGTTTGGAAGCTCTGGGAGTCTTTGAAGCGCCCACATTAGCAGCGCACGGCGTGCATCTGCGCGACTCGGATCTGGAGATCCTCAAGCGCCAAGATGTGCGCCTGGCCCATTGCCCGACGAGCAATTTAAAACTGGGCTCTGGGATCGCGACTGTGAGCAAGTGGCGCCAAGCGCAACTTAAAGTGGGGATCGGCACCGATGGCGCGGCTTCGAATAATAATTTGGATATGCTCGAAGAGACAAGGCTGGCGGCGCTCTTAGCTAAAACCAATGACCCCACGGCCCTCCCCGCGAGCGAGGCTTTAGAGATGGCCACCCTCGGCGGAGCACGCGCTTTGGACTTCAATGACGTTGGCCTTCTCGAAGAGGGCCGAAGAGCCGATATTGCGCTCTTCGATATGCAGGGGGTTCATTGGGTGCCGGGGTTCAACCCCGTTTCGGATCTCATCTACGCCGCCGCTTCTGCCGATGTCGAAACCGTGATCGTGAACGGCCAGATTCTCATGGAGCAGCGCGAGATCAAAAGTTTTGACGAAGAGAAGGCCAAAGCCAGAGTGCACCAGTTGCGTGCTAAATATCAGAAAGAGAACAGCAAAAACTAGGAGGAGAAGCCCTATGGCTCTCAGCAAAGACGAGAAAGCGAAACTGATCGAACAGTATCGCATTCACCTGCAAGATACCGGCTCGACGGAGGTACAGATCGCTCAATTGACCGAAGAGGTTCGCCGGTTGACGGAGCATCTCAAGACGTACCGCAAAGATTTTCACTCGCAACGCGGGCTGACGCTCAAGGTCGGGCAGCGCAAGCGCCTGCTGAAATATCTGGCGCACAATAACCCTGAGCAATATACGAAGCTTATATCTCAGTTGGGTCTACGCGGTTAGGGAGGCCATCTATGCCTATCACAGAGTTCCATCAGATGGAACACGGGTCGTTTCGGATCTCCGTCGGCAAGGTGGCGCGCCAAGCCGATGCCGCCGTCTTGGTCGAGTATGGCGAGACGGTGGTGCTGGTGGCCGTGACGCGCGGCGAGGCCGAGAATTTAGATTATTTTCCCCTGACAGTAGATTTCGAAGAGAAATTTTATGCGACGGGGAAGATCCCCGGCGGCTTTCTCAAGCGCGAGGGGCGTCCCTCCGAAGCCGCCGTGCTCAATGCACGTATGATCGACCGTCCCATTCGTCCGCTCTTCCCCTGGGGATATCGCGAGAAAGTTCATGTCGTGGCCACCGTGCTCTCGGCCGATCTGGAGCACTGTCCCGCCGTGGCGGGCGCCCTGGGAGCTTCTACAGCGCTGATGCTGAGCGGTGCGCCCTTTCAGGGCCCCATCGGACTGGTGCGCGTAGGACGGATCAACAGCGAACTGATCGCCAATCCCTCGGAGGCCGAACTCCAGCAGTCCGATATGGAAGTGATCATTGCGGGAACGAAAGAGAGAATCTTAATGGTCGAGGGCGCGCTGAAAGAGGTCCCCGAAGAAGAAGCATTAGAAGCGTTTGAGTTCGCTATGGGAGAGATTCGTCAACTGATTGCGTTTCAAGAACGATTTATGGCCCAACTTCCACCGGCACACAGAGTGCAACTCTTGCCCCCCGCCGACACGACCGAGCTGCGCGAGCGGCTGAAGAGACTTATTGGGAATCGCTTTGAAACGCTGCGCGACGCGCGCTTGACCAAGCTGGAGCGCGAAGCAAAAGCTGAAGCTATTCGAGAAGAAGTCGTCACACAAATTCACACGGAGAGAGAGGCCACAGGCGTCACGAGCGAGTCGGAGCTGACGGAGCTTGAAAAGCAAGTGAATGCTCTCTTCGCAGAGCTTTTGGAAGAGTTCGTGCGCGTGAGCACGCTCACGACGGGGATTCGCATGGACGGCCGGAGACCCGAAGATCTGCGCCCGATTCGCTGTGAAGTGGGCGTCTTGCCCAGAGTGCACGGCTCGGCGCTCTTCACGCGCGGCGAAACGCAGAGCCTGGGAACGGTCACGCTGGGAACCTCGCGCATGGACAAGCAACTTATAGACCGAATGCTCGAAGAGGGGCTCGAACGCTTTATGCTGCACTATAACTTCCCGCCGTACTCGGTGGGCGAGACCGGGCGTTTAGGGCCTCCCGGACGGCGCGAGATCGGCCACGGCAATTTGGCTAAAAATTCTCTGCTCACGATTATTCCCTCCGAAGAAGAATTTCCCTATATTATGCGTGTGGTCTCAGAGATTTTAGAATCTAACGGTTCTTCGTCTATGGCCACGGTCTGTTCGAGCTCTCTCGCGCTGATGGACGCCGGCGTGCCGATCAAGAGGCACGTGGCGGGCGTGGCCATGGGCTTATTGACGCTGGGCGACCAATATATGGTCTTGACGGATTTAGCAGGCTATGAAGACCACTTTGGCGATATGGACTTCAAGCTGGCGGGCACGCGCGCCGGTCTCACCGGTTTTCAGATGGACACCAAGATTCACGGAGTTACTCTGGAGATGGCGCGCAAGACGATCCGGCAGGCTCACGAAGCGCGTCTGCAGATCTTAGATCTGATGGAGAAAGTGATCGCTCAGCCCAGAACCGCGCTCAGTCGCTATGCCCCCGTTCTCGATGTCATCCCCATTGATCCTGAAAAGATCGGCATGGTCATCGGCCCCGGCGGGAAGATCATCCGAGCGTTGCAGGCCGAGACCGAGACCGAGATTGATATCGACGACGAGAAGAATCTCGTGAAGATTTCGGGCAAATCTGCAGAAACTGTGCGCAAAGCCCGCGAACGCATCGAGCAGATCACCGCTGAAATTGAAGTGGGGAGTCGCTACACCGGCAAGGTCGTGCGCACGGAGAAATTTGGGGCGTTTGTGGAGCTGCCCAACGGAGCGCAAGGGCTGATTCGCACCGGAGATCTTTCGAATCGTCCCGTGCGCCGCGTCGAAGACGTGATCAAAGTCGGCGAGGTCGTCAACGTCGAGGTCGCCGAGATAGATGAGATGAAGCGCGTCAATCTGCGTCTGGTGCGCGAGGTGCCTGCCGTCAAAGTCGGCGACGTGATGACGGGTCATATCGTGGGGACAGCCGACTACGGCGCTTTTGTCGAGACCGACGCGGGGGTGCGCGGGTTGATTCACGTCTCTCAATTGGCCGATGGCTACGTCGAACGTGTCGAAAACCACGTCAAAGTAGGAGACTCTGTAGTTGTAGAAGTGACTCGTATCGACAAAGAGGGGCGCTTCTCGTTCAAGCGCCGTCAGGGGCTCCCCGTAAAATAATAGAGCGATGAAGAGAGTCTTATTCGCGCTGGTTTTAGCTGCGCTGGCGCTCTTGGGGCTGCTGCTCTATTGGGGAGGGCAAGGACCTCCGTCGGCTTCCAACGCCAATACCCGCTACACGCAAGCGCCGCAGATCCCTGTCTACGGGTACAAGATCGTCAAGACCTACCCCCACGACCCCTATGCGTTTACGCAAGGGCTGGTCTATGAGAACGGCGTCCTCTACGAAGGAACAGGGCTTTACGGACAATCCACGCTACGGATGGTCGAGCTGGAGACCGGGCAGGTGCTGAAGCTGCGCCGGCTTGATCCCCGGTATTTTGGAGAGGGGATCACCATCTGGAAGAATCGGATCGTCCAACTGACGTGGCAAGAGAAGACGGGCTTCGTCTATGACAAGGCCAGCTTCGATCTGCTCAAAGAATTTTCTTACACGACCGAGGGCTGGGGGATCACGCACGACGGCCAGAAGCTCATCATGAGCGACGGCTCCGCCCATCTCTACTTTCTCGACCCGGAGACGTTCCAAGAGATCGGACGCCTGACAGTCACAGAGAACGACAAGCCCGTAGTACGCCTCAACGAACTGGAGTTCATCAAGGGGGTGATCTACGCCAATATTTGGCAGACCGACCGCATCGCGGTGATCTCACTAGAGACGGGCCGCGTCGAAGCGTGGATCGATCTAGCGGGGCTCTTAAAGCCCGAAAATCGCAAGGGAAGCGAAGACGTTCTTAATGGGATTGCTTATGACGCCCAAGGGGATCGTTTCTTCGTGACCGGAAAGCTTTGGCCCAAGCTCTTTCATATCGAGCTGATGGGGCCGAAGTGAGATCGCCCCTACAGGTCTTCTAAAACTCTTTTGATCTCGATAAAATTGGGCAGCTCTTTGGGGATTTCGCTTACCCATTTATAGCGCAGCAGCCCGTTCTTGTCTATGACAAAGACGCTGCGCTTGGAGACGCCCTTTAATCCCATCAGATCTTCGTACAGCACCCCATACGCCCGACTGATCTCTTTATTAAAATCTGTGAGCAATTTGAATTTCAGCGCGTGGGCTTTGATAAACGCATTGAGCGCGAAGGGGCTGTCCACGCTGATCCCGTAGACGCGAGCTTTAAGCGAGTGAAATTG
Organism: Candidatus Acetothermia bacterium; assembly: GCA_022683945.1. GTDB lineage: Bacteria > Bipolaricaulota > Bipolaricaulia > RBG-16-55-9 > DRXL01 > SKYB132. The sequence continues at coordinate 18,143 of JAJHSH010000040.1, read as the reverse complement.
CTCCATCTGGTCGCGAAACTGACACATCTCGTTGGTGCAGACCGACGTGAACGCCAAGGGGAAGAACGCCAAGACAATATGCTCTTGGCCCAGCTCTTTGCTCAGCGTAAAATCTTCTACCCGCTCGCCGTCGCCGGCTTTGGTCGTAAAATCGGGGACTTTTCGGTTGAGTTCCACGGTTTTTTCCCTCCTGAATTAAATAATTTATTTTAACTCAGACTCCGACGGTCTGTCAAACGAAAGATCGGTCGCTTGAAGAACAGCGCCCGCTTCGTTACAATAAACTTATGCAAGCGTTCTCTGAGCCGCGCGCGACCAAGCAGCGACAGGCGATCTACGCTGCCCTGCAAGGAGATACCAGCCATCCCACCGCAGAAGAGATCTATCTCAAAGTCAAGCGCCAACTCCCCCATATCAGTCTGGGGACGGTCTATCGCAACTTAAAGTTGCTGGTCGAACAAAACTTAGTGAAAGAGATCGCCGTTGCGGAGGGGCCGGCGCGCTACGATTTCCGCACCGATGACCACCAGCACTTTCTCTGCGACACCTGCGGGCGGGTCTATGACCTGAAGGTCTCGCTGGGACTGCAGCTGCGCGAGCTGGAGCGCACCGGGTTCACCGTGCAGCGCCGACAATTGGTCCTATATGGCCTCTGCCCCCGCTGTCGCCAAGCCGCTTCTGTTCCTACTTCCACACGCGCCTAATCGTCTTCGGTGAAACCCGTCTCCCCCGTTCGGGCTATATAGTCCGTCCATATCTCCACCGAAGGAGGGGAGAACGATGATCAACAAAAAGATTCTGACATCTCTTGCAGTCGTCATCCCGCTCACCGCGCTGTTGGCCGCCGGGCCGATCCTCACCACGCGCTCCGGCCACGACGACTTGGCCTCAGCCGGTGTGACCTCTCAGCCCGGACGGCAGCTCACTCTCAGTTTCACCAACGACACCGGCGTCGAGGCCGATGGCCTCCAAGTCGAGTTCAAGAAAGCGCCTTCAGGAGTTCAGCTCCTCAAGAGCGAGCCGTTCAAGAGCATTACCCCGGTGCTCAAGAGCAACGTCGTCATCTTCAGCAACGGGCGCGTGCGCGCCAACGAGAAGGCCCAGCTTACGGTCATTGCCGACGCGTTCGGCCTGACGGTAAAAGACTATCAGTGGATTCGCCAGGGAGTCTTAATCGCCGGTTCGGCTCGTCAAGTGGAGATCGAAGAGCGTGTTATCAGTCGCGAGACGGTCGCCGTCGGAGCGGCCCTCGCCGAGCCGGAGCCGACTCTGGTCACCGTGCGCTTCGAGATGACCAACGGTGCGAGCCGACTCTTCACCACTCAGGGCATGATGGTCGCCGAGGGCGCGTTGCTCGCCATCAAAGACCAGATCAGATTCGAAGTTCTTATGAACGAGATCGCGCGCACTAAAAACACCAAAGAGCGCGAGAGACTTCAGTCAGAGCTGAAGAGGCTCGAAGTGCGCTCGCCCATCAGCGGACTGGTGCACACGCTGGCCTTCGACGTCGGCGAGGAGACCACCAAAGTCGAAGCCAAACTGATGCTGGTAGCTGCTACGCTGCGCTAAAGACCCCTCGACCCAACCTCCTTCTACCCGCACTCCCCGGCTCCCGCGAAGAACGGGAGCCGGGCGTTTGCGTGACGAGCTTCTTTCTGATATTCTCTACTTCAGCAACACTTTACTATCTTAATTCACTTTCTTTAGGAGGGAGAGGCTATGCCGTTCCAGAAGCTCACGGCGATCAACTGGGCGGAAAAGAAGCCCGCGCTGCACAAGATGGACGGGATCTCCGAAAAGACCCAACTAGAGCACTATAAGCTCTATCAGGGGTACGTCAACAAGTACAACGAAGTGATGGAGAGGCTCGAAGTCTTAACTGCCGAAGACTTTAAAGCAGCGAATCCCACTTATAGTTTGGTGCGCGCGCTCAAAGTAGACCTGACGCGCGCCATCGGTGGGGTCAAGAATCACGAGCTTTATTTTGGACACTTAGGAGGCAAGGGCGGTCGCCCCAGCGGCGCGCTCTTGACGCAGATCGAAAGAGATTTCGGGAGCTATGAGCGCTGGGAGCAGGACTTCAAAGCGACGGGGATCGCGGCGCGCGGCTGGGCGTGGCTGGCATGGGATCACGACTGGAAGCGACTCTTCAACGCGCTGGGCGACGAACAGAATACGTTTCCTGTCTGGAACGCTACTCCCATCTTGGCGATGGACGTCTTCGAGCACGCGTTCTTTATAGACTACGGGGCTGCCAAAGCCCAGTACATAGAAGCGTTCTTCAAGAACTTAGATGGGGAGCAGGTCCAGAAGAACTTTGAAACGCTGAAGCGCTAGCTTGCGCATCGCGCTGAATTTTTGTATCTTACGGGAATTCAGTCCCAAGGGCAGCAGCATATCTGAAGGAGACCTATGCAGCGTGTGAACGACTTAGCGTGGCTCGTCGGGGGTGCACAAGGGAGCGGCGTCGATTCGGCAGCCAATCTCTTCGCCAAAGCCGGTGCCTTCGGCGGACTCTATATCTACGGACAGCGCGAGTACTACAGCAACATCATGGGCGAGCACAGCTACTATCAAGTCTGCGTCGGCGCTCGCCCGGTGCGCGCGACGCGCTCTCATACGGACGTCTTGGTCAGCTCTGATGCCGAGACGGTCTTTCTGCACGCGCCCAGCGTCGTCCAAGGCGGCGCGCTCGTTTATGACCCCAAGCTGACGGAGACTTCTCTCAGCAAAGTCGCGGCGCTGGAGCACCGCGCGCGACGCGAGATCGAAGCCTATCTGTCGGCAAAGAATCTGCCCGTGACGATGGGCGGGATGCTCCAAGATGCAGAATCCCGCGGCGTGAAACTCTATCCCATCCCGTTTGACGAACTCTTACAGAAGATAGCCGGCGGGCAGCTCACCCAGCTCGCACAGGCCAAGCGCATGTCGAACGCGATGGCCGTCGCCGCCTCGTGCGCCGTCTTGGGGTATGAGATCAAATTCTTAGAGCATGCGCTGGAAAATATCTTTCACGGCAAGAAGAAGGTCGTCGAAGCGAACGTGAAAGCCTGCGATCTGGCGTATGAATACGTTGCCCAGAAATTTAAGAGAGATTTTTTTGTCCGGCTGGAGCCGCTCAAGACGGACGAGCCGCGTCTGTATATCACGGGCGCACAAGCCGTAGCGCTGGGGAAGCTCGCGGCGGGCTGCACGATGCAAACATACTATCCGATCAGTCCGGCCACCGACGAGAGCGTCTATTTGGAGTCTCACCAGCTCTTCGAGACCCGCGAGGGCACGGGCGCGATCCTAGTGGTGCAGACCGAGGACGAGATCGCAGCGGTGACGATGGCGACCGGCGCGGCGCTCACGGGGGCGCGCGCGGCGACGAGCACCTCCGGGCCGGGGTTCTCGCTGATGGTCGAGGCTTTAGGCTGGGCGGGGATCAACGAAGTCCCCTTGGTCGTCACGCTCTATCAACGGGGCAGTCCCAGCACGGGCCTGCCGACCCGTCACGAGCAGGGCGATCTGAGATTTGTCTTGCACGCCGGACACGGAGAATTCCCCAGAATCGTGATCGCCTCGGGTGACTTAGAAGAGTGCTTCTACGACGAGATCGGAGCGTTTAACTACGCCGAGCGCTATCAGTTGCCTGTCGTTCATCTCTTAGATAAATCTATCGCATCCAGCAGTCAGACCCAAAAACCCTTCGATCTTCAGCGAGCGCGCATCGAGCGCGGGCTGCTCCTCTCTAGCGCAGAAGCTCCAACGCAAGAGGGCGACTACAAGCGTTTTCTCTACACCGAGACGGGGATCTCGCCGCGCACGGTGCTGGGAACTAGAGACGGTCTCTTCTGGAACACCGGCGATGAGCACGACGAGTGGGGGCATATTACTGAAGATCCGGTCGAGCGCGTCCAGATGATGGAGAAGCGCGCGAAGAAACTAGAAGTTGCCGCGCGGGAGATCCCGCGCGCCGAGAAATTCAACGTCTTCGGCGACCCCGAAGCAGATTTGGTCCTGCTCAGCTGGGGCTCGCCCAAGGGCGCGATTCTAGATGCTTTAGAAGCGCTACGCGCGGAGAAGCAGTCTGTCTGTTTTGTGCAGTGTCGGCTCTTGTGGCCCTTGCCCGGCGACGATCTCCGAGAACTCTTAGAAAAAGCGAAGCGTCGCGCATGCATCGAAAACAATTACTCGGGACAGTTTGCCGGGCTGGTGCGCGAGCAGACGGGAATCGCTATGGACCATCTGATAGTAAAATTCAACGGTCGTCCGATCACCATGGACGAGGTCTATCAGTCTGTGAAAGAGATTCTGTCGGGCGAGGCCCCACAAAGGATGGTGCTGACGCATGGTGCGTAAAGCGCAAGATTTTAAGACCCCGGTGCATAACAATTGGTGCCCCGGGTGTGTGTTGCCGGGTTCGCTTATCCACACGAATCCCGATGTCAAGCCCATTGAGATCATCAACGAAGGGGAGCGTGTGCTCGGCTGGGATGGGCGTTACCATCGGGTGAGCGAAGTCTTCAGTCACCGGCATCAGGGGCTGATGTACAGAATCCGTGCCAAGTGCTTAGGGGAGACGGTCTTGACGCCGGAACATCCCGTGTTGATTGCTAAGCGCTCACATCCCAAGTTGCACAATAAGCACTTCGAGTTGATCTGGGAACGCGCGGATCAGATCGAGAAGGGCGATTATCTTGCGTATCCCATCCCCTCCGAAGTGATCTCGACGGCCGATTTGAAACTGTCTGCGAAGCGATCTCAAGATCGGCGAAGCGCGCCCCTGCCTGAGAGTATCCCGCTCACCCCAGAGTTTCTGCGCCTAGCCGGGTATTATCTTGCTGAAGGGTGGATAGATCACCGCTCGGCAAAGAAAGACTATTTAGAAGCATCCGTCTGCTTCGCTTTTCATCACGACGAGCGAGCATTTGTCCGCGATATAGAGAAGATCGTAGAGAAGCTCTTTGATCTTACAGTATCGGTCTATAAAAAACCCAAGAAAAATCTGACAGAGCTGGCTATTTACTCCTCGCGTCTGGCGCGAGCCTTCAAAGAATGGTTTGGCGATGGGGCTGCGAACAAAAAGATTCCCCATGAGCTGATGCTCTTGCCCTCGACCCAACAGCGTGAGTTGCTGAAGGGACTGTGGCGTGGCGATGGCTGGGTGCATTCTACACAAGCGCGGGCTTGCTATAAGACGATTTCCAAGAAGCTGCGCGAGCATCTGAAGCTCCTGCTCTTGCGCCAGGGGATCGTGCCTTCGGTTTACACGGAGCCGGCTCGCCCGGGCCATCGCGAGGCCTATACGCTCTTTGTCACTGGCCGGCGCGATGTCGAACGCCTGACGGCGATCTTAGGACTCAAGCGCCGCAGAGTGCGCTCAGAGGGCAAGCCGCCCTCAACGATTGTCGGCCAGAACTTCGTCATGATCCCCGTAGCCGGGATCGAGACCTTCGAGTACGACGGGCTCGTTTGGAATCTTGAAGTTGAAGATGTGCACAGCTACGTCAGCGAGAGCGCAACCCTGCACAACTGCGGGGACTTCGGCATCCTGAACGCGGTGCAGATGGCACTCGCTGAGCTGGACTTAGAACCTCATCGCGTGGCGGTCTTTTCGGGAATTGGGTGCAGCGGCAAGACACCACACTATATTAATACTTATGGGATTCACACGCTGCACGGGCGGGTGCTCCCCTACGCAGCGGGGGCCAAGCTCGCCAACCCCGATCTGACGGTGCTCGCCGTCGGTGGCGACGGCGACGGCCTGGGGATCGGCTCGGGGCACTTCGTCAACGCCGGTCGCCGCAACGTAGATATCACTTATATTTTGCACAACAACGGCGTCTATGGGCTGACCAAGGGCCAAGCCTCGCCCACGCTCAAGCTCGGCGTCCAGACGAAGTCGCTCCCCCAGCCTAATATCAATCAGGGGGTCAACCCGCTATTTTTAGCTCTCGCCGCGGGCTACACTTTTATCGCGCGCAGCTACGCTTATGATATTAAACACTTGGTCAGTACGATCAAGCAAGCGATTGCCCACAACGGCTCGGCGTTCATAGACGTCTTGCAGCCCTGTCCCACATATAATGACATCAACACGCGCGAGTGGTACGGCGGCGAAGACCGCAAAGACCCGCAGACGGGGAGAGCCCTTCCGCGCGTCTATAAACTCGAAGACGAGGGCTATGACCCGTATATCAAAGAGGGGATGAGCCCAGAAGAGATAGAAGCGAAGCTCAATCGCTTTGTTGAAAAGACGTTGCAGTGGGGCGATAGAATCCCCATCGGCGTTCTCTTGAAGAACGAGACGACCCCGTCTTATGAGGAGCGCGTCGAGCAGCGCATCCCGTTCTATCGTCAGCAGCCCCCAGCAAAACGAGCGATTTCTGATGAGCAGGGCCGCCCGATTGTTGATTTGACAAAATTCTTTGAAGAGCTCCGAGTGACCTAGCAACTGACAGCAGATTGGGGTAGCGGATTGAGCTGATTTTTAAGTATAATCTGCTTAATCTGCTGCCGAAATCCGCTGTCAGCTTTACAGGAGGTGTCTTTCGTGCTCTTCAAGAACTACATCAACGGGCAATGGGTCGACTCTTCCACCGGCAAGAGGTTCAAATCGTTCAATCCCGCTGACACATCTGATGAGCTGGGCGAGTTTCCCGCTTCGGCGGCCCGCGACGTTGAGCAGGCTGTAGAAGCCGCCGATCGCGCTTTCACAGAATGGAGTCGTGTGCCGGCGCCCAAGCGCGGCGAGCTGCTCTTTGCCGCCGCCGAGCGCTTGAAGCAGCGCAAAGAAGAGACCGCTCAGATTATGACCCGCGAGATGGGGAAAGTCTTGAAAGAAGCTCGCGGCGATGTCCAAGAGGGCATTGATATGACGTATTATATCGCTGCGGAGGGGCGCCGGCTCTTGGGCTATACGACGCCCTCGGAGCTGCCCAATAAACACTGTCTGGCCGTCCGTCGTCCCATCGGGCGGATCGCGGCCATCACGCCGTGGAACTTTCCCATTGCCATCCCCACGTGGAAGATCATGCCCGCGCTCATCGCGGGCAACACCGTCGTCTGGAAGCCCGCCACCGATACAGCCCGCTGTGCTTATGAGCTGACGAAGATCTTCGACGAAGTCGGATTGCCTCGAGGCGTCTTGAATCTGGTCTTCGGCGGCGGCAGCGACGTCGGCGCGCCGCTGGCCAAGCACCCCAAAGTAGATATGATCTCTTTCACCGGCTCTTCCGATACGGGGCGAGAGATCTATCAGTACGGAGCAGCTAAATTGGCGCAAGTGCATTTGGAGCTTGGGGGCAAGAATCCGATTATTGTCCTAGAAGACGGCGACTTGGATCTGGCCGTCGAAGGGATCATCTGGAGTGCGTTCGGGACGACGGGCCAGCGCTGTACGGCCTGCTCGCGGCTGATTATCGAAGAGGGCGTCTACGAAAAACTCTTAGAGAAGCTCGTGGAGCGCACGCGAAAGTTGCGCTTGGGCAACGGGCTTGACCCAAATACAGACGTCGGCCCGGTGGTCAATCGTTCCTCACAAGAAAGAATCGCCCGTTACGTCGAGATCGGCGTCAAAGAAGGAGCCAAGCTCCTCTGTGGCGGGCGCATCGCCAAAGACGGGCTGTTAGCGAAGGGCTTCTTCTTCGAGCCGACGATCTTCGCCGATGTGACTCCTGAGACGGCGATCTTCCAAGAAGAGATCTTCGGCCCGGTGCTCTCCGTCAGCAAAGCCAAAGACTACGACGATGCGATTCGCTTAGCCAATCATACGTCTTTCGGACTCTCTTCTTCTATCTATACGCAAGAGATCAATAAAGCCCATCGCGCGATGGACGACTTAGAAGCGGGGATTACTTATATCAACAGTGGGACAATTGGCGCGGAGGTTCATCTGCCCTTCGGCGGGGTCAAAGATACGGGCAACGGGGGCCGGGAGGCCGGTCTCGCGGCTATTGAGGAGTACACCGAATGGAAGACGATCTATATTGACTTTTCGCAAAGATTGCAGAAGGCGCAAGGGATTGATTAAATTTTCACCACCCTCACCCTGTCCCTCTCCCTAAAAGGGAGAGGGTGTCTGTAGGCCGGGTGAGGGTGAAGTGCGTAATTAAAATCACATACTTGAAAGAAGACTCTTTGGTAGAATAGAGCTCACACTTTCTTCAAAGATGCGTTTATGGGATTCTTGGCTTAAAGGAGGTTCAACGTGAGATCCGTAGCAGATGCCGTTCGCAGCGCGGCTCGCCCCAGAGTTTTTTTTCTTGCGCTGCTCGGCTCTCTGCTCGCAAGCGGAGGGCTGGTTGGGGCGACGGGGTCGGTCGTGCTCGATATCGCTGATCTTAAACAAGATGTGACCATCTACGGGGCCAACGCAAAAGACTTTCTCACGGATTTTAATTCTATCGCTGTGGGCGATCTCAACGGCGACGGCTTAGGGGATCTGATCTTAGGCGATCCGGCCGCCGATGTCGAAGAGGGCAACCGGCGCGATGCCGGCAAAGTTTATATTCTCTTTGGACGCCCCGGCTTTGAGGCCGTCTATGACTTGGCTAAATCGCACGCCGATATTGTTGTGCAGGGTGCGCGTCCGGGGGATCAATTAGGGAGTTCAGTGGCCGTAGGCGACGTCAATGGCGACGGGCGTTTAGATTTGATTATCGGTGCGATGGGGGCCGACGGTCCTGACGGAGTAGAACCGCGACGGCGTGACGCAGGGGCCGTCTATGTGATCTATGGACGCCCGACGCATCATAAAATCTATGATATTCTCGACGGCAACCAAGATTTAACTGTTCACGGAGAGCGCCCCGGAGATCGCTTAGGCTTTTCTGTTGCTTCGGGCGATCTCAACGGCGACGGCATTCCCGATCTTATTTTGGGCGCGATAGATGCCGACGGCGCGCGCAACGATAAACCCAATTCGGGACAAGTCTATGTGATCTTCGGCAGCACGAGCCTGCCCAAGGCGCTTGATCTCGCTCGCAAGAACGCCGACTTCACGCTCTACGGGCGCAACGAGCTGGATCAACTGGGCAATGCGCTCGTCAGCGGCGACGTCAACGGCGACGGCTTTGATGATCTGATTGTGGCGGCCCATCAGGCCGACGGGCCGGGAAATGGGCGCGTCAATTCCGGCGAAATTTATATTGTCTTTGGCAAGGCGACGTTGCCCGCATCGCTGGAGTTAGCTAAGAAATCTCCCGATGTGCACATCTACGGTGCCGACCCCGGCGATGCGCTGGGTGTTTCGTTAGCGCTGGGCGACGTCAACGGCGACGGTACATTAGATTTGGTTTTGGGCGCGCCGGGACACGATGGCGTGAAGAACGCTCGGCCCGATGCTGGCGCGGTCTATCTGCTCTTTGGGGGGGCGTTGCTCTCAGGAGTCGTTGATCTGGCGCTGGGTCGCGCCGATGTTATTATCTACGGAGCCGACGCTGGAGATCGTCTGGGGCGCGCTGTTGCTGCTGGAAGGGTCGGCGGGCCGACTTTTGATGACATCTACGCCGACTTGGTCTTGGGGGCAGATTCAGCAGATGGCCCGGAGAACAAACGCCTCAACGCCGGTGAAGCTTATCTGATCTTGGGACAGACCCCCATGCCCTCTGTGATAGATCTTCGTGCCAAGGACGCTCCCGTGAATGCGCTCTTCTACGGTAGACGAGCCGATGACCGTCTGGGGAGCGCCGCGATCGCGGGCGACTTAGACGGAGACGGACTCGCCGAAGTGATCTTAGGGGCGCTCAATGCCGATGGCGAAGAGAATCTGAGAACGGACGCGGGCGAAGCCTATATCTTCTATGGCTCTCGCTTTGGCCCGGCCAACCAGCCGCCCATCGCCAATGCCGGGCCCGATCGCACTGTAAGAGTCGGCGAGACGGTGACCCTGGACGGAGGGCAGTCGCGCGACCCCGAAGGGCAGCCCTTGCGCTATCAGTGGCGCATCGTCACGGCTCCCGAGGGCAGCACGGCGACGCTCACCGGGGCAGACGCGCTTCGCGCGACGTTCATCCCCGATGTAGTCGGGGTCTATATTGTCGAGTTGGTCGTGAGAGATCCCGGCGGCGCGACGGGCTCAGATCTTGTGCAGATCACCGCTGAAGAAGCGCCCAAGCGCAAGAAGGGCGACGTAAATAACGACGGCAACGTTGATCTGATCGACGCGAAATGGGCCGCCGAGTTTATCGTAGGCTTGCGCGACTTGGATGCGCCCTCGCGCTGGGCCGCCGACGTCCGCGAGCCCTGTCAGCCGACCGATGAGAATATTGACGTCACGGACGTTCGTTGGATCGCCGAATTTGCCGTCGGCGTGCAGAAAGAGATGTTCTGTCTGCACAATCCCATTCCCACGAGCGCGCTCTCTGGCGTCGCGCTGCGGCGCGCTCGGCCCGAGATCGTTACGCTGAGGTACTCTTCTGGAAAAGCCAGAGCGATTGAATTTCGCTTAGGTCGTCTCCCCGCGGGGGCTGCGCTCGCTGTGGAGATCTTCGATCTGCAAGGGCGCAGAGTCTATCAAGACGAGGGCCGGAGCAAGACCTTGCGCTGGACGTTGCAGCGCTCTTCGGGCGAGCTTGTCGCCAACGGTGTCTATCTGATGGCGTTCTCTGTGCGCGCTGCAGACGGAACGCTGCTCATCCGACAGATGAACAAGATCGTCGTGCAGCGGTGACACGCGCTACGTCCGTCCCGTGACTTGAATCACTTACAGAGCAGCCTATGTGGCGATAGAATAGGGAAGAGAAACAGCGCAGAAGGCAGGTCATAATTTATGATGAAATCAGTGCCAGAGAGATCCGAAGGGAGGTTCGAGCGCGTGGGTATGCACAACGTTCAGAGGCTTCGTATCGTTGCCGTGTTGTTGCTCTTATTGTTCGTGGGAGGACCCACTTTGATGACGTGGGCCCAAGCGCGCGGCGACGATGAGACTGACGTCTTTAACTCCGACTTGGGAAACGTTAATCCCATCCCCAACCCCGGCGAGACTTTTGTGGTGATCCAGGACTTGACCGTGGCCGACCCCGGCGCGCGGGGCGACACCACGCCGGACGGTTTCCCCACGGCCATCGAGACCGTAACTATCAAGAAGATCGGCGGCACATTAGAAGATCACTTTGTGCTCGCTCTCAGACTTTATATGGACGACGGCGACGGGCAGTTCAACCTGCCCAACGACCGTCTCTTGGGTTCGGTCAATGCGCCGAGGCTCTCAACGGGAGTGGTCTTTGGCCAACCCAATCAGTTGTTGGTATTAGTGCCCAACAACAGCGTCGTGCAGTTCTTTGTAGTTGCGGACTTTGCCAACGACGCGCCCGACGGGGCGACGCTGAGAACGAGTTTCGATCTGACGGTAAAAGACAGCTTGATGGGCGGTCCGCCGGTCAGCTCGCGGATCGATCCGGCGACGGCGCTGCCCATCCTCAACGGTGACGCGGGCCTGCCGCCGGAGCTGGGCTGCGCGCTCACTTGTTTCATTCGCATCACTGCGACGAGCGGACGTCAGCAGACGGACGTCGTTGACGAGACCCCGGCGCGGACGGCCAATCCGGGCGATGTGGTCGTCGTGCAAGAGTTTTCTGTCTCCGATCCGGGCGCTTCGAGCGACGCCATCCCCGATGAGTTCCCCACGCTCATCCGCACGGTGACCGTGCGCAAGGTCGGTGGGACGATCCCCAGCGAACGAATTCTCAGGCTCAGACTCTATCGCGATATCCCGCGCACGCCGCCCGGCTGGCAGCCCGACGACGAGCTGCTCGCGACGGTGCACTCGCCGAACTTAGAGCAGGGCGTCGTCTTCGGCGACGGGGGTCGTCGGTTGGCGCGGGTCAACGACGGCAGCTTGGAGCATTTCTATGTGGTTGCCGACTTGGCGCCTGTGGGCCTAGCCGATGGCGATACGCTGCGCACCTCGATAGATCTGGTGGTGCGCGACGATATGACCGACCCCGGCGAGAGCTCTTCGGCGATTGAAACCCCGATGCCGGTGGTGGCCAGCAACCAATTGGTAGTAAAAGTGCCGCCGCCGCTCTTTATGATCGGCTCGGCCTCTATTGTCGGCAAGGCGAAGATCCCGATCTCGATTAGATTTGTGCCGGCGCCGGGGCTGGGCGAAATTCAGATAGGCCCTGATGCCGCGATCGTCTTCGACCCCGATATTGTCCAAATTCTGAGCATTAAGGGCGTTGGGCCCTACGCGGTCAACTCGGTCAACATTGACAGTCTAACGGGGCGGGCGCAGTTCACGCTGACGCTCAAGCCGGGGCGCACAGCCCTCAACGAGGGCGTCATCGCCGAGATCGAAGTGGACAAAGCCCCTGACGCTCCTGTGGGAGTCTCGGTGGAGCTGTTGATCGAGAGCGAGGACAACATTGAGATCATTGACGTCTTCAAAGACAGAGACGGGCGCGATCTCATCCCCGATGTGCTGCCCGGTCGCGTGACGATCAAGCTCCTCAAGGGTGACGTGGACAAAGACGGCGTCGTGACCATGAGCGATGCCCGTCTGACGGCGCGCTTCATTTTGGACTTAGAGACCTTGACGCCCGAACAAGAGGAGGCGGCAGATGTTGCGCCGCCCTTCGGGGTCATTGACGCGACCGATGTGCGCTGGATCGCGCAAGTCGCCGCGGGACTGAGAAAGTTAGAGAAGACTCTCTCTAACCCTCTCCCTCTCAGGGAGAGGGTGGCCGAAGGCCGGGTGAGGGTGAGCGCACAGACGCGTTCTGGCCATCTGGAGTTCCGGCTGTCCAACGCCCGCGCCTCCGAGACGATCGTAAAGATCTTCTCACTGAGCGGCGCGCCGGTGCTGACGGCTTTGGCTTCAGGCCCAACCGTGCGTCTGAGCAACGCCGAACTCGCCCATCTGCCCAACGGCGTCTATCTCTATGTGATGACGGCCTTGGGCGACGACGGACGTTGGCAGCAGAGCAAACTGCAGAAACTCGTCATTCTGCGCTAAAGACCCACGCGAGAGCTGACAGCGGATTTGGGTAGCAGATGAAGCGGATCTTTCAGTATAATCTGCTTGGTCTGTGACTGAAATCCGCTGTCAGTTCTTTTAGAACCGACGAAGAGCCTAAACAGCTCGTTATGGAGGAGATTTGGCTATGGCGAAGGACAAGGGGCAAGAGTTTTATATAGTGATCGAAGAGGGCGAAGACGGCTATTACGTGGCGGAAGTTCCCCAGCTTCGCGGGTGTTACACCCAGGCCCGAAGCCTTGATGAGCTGATGGTGCGCGTGAGGGAAGCCATCCACCTCTGCTTAGAAGATATTGATGATAAAGCGGCCATTTCCCCTGGGCTCACACCCAAATTCATAGGAATTCAAAAAGTTACGATTTAATCATGGCTCGTCTCCCGGTCGTTACGGCACGGGAGGTTATCCATGCCCTAGAAAGAGTGGGCTTCCGAGTGGTGCGGCGGCGTGGGAGCCATGTCCGGTTGAAGCACTTGGATGGGCGGGTGACCTCCGTCCCAGTTCATGGCGGCGAAGATATTGATCGCTGGCTGCTCAAGAAGATCCTACGAGATGTTCAACTGTCTGCTGAAGAGTTTCTGCGCCTCATTAAAAATTGCTAAAACTTCCGAAATGAATATAATCTGCTTAATCCGTTACTGAAATCCGCTGTCAGCTCTTTTAGGGAGGAGAAGAAGAGATGAATGCGCGAATGCTGTCTCTATTGGTCGTAGCTGGGATGGCTCTATGGACGACGGGCTGTTTTCATCAGAAGACCGATCTAGGTCCGAAGGCCGAGTTCAGCTTCAGCCCGGCCTCTCCCAAAGTCGGTGAAGACGTGCTCTTCGACGCTTCAAATTCTCAAGCAACCGACGGTCAGATTATCGAATATCTCTGGGATTTTGGCGACGGCGCGACCGAGGAAGGCCCCATCGTGATCCATCGTTACAGCGCTACGGGGCGCTATCTGGTGAAATTGACGGTGAAAGACGATAAGAATCGCACGAACAGCGTAGAGAAGGCTCTTCAGGTGATAGAAGAGTTGGCGAGCAGGTCGTTGCCGGCGCCGGGGCCGAGTCCCATCGGATTGGCGTGGGACGGCCAAGCCCTCTGGGTCGCCGATACTCTTGATTTGAAGCTCTATAAGATTGACCTCCAGACGGGAGCTCTCTTAACGTCTCTGCCATTGCCGACGGAGATCCCCGACGGCTTGGCCTGGGATGGAAAGAATCTGTGGGTCGTGGACGGAATGGATGGGAAACTCTTGCAGATTGATCCTAGCAACGGGAAAGTCTCAAAGTCGCTCGTCGCTCCGGGGGATGTGCCGACGGGATTGACGTGGGACGGGAATAGTCTCTGGGTTGCAGATTTGGATGCGCTGAAGATCTACAAGATCAACGCGATCACGGGCAAGGTGATAGATGTTTTTAACGCTCCGGGGGATGCGCCGGCGGGGCTGGCGTGGGACGGGCAGTATCTCTGGCACTCCGACGGTGGCGGAAGGCTTTACAAGCTCGATCCGCGTGGAGGTCAAGTGCTGGGCGAGTATGACGCTCCGGGGCTGGACCCGGCGGGCTTGGCGTGGGATGGGCAGTATCTGTGGGTTTCAGATAGCATAGAGAAGAAGCTCTATAAGATAGATACAAAAAGTCTTTGAATCTGGGGCTGACAGCGGATTCGGGTAGCAGATTGAGCAGATTTTCCAACAACAATCAGCTGAATCCGCTACCGAAATCTGCTGCCAGCTCTTCGTAACGCCCATTACACTCTTCTGTCCTTCAACAACAGCTTCGTTTCTGTAATTTAGATCACTGACTTGGAGAGCCTTAGCTGCTACTATTTTCTGCGTAGGGGTTGAGCGTTGTTTTCGAGGCTAGACTGAAAAAAAGGAGGTAGTAATGGAGAAATCTCACTTGATGCGTGCGGTGCTTTGGAGTCTTGCAGGGTTGCTCTTTATGGCTATGGGGAGTATCGGCTTGGCTGCGACTTCGGGAGCACCGGAGACGATGGTTTTCAACGATTTTTCCGGGGAGTTAGAGCCTTTTGCTGGGCCTGGTCAGACGTTTGTTGTGGCCCAAGCCGTACGCGTCTATGATCCCGGTGGTGATGGGGTGCCGACGGCGATCGAAACGATCGCGCTCTGCTTGGCGCCGACGAGCACTCTGAGCAGCCGATATATCGCCGGGCTGAGACTCTATGTGGACAACAGCTTCAATGGGGTCTTTGATCGTCGCGAGAGCACGCTGCTGGGCTCGGTCGTTCGGCCCAGCCTAGACGATTGCGATAACCCTCTGGTTCTTGGCCGTCCGGGGAATCTTTTGATCTCCGTCCCCGATCGAGGAGCGAAGCTCTTCTTTGTGGTGATCGATCTCTCTTCTGAGGCGCTGGATGGGGCTACGGTGGCCATGCTCTTTGACGTGACCGCCTCTGATGGTCTGCGCGGCGGCGCTGCCGTCAGCTCGGGCTTCAGCAGCACCCAAGGCCCTCCCGTGATCGGCAATGGACTGACGGTGCGTGCTACCAGCGGCGACGCCGAGACCGACGTCGTGGACGAGACCGTAGCGGTCACCGCTGCTCCGGGAGAGCGCGTGGTCGTCCAACAATTCGTGATCGCCGATCCCGGAACCGATGGCGACACCGAAGATGACGACCTTCCGACATTGGTGCGCAGCATTTCGGTGCAGGCTGTTCTAGAAGAGACGACGATCAATCTCGATCCACAAGCGGGATTGATCCAAAGAATTCGTCTCTTCCGCGAGAGCGGTCGGACCGGTCCCGGTTGGCAGGAAGGCGATGAGCTGTTGGGGGAAGTCCTCCGCCCCAATTTAGCTGTGGGGGTCACGTTTGGCAGCGGTGGCCGGCGCTTGGTGCGCGTGGGCCGGGATGGGCTCTTTGGCACCGGAGGCCTGGATCGTTTCTATGTGGTCGTAGATTTAGCTCCTCGTGGATTTGCACACGCTGAAAACCTGTTGAAGACTCGGGTAACCGTGGCTGCACGCGATGACAGCTCCGAAGACGGCGAAGAGTCCTCGGGGATCGAGACGCCTATGCCGTTAGAGGCCAACGCCTCGGTGAATATTATGACGAGAGGCGGCGGGAGGCCCGGCGGGGCGCAGCTGCTAATCACGCGCAGCTCGAGAGACCCTTGGAAGTTGCTGGTGAGCGTCGCGGGCGTTCCTTGGCCGGGATTGGGCGATCTGGAGGCGCAACTGACCTTCGATCCCGACGTGCTGGAGGTCGTGCATAACACGGCGGCCGCTGCGCGGGTACGTGCCATGAACGGCTATGGGCTGAACTCTCTCATAGTAGACAACCTCGGAGGAGAGTTGTATTTTGTGCTCTCGTTGCGTCCGGGGCGGCAGCCGATTACGGAGGGAGAGCTCTTAGAGATCAGTATCCGCCCGAGCGATGCGAGATTCTGTCTCACTGCAGAAGTCGAGTGGGAAGCCGAGAGCGTGCGCATGAACGACGTGAACGACAAGCCTCTGGAGGCCGATCTGAGTCCTGCAACGGTGCGTTTGGAGTTGAAGGCGGGCGATGTGACGCTGGACGGGGTGCTTTCGCGACGGGATGTCCGAGAGGCGGCTCGGCTCGTCGGCAAGCGTCCGGCGGACTTCCCCGCGGCCGAGCGTGAGCGCAGGCGTCTGCAACTGATGGCGGCCGACGTCGCGCCCCCCTTTGGTGAGGTTACCGCGACCGATGTACGCTGGATTCAAGAGGCCGCGGTGCGCCAGAGAACCCTAGGCTGGAGCGCCTGTGATCGTCTGGAAGAGTGGGCGTTGGCTGGGGCGGGTGGGCCGGCGCAATCTTTGGTGACGGTACGCCAGAAGAACGCATCAATATATGAGTTCATAGCGCATGGCGCTGGGATTGCTGAGACGACCGTAGAGCTGTTTGCGCTCAGTGGCGCACGGATACTGCAGCAGAGTGCACCGCGGGCGCAGGTGACGCTGGATCTTCGTGAGCATCTCTTGCCTAACGGGGTCTATCTCTATCGGTTAACCCTGCGCGGTTGGGATGGAGTGGAACGTCGTAGTGAAGTGCGCAAGTTGGTCGTCTTACGATAACATCACGAAAAGCACCAATGTAATGCGCATTACCAAAATTCGGAGCTTGTGTAGTGTATAATATGCAACAGTTTCGACTAAGGAGGTGCGGCGCGAGGCAGGAGAGTAAAAAGTGCGGTCGGTTTAGTTAGTAGGTCGGGTCGAGCGATCAAAAACTGCAATAAAGGAGGATGCTGTGAAGCTAAAGAACTTTGCGGTCATCGGGTTGGTCTTGGCTCTCTCAGTTGGAGCGGTCATCAGTTTTGTCGTCTTTGCGGCGATCATCAACGGGACGCCGGGCGATGATGTAATTGATGATGGTGTGGCTGGGACTTGTGCCCCTATTGCGTGTGGTAACGATGTCATTCGGGCATTAGGGGGCGATGATTTTATCAGATCCACGAATGGTAACGACCGGATAGATGCTGGAGATGATGACGACCAGATTGAGATTACGGCAACAGCAGGGCGGGCCTACGTCGTCGGCGGCGCGGGCAATGACGTTATTGACGCCTCGGCTGGCACGAACCATCGGATCTTTGGCAACGACGGTGACGACAATATTCTCTTAGGAACGGCCGTTGCAGGCGCGCGTGTCGAGGCTGGTGATGGGGACGACGTGATTGATGTCAACGTGGCAGCGGGTAACGTCGTGATCTACGGTGGCAATGGCGACGACGAGATTGAAGGAGTGAATGCTGGTGCTGCATCTAGTCTCAAGGTCTATGGCGGCCCTGGCGTGGATAATATCACGTTGGGAGCGGGTCGGAACTTTGTCGAGCCGGGTGAGGATGCCGATGTCGTTGTAGCAGGAACTGCTGCAACGAGTCGCGATATCATCAACATCCGTGTCGGCGATGTGCCCGCCGGGGAGACCGAGAAGATCACGTGCACGGTGAATGCGACCGCTGTAACCACAGTCATCCTTAAGCGTAACTCGTTGGGGGCCTTCCCGCGGGGGACGCCGACCAGCTTCGACGCCAGCGGTGTGCTGACGATCATTGATCCTGCTGTAACTGGTGGTGGCGGTGTCTACGAAATAAATCGAGGGCTAGGCACATGTCGCGTCGTGCGGCGGTAGCAGCAGGGTAGTCTGATCAGATTATCCCTTTAGGTTCGGATACAAAGAGCAAATTGAGTCCGGGGGTCTCGCGAG
>JAJHSH010000033.1 GCA_022683945.1 Candidatus Acetothermia bacterium | reverse complement strand
GTATTTGAGGTCGTAGACCGCGTGCTTGGCGCGTTTGACGGAGCTCACTCCGGGTATTGTAACGGCGGGATTCGCCTGCGGCGAATCTCTGCTTTCCTCCCCCCAGCAAGCTGGGGGGTATCCAGCAGAGGATTTCTATGAGCTCTCTCTCTATAGACGCCGGAAAGATCTTTCACGCCCATCCCTACGCGCGGGTGATTCTCGAACGACTCACCCAAGCAGGCTTCGAAACGGTGATGATCGGTGGGATCGTGCGAGATGCGCTGCGCGGGCAGTTTGAGCCCGATTATGAGTTCGTTCCCGATGAAGTGGACATCGCTACCGCAGCGCGCCCAGAGGAGATTCGTGCGCTCTTTCCAGAGACAAAAATATTAGAAGTGGGCGAAGCCTTCGGCGTTTTGCTCTTGCTCTCTCCCGAAGGCAACCCTTGCGAAGTGGCCACGTTTCGCAGCGAGAGCGAGTACGACGGTCGCTGGCCGAGCCGGATCGCGCTCGTTCGCCGCTTAGAAGACGACGTGCGGCGACGCGACCTCACGGTCAACGGGCTGGCCGCTACTATAGATGGTCGCGTCGTTGATCTGATCGGCGGCGTAGATGATCTTCGCTCCAAGACGATTCGCACGATCGGCGATCCCGATGAACGTCTGCGCGAAGATTTTCTCAGAATCTTGCGCGTCGTGCGGTTGGCTTGTGCCCTGGACGGGCATATTCTCCCAGAGGTCAGCGAGGCCCTGCGCCGCCATCGCGAGGGACTGCGCGTGATCTCCGCTGAGCGCATTCGCGACGAGCTGATGAGAATCTTGCAGACACCGCGTGCGACTAAGGGCGTACAACTCTTAGACGGGCACGGCATTTTGGAGCTTATTCTTCCCGAAGTCGCGGCGTGCAAGGGCGTACCCCAGCCAGAAAAGTATCATCCCGAGGGTGATGTCTACACGCATACGCTCTTGGCGCTCGCGTGCGCCGATAAGATCATCCGAGATCCGTTGATGAAGCTGGCCGTGCTCCTGCACGATATCGGCAAACCGATCGCTTTGCAGAAGAACAACTTTGAGCACGCAGGTGCTCATGAGATGATCGGCGAGCAGATGGCGGCGAATATCTGCCGGAGATTGCGCCTCAGTGTTGAGGAGATCAAACTCATCAGATTCTTGGTGCGCGAGCATCTGCGCATCGGGAAATTCGCCGAGATGGGCGTGGGCAAGCAAGTGGCGCTCCTGCGCACACACGAAGAGGCTTCGATCTCTTTTGAGCACCCTGCCCAGCGGTTCCCGTATTTCACTAAGTTGTTGTCTCTCATGGTCTGTGATTGCGAAGCGAGCGCGCATAGGTCATCGGGTTGGATGCCGGTGATTCGCGCGCTGATCCCGCTGTTGCACAGACTTCAAGAGCTGGGCCAGCGCGAGCGAGCGCGCAAGTTGCTCGACGGGCACGATCTCATCGCGCTGGGGCTCCAACCCGGCCCGCGCGTCCGAGAGATCTTAGAGGCCGTCTACGAAAAAATCTTCTCCGGGGAGATCACCACGCGCGAGGCGGCGCTGGCCGAGGCGCGACAATGGGTGAAGTAGGGGCGAACGGCCGTTCACTCCTACTTGCTCTTCACAGTGTCAAGCCGTTATAATCGCTTGACTGCACACAAGGAGGCCGATTCGTATGAGACTGACACTGAGCGCTATTAAAGCCGACATCGGCGCGATTGCCGGGCACATCTGCCCCAGCCCCGGCGTGGTCAACGCCGTCACGGAGTTCGTCAAAAAGAACGCCAAGGGACTCTTACTAGACTATTATATCGGCTACTGTGGCGACGATATTCATATCTTGATGACCCATCAGAAGGGCGTCGGCAGCAAAGAGATTCACGGATTAGCCTGGGAGGCGTTCAAAGCGGGCACAGCAGTCGCTAAAGCCGAAGGGCTGTACGGGGCGGGGCAAGACTTACTCAGAGACAGCTTTTCGGGCAATGTGAAGGGCCTCGGCCCCGGCGTCGCCGAGATGGAGATCGAAGAGCGTCCCGCCGAGCCGTTCTTGTTCTTTGCTGCCGATAAGACCGAGCCGGGGGCGTTCAACCTCCCGCTATATTTGGGGTTCGCCGACCCGATGTACTGCCCAGGCCTGATGCTCAGCCCGACGATGGCCGCGGGGTTTACGTTCACGATCATGGACGTCAACTACACCGAGGGCGATAGAATCATCAAGCTCAACGCTCCCGAAGATCTCTATGATATTGCCGCTCTCTTGCGCGACAACCATCGTTTTGTTGTAGAAAGCATTCACTCGCGCAAGACGGGCGAGATCGCCGCGGCGTGCAGCACGACGAGACTGCACAATATCGCCGGCAAATACGTGGGCAAAGACGATCCGGCGATGCTCGTGCGGGTGCAGGCGCAATTTCCCGCGACGGGCGAGGTGCTCGCGCCGTTTGAGATCGGGCATTACGTTGCGGGGGACTGTCGCGGAAGTCATAATGTCCCACTGATGCCAGTGAAGAAGAACTCTATTATTGGGTACTTTGACGGCCCGGCGATGGTGCAGTGCTTGGGTTTTTCGATGAAAGAGGGCAAGCTGGGCACGCCCGTAGATATCTTCGATCACCCGTATTGGGACTGGGTGCGCCAGAAGACAGCTCAGAAGATGAGTGAGATTCGGCGTCAGGGTTTTTCGGGGCCGGCGATGGTGGGCATGGAAGAGTTAGAGTACGGTGGGATCGCCGAGAGACTGCACAAATTAGACGAGAAATTCTCGGTGCGAAAGTAGATGCACAACAAGATCGAGCGTATTCTGTTTACGGAGTCGCAGATCGCCCAGCGCGTGCGCGAGCTGGGCGAGCAGATCTCTCGCGACTACGAGACGCTCTTGGGGGAGAAACTCTCTCGCGAGCCGCTTTTAGCCATTGGACTGCTGCGCGGCGCGGTGATCTTCTTGGCAGACTTGGCCCGTGCAATGAAGATCCCCGTCGAGCTTGCGTTTATGGCGATCTCCAGCTACGGCGCGAGCACATCCCCCAGCGAGGTGCGAACCGTTAAAGACTTGGAAATCCCCGTCGCCGGAAGACATATTCTCATTGTCGAAGACATTGTGGACACCGGACAGACGCTGGCGCATCTCCAAGAACTTCTGCAAGCCCGCCATCCTGCCAGTGTGAAGATCTGCGCTCTGTTGGATAAGATCCCGCGCCGCGCACGAACTGTTTCTATAGACTACGTCGGGTTCACTCTCGCTGAAGATGCTTTCGTCGTCGGCTACGGTTTGGATTACGCCGAGCGCTACAGAAATCTGCCCTATATCGCTCTCTTGAAACAGAGCGCGATCCGCTCTTGAAGATCACGGCATTTGACAACTTCGTGCTCTTCCAGCTAGAATTTGTCTATCACTATAATCTTTGTGGAGGTCGTCATCATGGGTGCTCGCGAAGAACTGGAAACACAGCTTAAAGCTGTCTTCGGCAAAGCCAAGTATCCCATCAAGAGCGTCTTTGATCTATTGCCCGTGCTGCCCCAAGGGCCTATGACCAAATTCACCGCTGGGGGAAAGTCATGGACGGCTATGGAGCTTTCGCAGAAGCTCGCTGGGCAAGCGCGCTTCCCCTATAACGATGTGGACACGTTCGTCAACGATCTCATCGCGGGGTTGCAAGCGAAGGGCGAACTCTAGACTAGAACGGTAGGGGCAGAGTCACCCTGCCCCTACCAAAACGGTCCCACCGAAACCGTTTCTGGTTTCCCAGAGCAGATTTTTTTATGAACGAGCACGATCCCGTTATCGTTGAAGCGGTTCGCACCCCCCTAGGCAAACATCAAGGATTTTTCAAAGATGCCCGTGCGGACGATCTGGGCGTCTTTGCCGTCCAAGGACTGCTGGAGCGTTCGCGCATCAGCCCGCGCGAGATCGAAGATCTCGTCTTCGGCTGCGTCACGGCCCGCGGTGAGCAGGGCGGCAATGTCACGCGGCTCATCGCCCTTGAAGCGGGGCTTCCCATAGAAGCTGCCGGCATAACGGTCAACAGGCTCTGCGGATCGGGCCAACAGGCGGTCAACTTCGCCGCGCAGGAGATTCTTGCCGGGGTCTGCGATTGCGTGATCGCCGGGGGAGTCGAAGCGATGACCCGCGAGCCGATGGGCTCGGATATAGACAAGCCGCTCAACCCCAAGCTGATGGAGCTTTATGAGATCGTCTGGCAGGGCGAATCTGCTGAGCGCGTGGCCGACCGATGGGGGCTGACGCGCTCCGAACTCGATGAGTTCGCGCTCCAGAGCCATCTGAAAGCCTCACAAGCAATAGACGAAGGACACTACGCAAGCCAGATCCTGCCCATGACCCTCAACGGGGCGACGCTTGCCCACGATGAAGGGGTGCGACGGTATGCAAGCAGTGAAGAGGGGCGGAGCAAGCTCGCTAAACTAATGCCCGCCTTTCGTCCTGATGGGAGGGTCACCGCGGGGAATTCGTCGCAGATCAGCGACGGCGCTGCAGCGTTGCTCCTCATGACGCGCAAGAAAGCGAGAGCGTTGGGATATAAGCCCAGAGCGCGTTTTCGTTCTTTTGCGGTCGCTGGTGTTGACCCGACCCTCATGCTCACCGGGCCGATCCCCGCTACACGAAAAGCGCTAGAGAAAGCAGGACTTACTTTGAAAGATATTGATCTTTTCGAGTGCAATGAAGCGTTTGCTTCTGTTCCCGTGGCGTGGGGGCGCGAGTTAGATATAGACTGGGAGCGGGTGAACGTCAACGGTGGGGCGATCGCGCATGGGCATCCCTTGGGAGCTACGGGCGCGATCTTGATCACCAAAATTCTCTATGAGCTAGAGCGTCGCGACGTGCAGTTTGGGCTGGTGACGATGTGCATCGGCTTTGGCCAAGGGATCGCGACGATCCTAGAGCGTCTATAGAATTCTTGACAGCATTCTGTATAGTTGCTATACTGATCTTATCCCACCCCCGGAGGGGTGGAATTGAAGGCAAAGGAGCGATGGCCCAATGAAGAAAGCTGTACTGAAGGTGACAGGCATGACCTGTCAGCATTGCGTGAAATCCGTGACCAAGGCGCTGCAGAGTGTTGCCGGTGTCCATTCTGTCAATGTCTCTCTGGAGCGCGGACGCGCCGAAGTCGAACACGGCGAGAGCATCTCGACGACGAGCCTTAAGCAAGTCGTCACAGACGCCGGCTACGAGGCCGAAGAACTCGAAGATTCCGAAGAAGAAGATGAGAGACGATCTCATAAGAACCTCTCCCCCGGCCCCTCCCCTAAAGGGGGAGGGGAGGATTCCTCCTTCCCTTTAGGGAAGGGGGTCAGGGGGTTAGGTCTCCTCACCCTGCCCATCGAGGGCATGACCTGCGCCAGTTGCGTCGCTAAGGTCGAAAAAACCCTTAGAAGCGTGCCGGGCGTCGCCGACGCTACGGTTAATTTCGCCACCGAGAAAGCCACAGTGCGCTTCGCACCGGGCCACGTCACGGCTCTTCAGTTAAAAGAGGCCGTGCGCCGGATCGGCTACGACGTGCCGGAAGAGAAAGAGCAGAGAGATCTCCATCTGCACCATGCCGACGAGCGCGCGGTGCTGCTGCACCGCAAGCTGATACTATCAGCTCTCTTCACCATCGCTATCTTTTTATTGATGTATCCGGGAATGCTGGGCCTGAGACTGCCGATCTCCGATCAGCTCAATTACTGGCTTCAGTTGCTCTTGGCCACTCCTGTGCAGTTCTGGGCAGGCTGGCAGTTCTATCGCGGTACGTGGGCCGCGGCGCGCAATAAGACGACAGATATGAACACGCTCATCGCCGTGGGCACGAGCGCTGCTTATATTTACAGCGCGCTGCTCCCGCTCTTCGCCACGCACGGACACGGACATATGGATCTCTATTTTGACACTTCTGCAGCGATCATCACGCTCGTTCTTTTGGGGCGACTGCTGGAAGCGCGCGCCCGCGGACGAACTTCGGAAGCGATTAAGAAGCTGATCGGCCTGCAGGCGAAGACGGCGCGCGTCGTGCGCGACGGACAAGAGCAGAACATCCCCATCGAAGATGTCCGCGTCGGCGATCTTGTGATTGTACGACCCGGCGAGAAGATCCCCGTGGACGGCGTCGTGATCGAGGGCGCTTCGGCCATAGACGAATCTATGATTACGGGGGAATCGCTCCCCGTAGAGAAGCGCGCGGGCAATGAGGTCATCGGCGCGACTATCAATAAGACAGGGGCTTTTAAGTTTAGGGCGACCAAAGTCGGCAGTGAGACGGCCTTGGCACAGATCATCAAATTAGTAGAAGCCGCCCAAGCGTCGAAGCCGCCTATTGCTCGACTTGTAGACGTGATCGCGAGCTACTTCGTCCCCGCGGTCGTTCTTATATCTCTCGTGACGTTCGTCGCTTGGTATCTGATTAGTCCGCCTCAGATTGCCCTGACGAAAGCGCTGCTCAATTTTGTGGCTGTCTTGATTATCGCTTGTCCGTGTGCGCTGGGCCTGGCCACACCGACGAGCATTATCGTCGGCACGGGGAAGGGAGCGGAGAACGGCATTCTCATCCGTGGGGGCGATTCGCTAGAGACGGCCCATAAACTAACGACTATTGTCTTAGACAAGACGGGCACGCTGACCAAGGGCAGGCCCGAAGTGACCGATGTGATTGCGATCTCTGGGTTCACGGAGTCCGAAGTGCTGCGCTTGGCGGCTTCTGCAGAGAAGAGTTCGGAGCATCCCTTGGGCGAGGCGATTGTGAAGCGCGCGCAAGAAAAGAACTTGAAGCTAGAAGAAGCGCGCGACTTTGTGGCCGTGCCGGGGCAGGGTATTCGCGCTCGTCTCAATGGCCAACGCATTCTCTTAGGCAATCTCAAACTGATGCAGGACGAGAAGATCGCGCTGGATGGGTTGCAAAAACAAGCAGAAGTTCTAGCGGAGTCCGGCAAGACGCCGGTCTTTGTGGCCAGTGATGGGCGCGCTGTCGGCGTCGTCGCTATAGCCGACACCATAAAAGAAGGCTCTCGCGAGGCCGTCGCCGCGTTGAAGCGACTGGGCTTTGAGGTCGTGATGATCACCGGCGACAATCGTCGGACTGCAGAAGCCATCGCGCGTCAAGTGGGGATCGAGCGCGTCTTGGCTGAGATTCTCCCCGAAGAAAAAGCGCACGAAGTGAAGAAGCTACAAGCGCAGGACAAGAGAGTGGCGATGGTCGGCGACGGGATCAACGACGCGCCGGCGCTTGCCCAAGCCGATGTTGGAATCGCCATCGGGACGGGCACGGACGTCGCCATGGAAGCGTCGGATATTACGCTTGTCGGAGGCGACCTGCGCAGCGTCGTGACGGCCATCGCGCTCAGTCGCGCTACTATGAAAAATATCTGGCAGAATCTCTTCTGGGCGTTTATCTATAATACCGTGCTCATTCCCGTGGCTGCGCTGGGACTGCTCAATCCGGTTTTGGCGGCCGCGGCGATGGGGCTGTCGAGCGTGAGCGTGGTGAGCAATGCGCTGCGCTTGCGGAGATTTCGGGTACAGATTTAAGAAATAAGAAAGAAGAAACAGCGATGGCCAGAGACAAGCACGGCGGGCTTCACGAATTGCCGGAGATCAAGCGCGATGTGATGCGCCGCATCCGCACTGTGCATGGACACGTCGCCGGCATCGAAGAGATGATAGAGAACGAAGAATACTGCGTAGAAATCTTAAAACAGATCGCGGCGGTGCAGGCGTCGCTCTCGCAGATCGCGCAGGCGCTGACCAGAGTGCACATGAAGACGTGTCTCACCGAAGCAATTCAATCGGGCCAAGGCGAGAAGAAGATCGCAGAGCTGATGGAGGTCTTTAAGTATTTGAGAGATTATTGAGCCGAGCGCGGGCGTCCGCACTGAGGGCAGAACTGCTCGTTCTCTCGGAAGGCCCGTCCACACCCAGAGCAGAAGCCCATAGTTGATGAGATGGGCTTCTGCGTGAGTGATTTTCTCCTTGTGGCAGGTTGACGTCGTTCCCACCGATACCAGGTTATCCCTGCAAGGCCGAGAGTAAGTAGGGCGAGAGCTCCTACGATCAGCCAAGTCGGAGCGAATTCTGTGCTAGGGCTGGCTTGTACGGAGGGGCGCGCGTCGCGTTTGATATAGCCGATCTGTTGCTCGATCAGCGCACCAGCCGGAACGGCTCCGATCCGCCGTCCAAAGTACCGCAATCCGCGCGTGTCCGTCCCCAGATTCTCCGGCAGAGGTGGACGGGCGACGAACTCTTGTGATCTCAAAGGCTGCTGGACTTCGATCTGCAGGTCTCTGATCTCGTAACGGCTTGACTGAAACCGAAAAGTGAAGGTCCTCTGGGGGCGTTGACCGAGAATCTCGTCATAATACTCCAACTGAAAGCGACGGCTCGCCGGGGAGAAGACCACCAATTGCTCGTAGGTGTCGCTGGGCAGAAGTTGCCAGTCGCTCTTAAGCAATCTACCCTCGGAGTTTGCGTAAGCAGCCGCGTGGATCTCGGCTGTGATGGGCAGCGCAAACGTGAGAGGGCCCGTTGGCTCTTGAGCCAACTCCCCTCGGTAGATCACCAGCAGGCGAGGGTCATCGTATTCCGGCCAGAGGGAGATCTCTAATCGCTCAATGACTATGGGAACCTGTTGGGCCTCCGTCCAACTGGTCCATATCGCCAGCAATAATAAAACTAAGTTCAAGAGACGCATGAAGTTCGCTCTGAATTGTAATCTACTGCTATGACCATCGCCAGCACTACCAAGACGCCGCCCACCCAGCCCTGCAATCCCAACGTCTCTCCCAACAAGAAATAAGCGAAGATGGCCGCGAAGACCGGCTCAAGGGCGAAGATCAGTGCTGTGGCATACGCCGGCACGACCCGCTGAGCGAGCGCCTGCAGCCATAAGACCAACGCCGTCGCCAAGAGCGCCAGATAGATCAACGCTAGAAGAGCGTCTATGCTCAGACTGGTCACCGTCGGCAAATCCGGTATAGCCCAGAGCCAGCTCAGCCCGGCGACCAGCCAAATCTGTACAGCCGTAAGCGCCACCGCGCGATGTCGAAGGGCGATCTCACCCAGATAGACAATATAGACGGCATAGGCAATCGCAGTGCACAGAATCCAGAAATCACCAGCCACAAGCCCTTCATAAGAGCTGAGCGTCATCAAGCCCAGTCCCGCTAAGGCTGCGAACGCCGCAAGCCATGCCCGCAGAGGCACTCGCTGACGAAGCCAGATCGCTCCAACTATGGGTGTCAAGATGACGCTCAAGCCGGTGATAAACGCAGCTTTAGAAGCCGATGTCGTCAGCAGCCCCACGGTCTGAGTAGCATAGCCAACAAAGCTCAGCAGCCCCAGAATCAGGCCGGGGCCAAATGTCTTGCGCTCTGGCCTCACCCAGAGCAATATCAATCCAGCGAAGCCGAAGCGCACCGCCAACAGCACGGGCACGGGGACGGTTTGAATCGTCTCCTTGATGATGGCGAAGGTGCTGCCCCAGATCACCGTGATCAAGACGAGAAGCAGGATGCCAACGATGGGAGACATAAAAAGATCTCTCCCCTAAGAACCTCTCCCCCGGCCCCTCCCCTAAAGGGGGAGGGGAGG
>JAJHSH010000045.1 GCA_022683945.1 Candidatus Acetothermia bacterium | reverse complement strand
GCGTAGACTTCCTGGTACGATAGTTCCATAGTGGGCCTCCTCCCTGGGCACTCTTCCAAAACTTTGCCCGTGAGAGGATGCCCGCTTTTCTCAGCCAGCGCCACACCTCCCCCTGGTAACAATCTCTTGGCGCACCGACCCTCTGGACTTGAAAATCCCCGCCCGCTGCTGTAAACTTTCAGCCGACTACCATGAGCAAGAACCTTCTCCGCCCTGCCGTCCTTCGCTTTTTTGTTTCTCTCGGCTGCGCGCTCTGCACGTTCTTGTGGAACAGCCCTGCTAACGGGCAAGACCTGCGCAACGCCATCCGCACACGGATATTAGAAAGAACTCAAGACGTCGAAGTCAACACGGCTCTGGTCAGCTATCGTTTTGCTCAGATGGGCGGCACGCTCTCGAGCGTCTATCTCTCGCTCTCTACACCGTGGGGCGCTCCTCCCGTCGAAGTGCTCGCCGATCAGAAGACCACTCTTATCGTAACCCCGACCGGAGAAAAACTCTACGA
This sequence comes from Candidatus Acetothermia bacterium, assembly GCA_022683945.1. Lineage (GTDB taxonomy): Bacteria > Bipolaricaulota > Bipolaricaulia > RBG-16-55-9 > DRXL01 > SKYB132. The sequence goes on along the minus strand of JAJHSH010000045.1, from coordinate 21,015 downwards.
GCGCGGCTATCCCAAAGATGCCCTCTTCCCCTTCGCACTGACTCTGGGCCCGCTCTCCCCAGAGACGATCTATCAGGCTGAGCTGCTCCCCAGCGAAAATCCCAACAGAGAGCGCGTCCGGCTCAGCTATCAAGAGAACAACCTCAAGATCACCAAAATCTTCACGGTTCGCAATGAAGCGACTTATCTCATCGAAGCCGATATAGAGATAGAGAATCTATCCCCTCGTGAGCCGCTCTCATTTCCCGAAGGCTTCCAGATGACCCTAGGACACGATGTCAACAACGCGCAACGCGCAACAACCCCCAGTCTTCGTTTGCTCTTCGATGGCGTGCGCTCCACGGAAATCTTGCGCAACTATACGCACTTTAACGGCCTAGGATTTCTTCGAGATGGCTTGGTGCTCTGGCTCGTCAACGATGCCCACCAGAGCGATATTCACCCTTGGGAGAGCGAACTCTCTCCTGGGCGGCGCATCTACGGCGTGCGCTCCGACGCGCTAGAGCTGAAGCCCCAAGAGAAGCGCCTCTATCGTTTTCAGTTATATGCCGGACGCTCCCATCTGATCTTCTTAGAAGAAGCCGGGCTTCTGAAGATCATAGACAGCAACATCTGGGATCAATCTATGGCCGCGCTGACCAAGTCTCTGCAGTGGCTCTACCAGCAGACGGGCAACTACGGCTGGGCGCTCATCTTGCTGACGCTTCTCATCCGTCTCTTGATGTACCCGTTGACGCGCGCGCAATTCCACTCGATGGCCAGAATGAAAGAGATCCAACCCAAACTGGAAAAGCTCCAGAGTCGCTATCCGTCTCTTACGCAGCTTCGGGTTCTCTACCCCAAGATGTCCGAGGAGGAGCTGCGCCGCCGCGCCCGTGAGAACCGCGAAGAATTGACCCAAAAACAGATGGAGTTTTTCAGAAAAGCCGGGGTCAATCCTATGAGCGGTTGTCTCCCCATGATCCTGCAAATTCCTGTCTTGATATTATTATGGCAAGTTGTGCTCTACAGCGCCGAGCTGATCCACATGAGTCCCGGATTCCTATGGATGAACGATCTCAGCCAACCCGATCCGCTCTATCTGATCGTCGCGCTCACGGTCTTGGCCCAGATCGCCCAAGGACGGCTGACGCCTACCCCCGGAACGAGTCAGAACCAACTTTTGATCTGGGTCTTCCCCATTGTCTTTGGGTTCTTGCTCAAAGATCTCTCGTCGGGCCTCTGGCTGCACTATTTTATCTCTACGTTGGTGCAAGTCGTCCAGCAGGTCGTGGTGATCTGGGAGCTGCGCCGCAGTCCCGGTCCCAGACTAGAAGAACCTGAAGTCGCCCCGGAGAGCGCCGATGGAACCAAGAATCGCTGAAGCCATAGAAAATCTCTTGCACGGGCTCTTTGAGATCGCCGGGGAGACGGCGCACCTACATATACAAGAGCGCGAAGACGGCCTGTGGGTCGATTTGCAGGGCGCGCGCGTCTTCGTCGGAGAGAACCAAGCGGCTCTACGTGCCTTGGCCCATCTCATCGAGATCCATCTGCGGCGCTCTTTTGATTCCGATTTGCATATCCACGTGGATGCCGACGGCTATCGCGAGCGTCGCCAAGCAGCGTTGCGCGAGCTGGCTTTGAAACTTGCTGAAGAAGTCGTGCGCGAACGCAAAAGCATAGTTCTAGATCCTATGGAAGCCTACGAACGCAAAGCGATTCACGAGGCGCTCAGTCAGGTCACCTCGGCTCGCAGCCGCAGCGAGGGCAGCGGCGAGGAACGCCGCGTTATTATCGAGCCCGCTTGAAGATGCCGAAAAAGCTATATCCCAAAGCCTTACGCAAGAAAATACCCATGCCGGCCGAAGTCGCGGCCATCTCGCGCCAACCGATCGTCTTCGTCCTGGACAATATTCAAGATACGTTCAACGTGGGAGCGCTCTTTCGCGTGGCCGACGGCGTGGCCGCCGAAAAAATCTATCTCTGCGGCTGGACGCCTACTCCCCCCAATCCCAGAATTCATAAAGCGGCCGTGGGCACAGAGCATTGGGTTCCGTGGGAGTACCGTGAGGACACGGCTGTGGTCCTCGCAGAGCTGAAAGCACGCAGCTATAAAGCGATCGCGATTGAGCAACACTCACAGAGCATCTCTTATGTTGCGCTGAGAGAGAGTCCGCCCGTAGCGTTGATCGTTGGGCACGAGACGCACGGGATCTCGGCGGGAGTCTTAGAGTGCGCCGATCTCATCGTTGAGCTGCCGATGCTCGGCGTGACGCGCTCGCTCACGGTAGCGGCGGCGGCCGCGGTTATCGCATACAAATTGCTGGAAAGATCATAGCCCTCTATCTGTTTCTGTTAGGCGTTCCAGCGCGCCCAGATAGTGCCCGTGCCCCAGCCATTGGCCCCCGTCTATCACCAGCGCTTCGCCGGTGATAAAGCTCGCGTAGTCGGAGACGAGATACGAAGCCGCTCGCGCGATCTCTATAGATTGCCCGAATCTCTTGAGAGGGACGGCTTCTTCGACGAGTCTATGGGCTTCGGGGCTGGCCCAGAGGGCTTTTCCGGCGCCTTCGGTCTCCACCGGGCCGGGAGCGATCGCGTTCACTCTGATCTTATATCTCGCCCATTCGACGGCGAGCGTCTTGGTCATCGCTAAGACCCCCGCTTTGGCGCAGGCGCTGTGAACCGTCCCCGGCCCGCCCGTCCAGGCATAGGTCGCCAAGATATTCAGAATATTCCCCCCCGTCTTCTGCGCGATCATCTCTCTGCCGACGGCGCGCGAGCAATAAAACGTCCCGTCGAGCACAATCCCGACGACGGCGCGCCAGCCGTTGACCGAGAGATCCTCAGCGCGACAGATGAAATTCCCCGCGGCGTTGTTCACCAAAATATCTATCTTGCCGAAGCGCTGCTTGGTCACCGCAACGAGATTTTCGACTTGGGCCGGCTCGCGCACATCTGTGGGGACGGCGAGCGCCTTCCCGCCCATCTTCTCGATCTCGCTCACGGTCTGCTGCAAGCTCTCCAGCTTTCGACCGGCGACGACGACTCTTGCGCCCAAGCGCGCGAATTCCAAGGCCATCGCCTTGCCCAAGCCCGTCCCCCCTCCGGTAACAATCGCAACTCTCTCTTTGAGCGTATCTTTGGGCAGCATCAAACCTCCCTTGACTTTTATAAAAAGCTTGTCAGAATAATAGCGACAAATGACGAGAACGACAACGCACGACGGGTTTCGCATTATCTACGAAGACGCCGATCTGTTGGTGCTGGACAAGCCTGCGGGTCTGTTGGTGCACGGAGATCGCCGTCGCCAAGGCGAGCCGACGCTGCTCGCGTGGGCTTTGGAGTATTTGCGAACGTCCGGCTTCGCCTCAGACTTTCAGCCCGCGTCTGTGCATCGTTTGGACAAAGAGACATCGGGGGTGACGGTGCTGGCCAAGTCTAGAAAAGCCGTACAGTTTCTGAATCGCCAATTAAAACTGAAAAAGATTCAGAAAGAATATCGGGCGCTCTTAGCCGGAGAGGTTCGCATTCAGGGCTCCATTCGACTTCACCTAAAGAAGCAGATGGACCGCAAGCGCTGGCTCGCTCTGATGGTGCCCGTCAAGCGCGGCGGTGTCTATGCCCAGACAGATTACAAGCGTTTAGAGCTTTGGGAGCGCACGAGCGAAAAGTTCTCTTATGTCGAAGCGTACCCGCGCACGGGGCGCACCCATCAGTTGCGAGCGCACTTCGCCGCCATCGGCTGCCCCATCGTCGGGGATGATCTGTACGGAAGATCTGATTTGAACGATAGACTGCGCCTCGAGCTGGGAGTGACCCGGATGTTGCTGCACGCTGCGGCGATAGAGTTTCTTCATCCGACGACGGGGAGAATAATGCGCTTGGAAGCTCCCTTGCCGGAGGATTTCGAGAGTGTTCTGCAACGATGGACTAAGAGTAAGCATCAACGTCGCGTGCTGTAGAACGTGATGAGGGCCACAGCGACAACAATGATCACAGCAGCTAGAAGCATGCGCTCCGAGAAGATTTCCCCCGCCAACGCCCACCCCAAAAAGACCGCCACGACGGGATTGACATACGCATAGGTCGAAGCGATGGCCGCCGTCGTCACGCGCAGCAGCCAGATATAAGCGCTAAAGCCCACCCACGAACCGAAAATGATCAAATAGATAAACGAAAGCGCCGAACGCCAAGAGACAGAATCTAACTCTAAGCGCCCCCACTCTCCCATCAGCGAGCCTACCAGCAATTGCAACGCCCCACCCATGATCATCTCCATTCCCGTAGCGAGGAGCGCAGAACTGGGCAGCGACGCCCGCCGCGCATAGATCGAGCCCACGGCCCAAGAGAACGCCGCGAAGAGCAATACTGAAGCTCCCCCCAGATGAACCTCGCGATGGGTCTGAAGCTCTCCCGGCCCAATCAAGAGCACAATACCGAGCAATCCTAAGAGCAGTCCGGCTATGACACCGCCATTGGGGCGCACCCCGCGAAACCATTCGAGCGAGACCATCCACAGGGGAACCGTAGCAACGATCAGCGCCGTGATGCCGGAGGGCACGTATTGCTGAGCCCAGACGACGCCCCCGTTGCCGCCTAATAGCAGACAGCCGCCAACGACCGTAGCGTTCATCCAGTGAAGCAGCGTCGGGCGCGACTCCCCGCGCAAGCGCATCCACATATAGAGCAGCACGCCCGCCGTGACGAAGCGCGCCCCAGCCATCGAGAGCGGTGGCAGCGTCTCTATCGCAAACTTGATGGCTAAATAAGTAGAACCCCAGATGAGATAGACCGCACCGAGAGCCGAGAGCAGAGCCGGTCGCGAAGGGGCGTTCATACTCTCTTTCCCGACTTAGACGATCTTTTCTGTTCTTGTTGCAAGAGCTTCTTCTTGCGTGCGATCCCGCCGCCGTAGCCGCCCAAGCTCCCATCGTTGCGAATGACGCGATGGCAGGGGATCACGATGGGCACAGGGTTGGTCGCGCAAGCGCGTGCGACGGCGCGCGCGGCCTTGGGCTGGCCAATAGCTCTAGCGACCTCACTGTAAGATCGCGTCTCGCCGTAGGGGATCTTGCGCAGTGCTTCCCAGACGCGCTGCTGAAACGCCGTCGCGTGGAGGTCTAGAGAGAGCTGAGGCGCGAAGTCACGGCCCTGAAAATAATTCTGGAGCGCCGTTACCCAATATCTAAGACGTCTATCGTCACGGATGATCTCAGCCGCCGGATACTCACGTCGGAGGAGCGCTTCGCACTCGGCGCGGGTGCTCCCAAAGTGAACGGCGCAGAGCCCGCGCTCGGTTGCTGCTATAAGTAGCTGCCCTAGTGGACAATTGATAATCGTGTAAGAGATTCTCATGCCTTGGCCTCCTCGCCGATATGTCGCTGGTGTCATGCCCATCTCTCTGTTCGCCCGTTCGTAGAGTCTGCTGCTCGAGCCGTAGCCTGCGGCGTAGAGCGCGCTGCTGACATCGCTGCCGTTCCTCAGATGCTCTTTAAGGGTGCGCAGCCGACAGGCTTCAGCGTACTGCTTGGGAGTGATTCCCATAACGCGTTTGAAGACTCTGTGCAAGTGATACGGGCTAAGTCCCGTATGAGCGCTCAAGTCCGCCAACGTGGGTGACTCTTTCAAGTGTCTCTCGATATAGCGACAGACTCTGTGCACAAACTCAGAATATCTCGCTTCTGAATTTAGCAAATTGTTCATAGTCCTCATCTTAGCGTGCGTGCGCTCAGAAAGCTATCCGATTCTTGCGCACGCAGAGCTAAGATGCTACAAGACCGGTCTCTGGCGCGTTTGCAACCAACTGCCGAAGAGAATCAGCCATTGGCCCAAGCCCCAGATCAGACGGAGTCGGATTCTAACTCTCTCATTGCGATCTCCCAAGACCTCTCGAACGAGGCGCTCTCTTTCTGCCCACCGCAAAAGCTCCTCATGTCGTCTCTTGGCATACGTGTAGACGAAGTCTGGACTGTAGTACATTGCAACCCTCCTTCTTTCCATCTAGTAAGATACTTGACGGCCTCAACTTAACCTACTATAATCTTTACGACGGTTAGATTATAGCACGGGCGATATAACTTGTCAAGAGCTTTATGATGGTTATTTACGAAATCGGCCCCTAGGGCCAATTTGAGGAGGGCTATGAAAGGCCTCAAGCTGAAGACGGGAGCACTCTGTCTGGAATTTGCCAACACGGCCGACTGGCATGGGAGTGCGCATCCCCAGGAGAAGCTGCAGACTTATAGAGATCTCGTGCTCTGGGCCCAACGGATTCGCCTTCTCACCGAGCAAGATACAGAAAAACTGCTTGCAGAGGCCGAGCGCCATCCCATAGATGCCCAGACGGCTCTTGAGCGGGCCATCGCGCTTCGGGAGGCCATCTATCGCATCTTCTCGGCCATTGCTCATCACCGACCACCGAAAATCAGCGATCTTGCTCTCTTGAACGAGCTGCTGTCGAGGGCTTTGGCTCAGCTACAGCTGAAGCCCACGCCGGAGGGCTTTGGCTGGGCTTGGGTCGAGCGAGCAGAAGCCCTGGATTGGATGCTCTGGCCCATCGTGCGCTCAACGGCAGATCTCTTGACTTCTTCCGACCTCTCGCGGGTGAAAGAGTGCGCCGATGATCGCGGTTGTGGTTGGCTCTTTGTAGATATGAGCAAGAACCGCAGTCGCCGGTGGTGCGACATGGAGAGCTGTGGCAACGTAGCCAAGGCCCGCAGACACTATCAGCGAAAGCGAGTAAAACAAGCACCACGATGATCCACACCCACGTTATGGCCCATCAGGCATGGGCACTTCCGTTGATAAGCGCCGGAAAACAAAGGAGAATTTCGCTATGCTTAAGAAATTTGCGAACCTAGATACCCAGAACAATTTTGGTTTGGCGATGGGCGCGGGCATGGCGCTTGTTGGCAGTTTCCTCCTTTGCAGGCAGCCTCTGTTTGCGGTATAACTTCTGTTGACCATGTGGCGATCAAGGATCGCTGCTATGAGGTATATGCTATGTTGAAGACGCTACCTGCCATCATCCACGAGGGGAAAATCGAGTTGTTGGAGCACGTCGACCTCCCTGAAGGCACAAGAGTGCTAGTGACGCTCCTGCCCGATGATGAGACCGAGTTCTGGCTCCGGGCAAGCCAGGTCTCGCTCGACACCATCTGGGATAACGCTGAGGATGATGTCTATGCCCAGCTACTCAAAAAATGACGTCATCTTGGTCCGGTATCCCTTTTCGGACTTGTCCGGCTTGAAGGTAAGGCCCGCGGTCGTTGTGAATGCGCCGCACGCGTCCCAAGATGCTTTTATCGTGCCCCTGACCGGTAAAACTACGTCACTGCTCGCTGGCGAGTTCTTGCTAGCTGATTGGGGGGCAGCTGGACTCAACGTACCGACGGCAGTGAAGCGTGGGCTGTACACGGTACATCAGACATTGATCGTCAAAATTGTCGGCAAGCTGGTCCGCCCGGATGCTGAGCAGCTGGAACGTTCCTTGCGAGACTGGTTGGGGTTCCCATAATGTGGGTCGTGCAATCTGGAGAGTGGGTGGTGTATGGCTCTGAGGCTGGCTGCTGCCTAACAAGGCGCTGCAGCGGACGCGGTACCCGCGCCGCTGAGTTTTACCGTTAGATGGCTTCGCGCAGTGCAATCAAGTCGCAAGTGGAGCGGACTGCGCGCGAAAGAGAGAGACCTTCTTCGCTATCCCACTAGAACCCGCATCTCTCGTAATCTTCTCAGGAAACTGACGCAGCTCAGTTCTGCGCTTGTCCAAGATCATTGAGTTGCACTGGCTTTGAGAACTACGATAGGGGCGACAGGGAGTTGGTCGCGATGATCGAAGTGCGCTTTCACGGACGCGGAGGGCAAGGAGCCGTCGTCGCTTCTGAAATCTTAGCGACGGCGCTCTTCAGAGAGGGCCAGTTCGTCCAAGCATTCCCCGCATTTGGTGTAGAGCGTCGCGGTGCGCCTGTGACGGCTTTTCTGCGCAGCGATACGCGCCCCATCCGACGACGCTGCCAGATCTATACTCCAGATATTGTAGTTGTTCTCGATCCTACGCTCATTGGAGCGGTGGACGTCACCGCCGGGCTGAAGCCCAATGGGCTGATCTTGGTGAACACCGAGCGCCCGCCGGAGGATTTTTCATGGCACAATTTTACTGTGGCCACCGTCCCCGCGAGCGCCATCGCTGTGGAGCACCGTCTGGGGACGCGCACCAACCCCATCGTCAATACGGCCATCTTGGGAGCCTTCGCGCGCGCCACAGGGCTTGTGCAGATAGAATCGCTCTTAGAAGCGATCACCGAGAAGATCCCCACGCAAGCCGAGAGAAATCATGCTGCCGCGCAGGACGCTCATGAGCGCGTTCAGATGTCGGCACTAGTAGGGGCGAAGCATTTTGCTTCAGAGATGCTTCGCCCTTGAAAGGAGGGGCGAGTCATGGGCAGAGTGATCACGTTCCGGAGTGTTGCGGAGATGCCGCCGTTGGCCATCTCGCTCGACGATATAAGTTACAACAAGACAGGGAGCTGGCGCTATCTGCGCCCGGAGTATCGCGATAAAATCCCACCGTGCCAAGCAGGTTGCCCCGCAGGGAATGACATCTCCCGATGGCTGGCGCTCGTCGCTGAAGGACGACTGACCGAAGCCTGGAGAGCGATCCGCGAGAACAATCCCTTCCCCGGCATCACCGGCAGAGTCTGTGCTCACCCGTGCGAAGCCCACTGCAACCGCAAAGACTTTGACGAGCCCATCGCGATTGCCGCGCTCGAACGACAAGTCGCCGATGAAGCGTTCTCGCTGCACGACGAGCCTGCACAGGGCGAACGCCGGCGCGAGAAGATCGCCATTGTCGGCTCCGGCCCCGCGGGGCTTAGCTGTGCTTACTTCTTAGCGAACCAGAACTATCCCGTCACGGTCTTTGAGGCCGAGTTGAAGCTGGGCGGAATGCTGCGCTTGGGAATTCCGGCCTATCGTTTGCCTCGCGAAGTGATAGACAAAGAGATTGACGACGTGGCGCGTCTGGGAGTGGAGTTCAAGACGGGCACTCTTGTCGGTCGGGATATAGATATAGAAAAACTGTGGGAGAGCTACGATGCTCTCTTCATTGCTACAGGGGCCTATCGCAGCAAGCCCTTGGGAATCGCTGGAGAAGAAGAGCCGGGAGTGCTCGCGGGTTTGGATTTTCTGCGCGCGACCAACGCGGGGCGAAAGCCCTCTGTGGGGCAAAAAGCTCTCGTCATCGGCGGCGGGAATACAGCGATGGACGCGGCGCGCACGGCGCTGCGACTGGGCGCTCAGGTGACGGTAGTCTATCGGCGCACGCGCGCCGAGATGCCCGCGATCCCCGATGAGATCGCCGAAGCCGAGGCCGAGGGCGTCGAGTTTCTCTTCTTAGCTGCACCTCAAAAGATCGAACGCGTCAACGGGCGCTTACGGGCGCATTTTGTCAAGATGCAATTGGGAGAACCCGACAGGAGCGGACGCCGCCGCCCCGTCCCCATCCCCAACTCTGACTTTGTTTTAGAGACAGAGACACTGCTCAAGGCCATCGGCGAAGACCCCGATCTTGAGTTTCTCTCCGAACAGATGGCGACGAGCGAGGGAATTGTGATGAGCAACGGGCGCGGACTGCTCTCTCGCTCTGGGATTTTCTTAGGCGGCGACGCTCGCACGGGTCCAAGCACGGTCGTCGAAGCGATCGCCGATGGGAAGGCCGCTGCACGCGCGATCCAGCGCTATCTGCGCTCTGCCTCGCGCACGCCCACGACTCTCCATCCCGAAAGGCTCACAGCAGAGAAGATCACGCTCAATACAAGCTATTTTGTCCATCAAGAACGAGTCTCCGCGCTGGAGTTGCCGTTAGAAGAGCGCAAGAGAGGCTTCGCCGAGGTGAAGGCCCCCCTCTGGCCCGAAGACGCCTTCGCCGAAGCGCAGCGCTGTTTCTCTTGCGGGGTTTGCGACTCTTGTGACAACTGTCGAGTCTTCTGTCCCGATGTGGCAATCTCGCACGTCAACGGTCTCTATCACGTGAACTTAGAGTACTGTAAAGGCTGCGGAATCTGCGCTGAAGAATGCCCGCGCGGCTGTATTGACTTAGTGGAGGAGGGGCGATGAAGACCACTCTGAACACCTCCGATCAGAAGGCTATCTCCAAAGTGATCACGGGCAACCACGCTGTTTCTTATGGGGCACTGCTGGCCCGCGCCCAAGTGATCTCGGCCTATCCGATTACGCCACAAACTCAAGTCGTCGAACTGCTGAGCGAGTTCTGCGCCAACGGGACATTGCGCGCCCAGTTCATTAAAGTCGAGTCAGAGCATTCTGCGATGGCCGCCCTCATCGGAGCGGCTTCCGCAGGCGCACGAACTTTCACGGCCACGTCGGCGCACGGCTTGGCCCTGATGCACGAGATGCTCCACTGGGCCGCGGGCGCTCGTCTGCCTATCGTCATGGCCAATATCAACCGAGCGATGGGCCCGCCCTGGTCGGTCTGGACCGACCAGAACGATAGTCTGTCACAAAGAGACACGGGCTGGATGCAGTTCTACTGTGAGTCCAATCAAGAAGTTCTCGACACGGTGATCCAAGCGTACAAAGTCGCGGAGCGCCTCTCGCTCCCGGCGATGTTGGTGTTAGATGCGTTCGTGCTCTCGCACACCGCCGAAGCCGTGGAGATCTCCAGTCAATCTCTGGTAGATCGGTATCTGCCGCCCTATCGAGCTGAGTATAAGCTCGATGTGAACGACCCTCACGCGTTCGGAGGGCTCGCGACTCCGGATGTCTATATGGAGCTGCGCTATCAGATTCAAAAAGCCCACGAGGCAGCGCTTGAAGAGTGCGCGCAGGCCGACGCAGAATTTGAAAGACTCTTCGGGCGGCGCTACGGACTGGTTGAGTCTTACTATGCCGATGATGCCGATCTCGTATTAGTTACTTCAGGGACGGTGACGAGCACAGCCAGAGAAGTGATAGAGGAGCTGCGGGGAGAAGGGCGCAGCGTAGGACTCTTAAAGATTCGGCTCTTCCGGCCCTTCCCCATCGAGCCGGTGCGAGAAGCACTGAGGCGAGCGAAGAAGATCGCGGTGGTGGATCGAAATATCGGGTTTGGCGTCGGCGGGATCTTCGCGCAAGAGATCAAGTCGGCGCTCTATAGTGCTCTCGTGAGGCCGGCGCTCTTCGGCTTTGTCGCGGGCTTGGGAGGGCGCGACATCACCCCCGAAGTGCTGCGCGAGATCATAGACTATGCAGAGACGCACCAAGAGCCGGAAGATCTGATCTGGGTGGGGGTGAGAGTGTGAATCGCGCGAATTTCGTCTTGTCTGAGATAGAACTGATGAGTCCGGGGCATTTGGGATGCCAGGGCTGCGGCGGGGCGCTCGCGATGCGCTATGTTCTGAAAGCCTTGGGCGAAAGAACAGTGATCGTGATTCCCGCGTGCTGCTGGACGATCATCGCCGGGCCTTTTCCGTACTCGACGCTCAAAGTACCCGTGCTGCACACTGCTTTTGAAACGGCAGCCGTAGCCGCGTCGGGCGTGCGTGCGGCTTTGGAGGTCCAAGGCGATACCGAGAGCACCGTAGTCGCGTGGGCTGGCGACGGCGGCACGGTAGACATTGGTTTACAAGCCCTCTCCGGGGCTGCCGAGCGCAACGAGAATATTATCTATGTCTGCTATGACAACGAAGCCTATATGAACACGGGCATCCAGCGCAGCGGCGCGACCCCGCGCCTCGCCTGGACGACGACCACCCCGGAGAAGAACCCCAAAGGCGAGCGCAAGAAAGATATCGTTGCGATCATGGCCGCGCATCGCATCCCCTACACGGCGACGGCCACCATCGCTCATCCCGACGATCTGATGAGAAAAGTGCAGAAGGCCAAGTCTGTCAGGGGCATGAAGTTTCTGCACATCTTGGCTCCGTGTCCGCCGGGGTGGCGCATTCTATCAGAAGAGGCCGTCAAGATCGCGCGCCTAGCTGTACAAACGCGCGTCTTCCCGCTCTATGAGATCGAAGACGGAGAGCGCTACACGCTCAACGCGCCGCGCGCGAGAGAGATCATCCCGGCAGAAGAGTATTTCAAACTCCAAGGGCGCTTTGCTCATCTTGGTTCGCAAGAGCGAGAGCAGATGCAGCAAGAGATTGAGGGGAATTGGATGCGCCTGCAGCGTCTGGTGCAGACGCAATAGTCCCCTTTGGTGGGGGACTTGGGAACAGCAAGCAGGGCAGTGAAGCGGGGCGGCCCCTCCCCCCGTGCGCCTGCCCTGCCTGCCACCCCGTTTTCTCAGTAAGACGAGGTGACTGAAGTGCGCCCCTGCAGCTTGACAGGCATCTGTCAAGTTGCTATACTTCGTTTCAGCGGAGGATCTCTACAAAGCCTGTGTTGCCCATTCTGGAAATCTTCATAATCTTTCTCTTGATACTTATCAATGGCGTTTTTGCCATGTCGGAGATCGCTATTGTATCGGCACGGAAGGCGCGCCTGCAGCAGAGGGCGGAAGAGGGCGACCTCAAAGCGCGCACGGCCTTAGAACTGACGACCAATCCCAATCTGTTTCTTTCTACTGTGCAGATCGGCATTACGCTTGTGGGTATCTTGGCTGGCGCCTTCGGGGGTGCCACCATCGCCGAGGAGTTAGAAGCCTATCTGGATCAGATACCCGCCCTCGCACCGTACAGCGAAGCGATCAGCATCGGCCTCATTGTCTTGAGCATCACGTATTTTTCGTTGATATTGGGCGAACTGGTCCCCAAACGAATAGCCTTGAACAATGCCGAACGAATTGCCGCTTCTGTCGCCACTCCTATGCGAACATTGTCCGTCATTGTTTCTCCCGTTGTGCGGATACTCAGCGCTTCGACCAATGGCGTTCTGCGACTGCTGGGCATACGTCCCTCCGCCGAGCCCCCCGTCACCGAAGAGGAGATAAAAGTCTTAATCGAGCAGGGCACACAAGTCGGCGTATTCAAAGAGGCCGAACAAGATATGATAGAAGGCGTACTCCGCTTGGGAGAACGCCGGGTGGGGACTCTCATGACCCCGCGAACACAGATCGTGTGGATCGGTGTAGATGACTCGTTAGATGAGATCAAGCAAAAGATCTGCAGCGGTCATCATTCTCGTTTTCCGCTCGTCAAAGAGAATCTGGACAACGTGTTGGGCGTCGTACACACCAAAGATCTGTTGGCGCAAAGTCTGGGCGGCCAACCGCTAGATTTGAAAGCCATATCCCGCCCTCCGCTCTTTGTGCTGGAACGGACCTCAGCCTTGCAAGTATTGGAACTCTTCAAGCAGAAGGGCACACATCTTGCTCTCGTGATTGACGAGTACGGCGGAGTTCAGGGTCTCATCACGCACAACGACATTCTGGAAGACATTGTGGGACAGATGCCGCTTATAGGAGCAGCCGCGGAACCCAAGGCCGTGCGACGAGACGACGGTTCGCTATTAATAGACGGGCTGCTGCCCATAGAGAGCCTGAAGGAGATTCTCAAAGTCAAGCGATTACCAGATGAAGAGACGGGCAACTATTACACCGTTGGCGGCTTTGTGGTGACACAGATGGGCAAAATTCCATCGGCCGGAGAATGGTTCCAATGGAACGGATACCATTTTGAGGTACTGGACATGGATTGGCACCGAGTGGATAAGATATTGGTGAAATCGCTGGGCAAGTAGGGGCGCAGCAAGTCGCTTCGCCCTTAGCATCTGATAAAGATCAACTTCTTCTCTGTTTATAATCATTGCTCTTCGCTGCCAAGCGCAGTCTAATCAAGAGTATGGCCATCACGGTATCGTCGGAATTGGCAGAGCGGATCAGAAGAGTCTGCGGTGAAAACGTCTATCTGTGTTATCAGTGTCAGAAGTGCACTTCGGGCTGCCCAGTCGCAGCTTATTTTGATCTGACCCCCCACGAAATCTTGCGGGCGTGTCAATTGGGCCAGACGCAGTTAGTCCTGAATTCCCGCACGATCTGGCTCTGCGCCGCTTGCGAGACCTGCACCACGCGCTGCCCTCAAGAGATTGATATTGCCAAGCTGATGGACGCCCTCAAAGTGATGGCCGAGCACGCCCCAATCAAGCCCAAGATCCCCGAAGTCGCTATCTTCTATGGCGTTTTCAATCGCACCGTGAGATGGTTCGGGCGGCTCTACGAGCTGGGCCTGATGGGCGAACTGTATGTGAGGCTCTTGCTGGCGCGCCGGCTCTCATTCAAGCAATTCTTCAGATACGATCTGCCCTTGGCGCTCAAGCTCTTGCGCCACGGAAAGCTCAAACTCTTGCCCAGTTTTGCGCGCAAGACTGCTCCCTTTCCCTTGAAGCAAGGAGAAGCGGGACGGGGTGAAGGCGAGATCGAGAGAGAAACAATAGGATACTATCCCGGTTGCAGCCTGCACGGCAGCGGCTTGGAGTATGATCTCTCTACTCGTGTGGTTGCACAGAGGCTGGGGTTGCAGCTCGTTGAGCCTCCGGGCTGGAAGTGCTGCGGCGCTTCGGCAACTCATGCCACCGACCCTCTCAAAGCTCTCACACTGCCCTTAGAGACGCTCAAGATCACCCAACAGATGGGGCTCGCTTCTCTGACGATGCCCTGCGCGGCTTGCTTCTCGCGCTTTCGCATCGCGCAGCACGAGCTGACTAAAGACTCGGCGCTGTGCGCGCGCCTTGCCGCCAAGACGGCTGCTCACGTGCGCGTGGAGAGCCTGCTGACGACGATGTCGGCGCGTCTCTCTCAGATTCAAAAGCACGTCACCAAGCCGCTCGCAGGCCTGAAAGTCGTCTGCTACTACGGCTGTCTGCTCACCCGTCCGCCGGCGGCTACCGAAGAGCCCGACTACGAATATCCCCTCAAGATGGATCGGCTGATAGAAGTTCTGGGCGCGAAGAGCTTGGATTGGTCGCACAAGACCGAGTGCTGCGGCGGCTCGCTGGCGCTCTCTCAGTTGCCTATCGCGCTGAATCTGAGCAAGAGAATTCTTCAGAACGCACAAGACGTTGGCGCCGACGCGATCATCGTCGCCTGCCCGCTCTGCCATGCGAACTTAGATCTGAGACAGAAGCAAATAAATGAGCAGTTCGGGACGGATTTTCAGATGCCCATTCTCTATTTTACTCAGATGGTGGGCTTGGCCTTCGGGGTCGCGCCGAAGCAATTGGGATTGGCTAGATTTTTATCTTCTCTGCGCGCAGCCTCTTGAAGATGCGCTTGCGCAGCTCGTGAGCCACTCTTTCTTCATCCTGGAAGGCCCGCACGCGCACGATCAGAGCAAACTCCAAGCCGGACTCGCCAAACCCCGTGAGACGCACCTCCGGCTCCGCAGCAACGGCCAAGCCCGGGACTTCGCCTTCTGCGCTCTTGGCGATCTCCAACAAGACCCGCTCGATATCTTCTGGCTCGGCTTCGTAACTGACGCTGACGGGCAGGCGCAGCGTCAGCGCAGGCTCCGGCAGCGCATAGTTGGTGATAACGCTCTGAGAGAGCTTGGTGTTGGGGATGATAATCAAATTATTAAGCGGGTTACGCACGGTCGTCGTGCGCCAACTGATATCAACGACTTGGCCTTCGGGCCCGGAGTCTAATTTTATAAAATCTCCCACGCGGACCTGCTTGGCTAACGTTGTGTAAAACCCGGCGAAGAGATTGCTGAGAGTATCTTGGAGCGCCAGCGCCACGGCCAAGCCGCCGATGCCGAAGGCCGTGAGAATCGGGGTAATCTGAATTCCCCATGTCCCCAGCAGAACCAAGAGGCCTATGCCGATCACAAAGATCTTGGCGATATTGGGAATCAATTGTGGTGTGGCAACTTGAGCTTTGGTCGCCGATCTCCGAATAAATTCGGCCAAGATATTAGCGGCAACCAAGGTGACTGAGAGGATCGCTAGTCCCGAGAAGACTCTTCCCAAATCGCTCACGACGACTTTGGGCAGGCGCGAGATCTGCAGAGCAATATAGATGCCCAGCATCAAAGTCCAGATGACAAACGGGCCGCGAATAATTCTTATAATAATATCGTCAAATTCCCACTCCGTCTGCTCGGCAAGCCGGTGCAGATAGCGAAAGAGATAGCGTCGCACGATCAGACCCGCTATCCAGACGCCCATCGTCACGCTTACCGGTATCAGAAAATCCCAATGCGAAAGATCGTTCATAGCGATCTATGAATTTATAGAGAACCCATCTGAAGACTTCAAGGACGCTTGTCACCTCAAGAGAGTTTTGCTAGACTCGCCCTATGATACCCTTGCGCGATTATCGCTCCAGCGGGCGGTTCCCGCTGGTGACTATTGCCCTGATCGCCGTCAATATTATCGTTTTTTTGTATCAGTTCTCGCTCAGCGACGTGCCTGCGCGGGAGCTGCCCGGCCGCTGGCTCTCTTCATGGGACGCTGCCGGGTGCGATACCCCCAGAGAATTTAGACAGATATTGCGCTTTGCACGTCTCTCTGAGGAAGAGCTTTTCACTTTTCGTTTCGGGGTGACCCCTTGCGAGATCACGCGCGGGGCCGATCTGCCACCCTTGGCACCTATGGCCGTCTGGCTGACGCTGCTGACCTCGATGTTCCTGCACGCGGGTTTCTTGCACATCTTGGGCAATATGTGGTACTTATGGATCTTTGGGGACAATATAGAGGGTCTGTTGGGGCGCTGGGGGTATCTGGGCTTCTATCTCTTGTGCGGGGTAGCCGCGGCGTTCGCTCAGATTTTCACCAATCCGAGTTCTGTCATCCCGATGGTCGGCGCCAGCGGAGCGATCTCTGGGGTTCTGGGGGCATATTTGGTATTCTTTCCCTATGGGCGGATCTTGACGCTCGTGCCGTTGTTTCCGTTTTTTGTGCGTTTAGTACAACTGCCTGTCATTCTGTTCTTGGGCTTCTGGTTTCTGATGCAGTTTGTGGGGGGCATCTCCAGCCCCATTGCCGGAGGGGGCGTCGCGTACTGGGCGCATGCGGGCGGCTTCGTCGCCGGAGCGGTCCTCGCTTGGGTCACAAGATCACGAGCGCCCGTTTCTTATTAGATAGGACTTACGCAATTGGGCTGAATCACATGACAAAGATATTTAAAACATAGCGAAGACTGTGAAAACAAAGCACTTGACAATCCACCCACAGAGGCGTATTATGCTGACAGGCAGTAGTGTAGGTGTCTTATGCGAAAACCAGATAATCAATAGTTAGACGCCCCCGAACTCGCGCTCGGTGACGACGATCTCATGAGGTAGAACTTGGCCAGGCGGAAGAACAGCACCGGGGTGCCCGAAGCAAGCGCCGCCACCGTCGGCTACGAAGCCGAACTCTGGCGCATGGCCGACGCGCTGCGCGGCAGCATGGATGCCGCCGAGTACAAGCACGTCGTCCTGGGACTCATCTTCCTCAAGTACATCTCCGATGCCTTCGAGGAGCACCACAAGAAACTGGAAGCCGAGCGGGCGCAGGGTGCCGACCCCGAAGACCCTGACGAGTACCGCGCACACAACATCTTCTGGGTGCCGCCCGAGGCGCGCTGGGCGCACCTGAAGGCGCAGGCGAAACAGCCCACCATCGGCCAGCTCGTGGACGACGCGATGGCCGGCATCGAGCGCGACAACCCGGCGCTCAAGGGTGTGCTGCCCAAGGACTACGCCCGCCCCGCGCTCGACAAAACCCGCCTCGGCCAACTCATTGACCTAATTAGCAACATTCAGGTCGGAGACGAGGCCAGCCGTGCCAAGGACGTGCTCGGTCGCGTCTACGAGTACTTCCTCTCGCAATTTGCGAGCGCCGAGGGCAAGAAGGGCGGCGAGTTCTACACGCCGCGCTGTGTCGTCAAGCTCCTGGTCGAGATGATCGAGCCCTACCGGGGCCGCGTCTACGACCCCTGCTGCGGCTCCTCGGGCATGTTCGTTCAGTCGGTGGAGTTCATCCGCGCGCACGCCAAGGGGAACGGCAATGGCGGAAGAGCGAAGGCCGATATTTCGATCTACGGTCAGGAGTCGAACTACACGACGTGGCGGCTCGCGAAGATGAACCTCGCCATTCGCGGCATCGAGGGTCAGATCGCCCACGGCGACACCTTCCACAACGATCGCCACCCTGATCTGAAGGCCGACTTCATCCTCGCCAATCCGCCGTTCAACGTCTCCGACTGGGGCGGCGAGCGCCTGCGCGACGACAAGCGCTGGAAGTTCGGCGTACCGCCGGCGGGCAATGCCAACTTCGCCTGGGTGCAGCACATCGTCTATCACCTCGCGCCCGCGGGCGTGGCCGGCTTCGTGCTCGCCAACGGCTCGATGTCCTCGAACCAATCAGGCGAGGGCGAGATCCGCAAGAATCTGATAGAAGCCGACCTCGTGGACTGCATGGTCGCGCTGCCGGGCCAGCTCTTCTACTCGACGCAGATCCCGGCGTGTCTCTGGTTCATTGCCCGCGACAGAAAGGACGGCAAGTTCCGGGACCGTCGCGGCCAGGTGCTCTTCATTGATGCCCGCAAGCTCGGCCGCATGGTGGATCGCACCCACCGCGAGCTGACCGACGAGGACGTCGCCCGCATCGCCCGCACCTACCACGCTTGGCGCGGCGAGAAGGACGCCGGCGAGTACGCCGACGTTCCCGGCTTCTGCAAGAGTGCGACGCTGGAGGAGATCCGCAAGCATGGCCACGTGCTTACGCCTGGGCGCTACGTGGGTGCTGAGGTACAAGAAGACGACGGCGAGCCGTTTGATGAAAAAATGAAACGACTGGTGGCGCAACTGCGCGAACAGCAGGCTGAGGCTGCAAAGCTCGATGCCGCGATTGCCGCGAATCTAAAGGAGCTGGGGTATGCGCCGGAGGGGGATTATGCCGCTTGAACTCGACAGCCTGAAAAAAGCCGTTGCCGCCCTGAAGGGCGCGTTGGCAAAGAGCGAGGATGGGGCATTCATGCGCGGACTGGATGAGACCACCCGAAACGTGATCAAGTCGGGCGTCATCCAGCATTTCGAGTTCACCTACGAGCTGTGCTGGAAATTCATTAAACGCTGGTTGGAAGTGAACGTCAGCCCCGCGGTCGCGGACGGCGTGACACGGCGCGAACTGTTCCGGCTGGCCGCGGAACACCGCCTGATTGTGGACGTGGATCAATGGATGCGGCATCACGACGCAAGAAACGAAACGTCACACACCTACGCCCCCGACGTTGCTGAACGCGTCTACGCAGCCGCGCGTGAATTCGTCCACGACGCCACACGGCTGCTGGAAGTATTGGAAGCGCGAAATGATTGACCTCAACCCCACTCATCTTGAGACGGTCAAGGGCATTCTGGCCAGGCACGTGCCGGAATGCGAAGTGAGGGCCTTCGGCTCCCGAGTGACCTGGACGGCCAAGGACTACTCCGATCTCGATCTGGCCGTCGTTGGGGCGCACGCGCTGAACTCGGATACCCTTCGCGGCTTGAGGGACGCGTTTGAGGAGTCCGATCTGCCGTTTCGTGTGGACGTGGTTGATTGGCATGCGATCGGCCCCGCGTTTCGGAAGGTGATCGAAAAGCAATATGAAGTCATCCAGAACGCCCGGCGGAAAAGTCCGGGCGTGGCGGGTGAGTGGACACCGATTCGCCTCGGAGACGTCTGCACGAAGATCGGGAGTGGCGCGACTCCGCGCGGTGGAAGCGACGTCTACTTGGAAGACGGGCCGTATGCGTTGATAAGGAGCCAGAACGTCTACAACGACGGATTCCACCACGACGGCCTAGCACTCATTGACGAGAACCACGCCGCCGAGCTAGAGAACGTGGAGGTGTTGGAGGGCGACGTTCTCTTGAACATCACGGGTGATTCGGTCGCACGATCGTGCCAAGTCGACCCCGGCGTCCTCCCCGCGCGCGTGAACCAGCACGTCGCGATCATCAGGCCCGATCCGAGCCGATTGGCTCCGCGCTTCCTCCGGTACGTTCTGGTTTCCCCCGAGATGCAGGCCAAACTCTTATCCTGGGCCGGCTCCGGGGGAACGCGCAACGCCCTCACGAAGGGAATGATCGAGTCGCTTGAGGTGCTCGCCCCGGCAGACGTCGCCGAGCAACGCGCCATCGCCCACATCCTCGGCACGCTGGACGACAAGATCGAGCTGAACCGGCGGATGAGCCAGACGCTGGAGCAGATGGCGCGGGCGCTCTTCAAGTCGTGGTTCGTGGACTTCGACCCCGTCCGCGCCAAGATGGAGGGCCGAGACCCGGGCCTGCCCAAGCACATCGTCGACCTCTTCCCCGACCGCCTCGTCGACTCCGAGCTTGGCGAGATCCCGGAGGGGTGGGAGGTCAAGAGACTCTCCGACCTTTGCGCCACACAGTACGGCTACACAGCAAGCGCGGTTGATATGCCGGTCGGCCCGAAGTTCCTACGAGTGACAGACATCAACAAACGGAACTGGATCGAATGGGGCGACGTACCCCACTGCGAAATCGATTCCGACGCGAAGCAAGCGTACGCCCTGAAGATAGGAGATCTGATCGTTGCCAGAATGGCAGACCCAGGCAAGTCAGCCATTATCGAAGAAGAGATCGATGCAGTGTTCGCTTCCTATCTTGTACGGCTTAAAACGAGATCGCTCGCTCACAGCTACTACGTGTACGGCTTCCTCAAATCAGATCTGTACGCGGAATATGCCGAGGGAGCCAGGAGCGGCTCAGTTCAGGCCAATATGAATGCGAAAGTCATCGTGGGCGCGACTCTCGTCGTTCCGCCGAGAAAGGTAATGGAGGAGTTCCTTGGATTGGTACTACCGCTTCGGCAACGTCTCGTATCGAATACTCGCGAATCCCGCACCCTCGCCGCCCTGCGCGATGCGCTGCTGCCCAAGCTCATCTCCGGCGAGCTGCGGGTGAAGGAGAGGGGGTTATGACATACAAACCGGACAAACATCACCGCCGCAGTATCCGTCTGAAGGGATACGATTATGCGCAGGCGGGCGCGTATTTCGTTACGATCTGTACGCAGGGCCGGGTATGCTGGTTCGGTGAGGTGGTGGACGGTCAGACGCGATTGAATCTGGCCGGCCAGACCATCATTACCATGTGGCAG
>JAJHSH010000039.1 GCA_022683945.1 Candidatus Acetothermia bacterium | reverse complement strand
TCTTACAGGGCTGAGCGGTTTTGTGGTGAAGGCGATCTGTGGGGTGGTGAGCGAGCCGTGCAGCAGTCCCAATGAGCTGAGATTCTCGATAGTGAAGTCCAGTGCAGGTGGAGTGAGCAACGGGGCGATCTTGCGAATAGCAGTGCAGGCGAGCGGGGGATCGGGGCAGGTTTATACGCTCAGTTGGTCTGGGAGTGCGCAAGCGCCGATTGTGCTGGGAGGGAATACGAACGTAGAGATCACGGGCTACAGCACCGGCAACGGACAGGTCAAAGTGCAGTAATACTCATTTGAGCCGGATGCTTCAGCATGCGGCGACAGAGCCCGGCGGGGAAACCCTGCCGGGCTTTCGCTTTGCATACAGGGAGAGCTTCGGTTACTATGCACGTGCAAAGGGGAAGAAACTATGCGCGGGGAGAGAGCCGAGCAACTGGCCCGCGATTTTCTCAAGCAACACGGCTACGAGATCATCGCCGAGCGTTATCGCTGGCGCGGCGGCGAGATAGATCTCATCGCCCGCGACGGCAATTCTTTAGCCTTCATCGAAGTCCGCTCGCGGACTCAAGAGCGCTTCGGCCTGCCCGAAGAGACGGTCAATATCAAAAAACAGCGCAAGATTCTTCTCACGGCGCAGCACTATCTCGCCCGCCATCCCCACACGCTCCCCGTGCGCTTCGACGTTGTCGCTATCTCCGGGGGACGATTGCGCCTCTACAAAGATGCCTTCCGAGAATTATAAATTTGCCCACCCCCCAAACTCTCTCTTACAATCAATAGTCAGCAAAGGAGGTCTAAGATATGAACTTCATAAGACTGCTTATAGTTCTCGTGGGTTTAGCGATAGTGACGCCTGTGACCGCCCAGAGTTTTAATCCCGTCTTCGAGCAGAACAGCGTGGACGGCCATCTTCTCGGCGCTCAGGGGAGTTTCAAGCTCTTTCAGTTTGTAGAGCCGTCGTTGGCGCTGGCCTATGGACTACAGAGCCGGAAGATCCGCTACCAAGCTGGGCTGGGGCTGTGGGATGTCAAACTATCGGTGCTCGACTGGCCGGGGACGCCGGTGCTGGGGCGCGTGGGGCAGTCGGGACTTCTCGCGACCTTCAAACGCTCTTCGTCACCCGGACCGTTTCTAGACATCTCCATCGAGAACAGAGATTCCGTCACGGCTTTCTTCGGCACGCTCTGGCCCTGGGTGGTCAACGAGTCCCCCCCGGATATTGTTTATATTGCACTGAACTCCTCACAGCGCTTCTCGCTGCCCTTTGGGATCACTCTGAGTGTGAACAATCGCACCCTCTACGGGTGGTGGCAGTTGATAGTCTCTCCCAAAAGTTTCCAGTACAGCCAGACCCATCTGGATCTCCGACGCGATAGCCTCTCGCTTACTTTTAGCTACGGCACGATCCAGAACGAGGGCCGACTGCCCGACTTCGAATTCGTCCAGAGCGTCAAGGGCGACACAGAGGTCATCAGAGGCGAGCAGTTCTGGGCGCTGCGCTTCGAGCGGCGCTTTGACGTGATAAGAGTGCCGGTGCGCTTGCCTCCCTTGCCGATCATCAACAAGCCGCTGCTGGAGAGTATCTTGCTCGAAGGCGCGGCCTTCGTGCAGTTCAGCGCTACTACAGCAGCCCTGCGCCAAGAACATACGGAGAAATGCGAGAAGTGTCTGGTGAAGCCTGAAAATCTCTGGGCGTGGGGCTTGAGTATGATCTTCTCGCTTGATGGCTTCAAGCTGCGCGCCGATATCGTCTTCAAGCGCGACGGAGAGTATCGTCTGCTCTTTGGCTCTTAACCCTGAAAAGGAGGTCTGAAGCTATGAAACGCTATGTGACACTGCTGGTCTTCTTCGCTGTGCTCGCTGGGGTTGTCGCTCAAGCGCAAATTATGGTCTTCGATCCCGCGTTGCGCTGGCACCAGATAGAGACCCCGCACTTCTATATTGTCTATCACCAAGGGCTAGAGCATATCGCCCAAGAGTCGGCGGTCATCGCCGAGGAGTCTTATGAGATTATCAAGAGAGAGTTCGATCGCGCTCCCGCGAGCAAAGTCCATATAGTTATCTTCGACGTTGCCGATCAGATCATTGGCTCGGCGACGACGATCCCTCAACATATAATCTACATCGGCCCGGCGCAGATGCGCTTGGCCGACTGGGCCAACGTCCGTTTGGACAGTTGGATCAGAACCCTCGTCTATCACGAGTTGCTGCATATTATGGACTTGGATATGGCCAGCGGCTGGAACGCTCTCTTGAGAAAGATCTTTGGGAATATTATCATGCCCAACTTCGGCAAGCCCATCACGTTCATAGAAGGGCTGGCCGTCTATAAAAAATACAAGCACTTGGGCGAATCGCGTCTCAACGATGCCCATACGATGATGATGATTCGGCAGATGGTCTTAGATAATAAAATCCCGCGCTTCGATGAGATCTCCCGCTTTTATCATCGTCAGAGTTGGCCTCGCGTTGGACTGCTCCTCTACAACTTCAGCGCATGGTTTCTGCGCTATATCGAAGAGACCTATGGGTCCGACAGCATGAAGAAGTTCAACGACGTGAACTCTGCTGAGCTGCTCAATCTGCTCTTTCTGGCCGGGTTCGGTGCGGACTTCGACGCTGTCTTGAAGAGAGTCGTCAAAGACTCTGCCGATACGGTCTACGCGGGTTTTCAGCGCTGGCTCCAGCAGAGATTCTCTGAAGAGATCGAAGCTATTACCAAAGAAGGCCTCACCGGCAGCCTGCGCTTGACGCGCTGGGGCTGGGGCAGCGGACAACCGAGTTGGTCGCCCGACGGGAAAGAGATCGTCTATCGTCATAGTGGGCCGGGGCGCAGCGGGCTGCGCATCCTAGACGCTCACGGCCAGCGCGATCGCGAAATGCTCTTCGGGCCGATGCAGCTGCCCAGCTTCTCCCCCGATGGGCGCTCCGTGCTCTTCAGCAAACTCGACTACAACGGGCTCTTCTACGCGCACAGCGATCTCTATCTCTACGACTTAGAAAAGAAAAGCGAAGAGAGATTGACTCAGGGCGCGCGGGCGTATTTCGCTGTCTTCGCACCCGATGGGCAGACAATCTATTTTGCCCATCACATCGGGCGCGATGCCAGCACCGCGATCTCGGCTTTCGATCTGAAGACTCAAAAGATTCGTGCTGTTAAAGAATTTCCCGACAACAGCATCACCGTGCACTCCATCGCCGTCTCGCCCGACGGAAAGACGTTAGCTCTGTCGCTGTGGCGGCGCGGCGGCTACCAAGACATCTATCTCTTGCCCGCCGAAGGCGGGGAACTCCAACCTGTGACCCAAGACAAAGACGAAGACCTAGATCCCACGTTCTCACCCGATGGACAGTACGTTCTCTTCAGCTCCGATCGCGGAGAGCACCGCGTTGCCAATCTCTATGCGTACAAACTGAGCGACGGCTCGTTCTATCGGGTCACAAATCTTCTCACCGGGGCTTTCGATCCGGCGATCTCCCCCGATGGAGCGACGATCGTCTTCACAAGCTACAGCAGCGACGGCTACGATCTCCATAAGATGCCCTTCGATCCGCAGGCGTGGAAGCCCGTCTCTATCCAAAAAGAGACGATCCCCAGTTGGATGGGCTTCCCCAAGACGGATTACCCCATCACGCCTTACAGAGTGCTCCCATCGCTCCTGCCCAAGCTCTGGCTTCCTATAGGCGGTGAAGGGATGCTGGGCTTGGTGACGTTTGGCCAAGACGTGCTGAGCAAATACAGCTATCAACTGATGACGGGTTGGGATTTTACCAAGCGCAAGCTCGTCTACTCGCTCGACTTTGCCGTAGCGCGCTTCTTGCCCGTCCTCACGCTCTCGGTGAGCGAGAGCCGTGACGAGCGCGCTCACGGCTTGGGAGTCCTCATGCCCTTGGAGCTGAGCGTCGCGCGCTCGCAGATGGCGACGCTGACCTATCGCCGCACCGAGTATTTAGAAAAAACTTCGAGCAAAGAGATCTACGCCGCACAGTATCATTATCAATCTGTCGGAGGATCTGATCTTTGGCGCAACAACTTCGCTGTGTCTATTCAGGGGCACCTAGAGCTTCCCAGCGATGCGAAAGCGTTGCGCAAGCTCATACTCTCTTTGAATGAGACGCTGCGGTTGCCCGTACACGAGACGCACACACTCTCGCTAAAACTCTCGGCGGGCTGGAGCGATGCCGAAAAGAGCGAAGACGGGTTCTCGCTTGGAGGCGAGCACGGGACTTTCGCTGTGCGTGGCTTTGCGAAAAAGCTTCAGCAGGGTAAACAAGCGCTCGCTTCGAGCGTCAACTATAGTTTCCCGCTGGTGAACATCGAGCGTGGGGTGGGCTATTGGCCGGTCTTCTTGGACGAGCTGCGCGGGAGCATCTTTATAGACGCGGGCTTAGCGGGTGAAAGATTGGACATCAACGAGCTCAAAGTCGGTTTTGGCGCGGAGCTTAGTGTGCAGTTGACGACCGGCTATTTCTTCAATTGGGCTTTACGGCTGGGGGTAGCGCAAGGACTGGGCGAAGCGAGCCCGAAATTTTATCTGTCCGTGGGGCTGTGATATTATGTGGAACAGTCAATACACTGCACAGCCAACTGCTCAGTCTTGGCTCGATCAAGCCCTGACGTTTCTCTACACGGCTGCCCATTGGCTCGGTCAAGCGATAGTAGGTGTGGTCAACGGACTCATCCCCAATTTGATCTCGGCTGAACTGATTGATCCCATCGGCTCTCTTGCTCTCTTGACGATTATCGTTGTCTTGGTCGGTGTCTTTGAAGCGCTGCGTCGACTCGCCTATTGGGTCGTCGGCTTGGGCTGGCTGCTCCTCGTGCTGCGTATCGTCCTTGATAAAATAGCCGCCAAGTCTTTGTAGATCCACGGCTACTATTGGATTATCACCGATACGTCTCCCGTCGTGGCTGTCGCTTCTATTGTGGGAGTTTCGCAGAGCTTGACGTGTTCAGCATTCGTCACGTCGCGGATCGCCGAGAGCAGAGGCTCAAGCTGTGCGCGCAACGCTGGTCTAGCGCAAACATGAAGCTCTTGGATCGGCGCAGCGAGCGAGAGTCTCTTCAGTGATTTCTCTTTGCGCACGGCTTCAATTACGGCAATGGCCAAGTCGCCTTGTGCTTCTGCTTCTGCATTGAGCCAATCTAATTCTGATATCGGCCAGCACGCGATGTGAATAGATGGTGCGCCTTCACGGCGCGCAAAATGAGCCTGATACAGCTCTTCCGTGATGAAGGGCACAAACGGCGCCAAGAGCTTGAGAACGCTGAGCGTAGCGTGATAAAGCACATACTGCACCGCATGACGAGATCCTCCATCTTCTTTCTGATAGAGCCGACGCTTGACGATCTCGATATAGTTGTCACAGAGATCGCACCAGAAAAATCTCTCGGTTTCTGTAAGCGCACCGGTGTAATCGCCGGCCTCGAAGTGCTCGGTCGCAGCGCTGATCGCGCGCGCGAGCTTGCTCAGTAGCCAGCGATCTATTGCTTCGAGCGAGGCTTTTTCAGGCTCGGCGTAGTTGTCTAAATGTACGCTTGCAAACCGTGTCGCGTTCAACAGTTTGGTCATCAGGCGACGACCCTCGGCGACCACGTCTTCGCTGTACACGGTATCGTGACCGGGCCGCCCACGAGAGGCCCAGTAGCGCAGCGCATCTGCGGAGTGCTCTTCGATCAGCACGAGCGGGTCCTGGGCCCCGCCGCCTTTGGATTTGCCGATCTTACCCTGCTCCGTGACCACCCAACCTGAGATCTGCGCCCGCTTCCATGGGATCTTCTTATGATGCAGGAGCGACTTCACAATCGTATAGAACGCCCACGTGCGGATAATCTCGTGAGCCTGCGGACGCACGGACATCGGCAGAAGCTGCAATTCGTCGGATGCCCCCCAGCGCATATTGATCTGAGGCGTGAGCGAGCTGGTTGCCCATGTGTCTAACAGATCGCGCTCCGGCTCAAAGTTCGAGCTGCCACAGCGCGGGCAGGGCTTCGCTGGGCTCGTCTGAGTCGGATCCACAGGCAATTGCTCTTCTTGAGCCGGCACGATCTCTTGACAATTCTTACAGAACCAAAGGGGAATGGGGACACCGAAAAAACGCTGGCGAGACAGACACCAATCCCATTTCAGATTCTCGACCCAGTGCTGATAACGCTTCCCCATAAAAGCCGGAACCCATTCAATCTGTTCTCCTGTGCGCAAGAGCTCCGCTTTCAGGTCTAGAATCTTGAGAAACCATTGCGGCTGCACGAGAAACTCGATCTCGGTGCCACAGCGGTCGTGCACGTTGACCGTGTGCGCGATCGCATATGTGCGGTCTTCCAGTTCCGCTTGAGCGATGGCCGTCCGGCAAGACGGACACCAGATGGTCGGCGCAGCTTTTCTATAGATACGGCCCTCTTTATAGAGTTCGAGAAATGATCTCTGAGAGATCTTTTGCGCTGGCGGGCTGATGGTCGAGTAGCAGCGTGACCAATCCACGCTCAGCCCAAGTCGTCGCCAGAGCCTCTCGAACTCCCGCTCCTGCTCTTGAACTGCTCTCAAGCAAAGTGCAACGAACTCTTTTCGCGGCATCTCGCGGGCGCGGACGCCGTGTGTCTGCTCGACAAATTTTTCGGTGGGCAAGCCGTTGTCGTCAAAGCCCATCGGGTAAAAGACGTTCTTGCCCCTCATGCGCCAGAATCTCGCCAAAACATCTGCGTGGGTGTACGAGAAGCAGTGTCCAATATGAAGACTGCCTGAAACCGTCGGCGGCGGCGTGTCTATCGAATAGATCTCCCGCGAATCGCTTGGGACGAAACGATAGATACCCAGATCGTCCCAGTACGCGGCCCATTTCGGCTCGGCTCCCTTGAAGTCGTAGTCTTTCATTGTTTATCACTCCTTTGCTGTGTTTCTCTCTGCCCAAAAAGAAAAAAGCCACGAGCTGTGCCCGTGACTATAAAAAAGAAGACGCCACGGGCGCTGCGCTGCCCATGGCGTTTTATTATTTATTGAGCTAGACGCGCTGGGCAGCTAGCGAACGACGACCACAACGTACCCGTTGGCGTTCTCTCTAAATTGTATCAGCGTCATAACGAAAGAAACTATAACACATCGTTGAGCGATCTGTCAAATATGCTAAATCTCTCCCCAATTCGTCCCAATATGCGTCTCGACTTTCACGGGGACGCGCAGCAGGGGCCGTCCGCGAACGGCGCTTACGGATTCCATAGTTTCTTTGATGATTTGTGCAGCCTCTTGAGCTTGCTTAGTGTCGGCTTCAAAGATCAATTCGTCGTGCACCTGTAAGAGCATCTCGGCTCTGATCTCGCTCATCTTGATTCTTTCGTAGACGCGCAGCATGGCGAGCTTCATCATATCACTGGCGCTCCCCTGCACCGGGAAGTTAATGGCCTCTCGTTGAGTTTGATTGGACAACTCCGAGAAATAGCGCCTTCGTCCCAACAAGGTCTCTAAGTATCTCTTCTCTTGGGCTTCGCGCACGGTGCGCTCCATATAGATTTTCATCCCCGGGTACTTCTCAAAATAGCTCTTCACGAACTGCTCGGCCTCTCTTCGGGAAATCCCGGTGCGCTGCGCCAGCCCATAGCCGGTCATCCCGTAAGAGAGCCCGAAATTGATCATCTTGGCGATACGCCGTTCTCGTGGGCCTACGCTCTCTATCGGGATATTAAAGATCGTCGCAGCAGTGCGGGTGTGTATATCTTCGTCACGCTCGAAGGCTTCTATCAGACCTGCGTCGCCCGACAGATGGGCCAAGATTCTCAGCTCGATCTGGGAATAATCCGCCCCGATGAGCACGCGGCCCGGCGGCGCGACGAACGCTCTGCGGATCTGCCCGCCCAGCTCGGTGCGCACGGGGATATTTTGCAAATTGGGATCGGTTGAAGAGAGTCGCCCGGTCACGGCGATATGCTGCTGAAAGGTCGTATGCACCCGGCCTGTCTTGGGGTTGATATGCTCCGGCAGTTTTTTCACATAGGTGCTCAGAAGTTTTTCTAGTTCACGGTACGCGAGCAGCTTTTCTGGAAGAGGGTGCAGAGTGGCCAGCTCTTGGAGCACATAAGCATCGGTGGACGGGCCGGTCTTGGTCTTGCGCAGCACGGGAAGTTTTAATCTCTCAAAGAGAACATACGCGACCTGTTTGGGAGAGTTGGGATTAAAGTCTTGGCCGGCTAAGCGAAAGATATCGCCTAAGAGCTGCGCGGCGAGAGTTTCTAATTCTTTCGCTTGTTCTCGCAAGACGTCTCTGTCGAGCAGAATCCCCTTGGACTCCATCTCGACGAGCACGGGCACCAACGGCAGCTCTATCTCATAGAAGAGAGATTCACCGCCCTTTTCTTGAAGGGCCGGCAGCATCTTCTCTTTGAGCCGCAGCACCGTTTCAGCGTCCAATACAGCGTATTCCGCAGCGCGCTCCACGGGCACGCTGCTCATCGTCTCCGCGCCCAGCTCCTCAAAGTCCATCACGGGATAACCCAGATATTTCAGAGCCAAGTCTTTCAGATTCTTTCGCGCCTCGGGATCGAGCAGATATTCAGCAAGCAACGAGTCAAACGCGATCTCTTTTAATTCTATGTTGTACTTCTTGAGCACCTTCGCATCGTACTTGAGATTCTGACCTAAAATAGGCTGGCGCTCTAAGATGGGCTTGAGTCGGCGCAAGACTTCAGCGCGCTCAAGCTGCATCGGCGCTCCCAGATAGGTATGCCCAAAAGGGAGATAGAAACCCGCTCCCGGCTGGACGCTCAGCGCTAAGCCGATAAGTTCAGCGTCGAGCGCACTCCGGCTCGTCGTCTCGGTATCTAAAGAGATCTCAGCTCTCTCTAGTTCTCTTACCAATCTAGCCAACTGCCCTTCTGTCAGGACGATCTCGATTCTCAGCTTGGGGACGTTAGTCGGCTCCGGCTTGGAAGCTTGCGGGGGAGTACGGAACCCTGTCTTGATCTCTTCTGCTAGGCTACGGAACTCCAGCTCTTCGAAGAAGTTGAGAATTCTCTCTGTATCTGGGGGCTTGCGTTCGCACTCTTGGAGATTAATCTGCAAATCAGGGGGATCGAGCCGCACCAAGTCGCGACTGAGTTGAGCTTGCTCACGAAAAGCGATGAGCTTCTCAGCCAGTTTCGCAGGCTGCACGCGCTCAGAGTTCGCCCAGAGATTCTCTAAAGAGCCAAACTCGGCCAAGAGCTTCTGCGCCGTCTTCTCCCCCACTCCCGGAACGCCCGGCACGTTATCTACAGGATCGCCCACGAGCGTCAGATAATCTATGACTTGATCCGGTCGCACCCCCAGATAGCTCTGCACACTCGCCGCGTCGAGCACGCGCAATTCTTTGGAGGGATCGCGACCGGGCTTGAGGGCCGAGACGTACTCGTCCACTAACTGCAAGAGGTCTTTGTCACCGCTGACGATGAGCACTTCAAGTTTCTGTTGGCGCGCTTTTTGAGTCAGCGTTGCAATGAGATCGTCGGCTTCATAGCCGGGCTGTTCAAAGCGCGCCAACTGCAATAGATCCGTCAGCTCTTTGACTTTAGGGATCTGTATCACAAGAGCTTCGTCTATCGGAGGGCGGTGGGCTTTGTACTCTGGGAATTTCTGTTGCCTCAGGGTTGGTCCGGGGCTGTCAAACGCGACCGCCACATAGCGCGCGGGATACTCCCGCAAGAGCTTTAAAATGGTGCGCGCAAAACCGTAGATCGCCCCGGTAGGGAGACCCGCGCGCGTGGCCAGCTTTCCCATGACGTGAAAGGCCGGATAGATCAAAGAACTGGCGTCAACAAGCAAAAGTCGCTCTCTGTCCGTCTCTGCTGCCGGCATAGTTTTCAGACTCCATTCTATCATAGGCTCTCAATGCTTTCAGAAATTTGCGCGCGGCCTACTCTAGCGCTATGATAACTCTTGAGTGATGTCAGTTTTCGGTATGACCAACGTCATAGAGAACAAGAAGATTGACTGATAAGCTTTTATATATGCGCGCTTGGTTTTGGCTCAAGATCGCCGTCTTTGTTGCGCTGGCTATTGCGATGGGCATCGGCATATTTACGTTCATCTATGCGCGCGGCGGCTCCTATCTCTCGGATGACCCTAGAGCGTGCGTCAACTGTCATATTATGAACGACGTCTATAACTCTTGGTCGCGCTCCAGTCATCAGGCCGTCGCCACCTGCAACGCCTGTCATGTCCCGCACGATCTTGTAGGTAAGTGGTTTTCCAAGGCGCGCAACGGCTTCAATCACGCCGTGGCGTTCACTCTGCAAAATTTCCCCGAACCGATCCGGCTTACCGAAGCCAACCGCCAATTGCTACAATTGAACTGTCTGGACTGTCATCAGACGATCGTCAGCGAGATCGTCCACGAGGCGAACTTCGATCGGACGTGCTTTGAGTGCCATCGTGGGGTAGGACATGGGCCGTAGATTTAAGAGACCAAGGAGGTCCCGATGAAACGCATTCTGCTATGGAGTCTTCTCTTTATAGTCGTCGTCGGCGTTACTGCCGGCGTGACGGCGCTCTTGGTCAATATTATGGAACGCAAGCGCGAAGGCGAAGAAGCGGCGCGACGCCTGATCGAGATTGCCAAGAACGAACCCGATCCGTCCGTGTGGGGACAGAACTGGCCCCGACAGTACGCGCGCTATTTGAGAACACAAGAATCCGATGAGCGCACCAAGTACGGCGGTTCGGTGCCCTATCAGAAACTTGACAAAAACCCGAGACTGAAAAGACTCTTCGCGGGAAACCCTTTCTCTGTGGACTACAAAGAAGATCGCGGCCACGCCTGGTCTTTAGTGGACGCGAAAGAGACGCTGCGTGAACCCAAGGCCGGGACGTGCATGACCTGCAAGAGCGGCAACGTCTCGCAATTTCTCGAAGAAGCGGGCAGCCCGGCGAACTTCTATGCGACGCCCTTTGCCGAGTGGGCGAAGAAAGCCCAGCACGGCGTCTCTTGTGTAGATTGTCACGATGCCCAGACGATGAACTTGAGGATCTCGCGCCCGGCGTTCTTAGAAGCGATGCAGCGCCGCGGAGTAGATATTGCCAAGGCAAGCCGACAAGAGATGCGCACGTTCGTCTGTGCCCAGTGCCACGTCGAGTACTATTTCCGTGGAGACGGGAAATATCTGGTCTTCCCGTGGGACAAGGGCTTCACGGTTGATGACATCGAGAGATTCTATGACGAATACGGCTTCCGAGATTTCGTGCACGCCGAGACGGGAGCGCCTATCATCAAGATGCAGCACCCCGAATTTGAGCTTTTTACGACGGGCATTCACTACCAAGCGGGGGTCTCGTGCGCCGACTGTCATATGCCTTACAAGCGCGAGGGGGCGATCAAAATTAGCGACCATTGGACACGCAGCCCGCTTTTGAATATCGCCGGTTCGTGTATGACGTGCCATCGGGCCTCGGAGCAAGAGCTGCGCGAGCGCGTCGAGAGAATTCAAGATCGAACGCACAATTTGATGGTGCGCGCCGAAGAGGCGATCATCGCGGCGATTGACGCTATCAAAGCCGCTAAAGAAGCCGGGGCGAGCGACGAGGCCCTGCAAGAGGCTCGAATGCTGCATCGAAGGGCACAGACGCGCTGGGACTTTATCGCTGCGGAGAACAGCATGGGCTTTCACAGCCCGCAGGAGGCTGCGCGAATCTTGGGCGAGGCTATAGATTATGCGCGACAGGCGGAGCTGGCGGCGACACGGGCTCGGCAATAGAGCGCTATGAGAAATCATTTGAAAGAGCGTTTGCAAAAGAGTGAGACGCTCTTCGGCGCTTTTTCTACGATTCACTCTGCGACGCTCATTGAGCTTTTGGGGATCTTAGAGTTGGATTTTGTCATTCTCGATGGGGAACATTCCGGGCTTACCCCTGAACGCGCGGAAGATCTCTATCGCGCGGCAGAACTGCGCCATCTCTCGTGTGTCACTCGTGTCGGCGAGCATCACCCGCAGGTGATTCAGAAATATTTAGAGAGCGGTGCATTAAGCGTTCTCTTTCCCTTGGTGAATAGCAGAGCCGAGGCACAGCGCCTTGTGGACGCCGTGAAGTATCCTCCGGTGGGCAAGCGCGGCTTGGCAGCGTCGCGGGTTTCCAATTGGGGCATCAACGCTGGAGGGCTCGCCGAGCACGTGCGCGTCTCTAACGCCCAGACGCTCATCGCGCTTCAGATCGAAACGCTGGAAGGCATAGAAAATCTCTCTGAAATCCTCGCGGTCAAAGAAGCAGATGTGATCTTCTTCGGTCCCTCGGATATTTCATCGGCCTTGGGTCTGCCCGGAGAGACTCAGCACCCCAAAGTGATCTCGCTCATCGAAGAGCTAGGGGCCAGAGCGCGCGCCGCCGGCAAGATCGTAGGCACGATCGCGCGCACGCCGGAGACCTATCGGCACTGGAAATCCAAGGGCTTTCAGTGGCTCTGCACCGGAGCGCAGAATCTCATCGCTGACGGAGTGCGGGACTTTCTCCAAGCCATCCAATAACTCTATTTCATCACGGCACCGGCTCGGCCAGCTGCGCTGCTGCGCCGATGACGGCTTGCGCGATGCGTTTGGCATACGAGAGATCGAGATGGCTTAAAGTATCGTTCACCGAGTGATAATGCGGGTTAAAATCGTTCGTGGCGCCGTACTCCGTGTCTTCAATGACCAAGACGGCGGGATAGTTGTGTCTCCAGAAAGAACCGTGATCGCTGCGATTGGTCGCGCCGCTTTCTAAGACGTCGGGCGTGAGCTTGATCTCGAAGGTCTTCAGTGTGTTGACCATCAGTCGCGCAAGGGCGATCGGGCCTTCGCGCGTCCCGGCGTGAATCTCAAATGCACCGTCTCTGTCGCTGTCGTAGCCGATCATGTCCATATTAAAGACCCCCAAGATCTGAGCCCCTTGGCCGGCCATGCGACTAGCGTAGGCGCGGCTGCCGATCAGACCCTGCTCTTCGCCGGTGAAGAGCACAAAGTGAATCGTATGCTTGAAGCGATATTTGCTCAAGATGCGCGCGGCTTCTAAAACGGCGGCGCTGCCGCTGGCGTTGTCGTCGGCCCCCGGAGCCGCTTGACTGGCCCCCATGCCGAAGATAACGCTGTCTACATGCGCCGTAATCAGCACGAGCTTGCTGCTCTCGGTGCCGGGCCACTCGGCGGTGAGATTGCTGGAGGGGCCGGAACGACAGGGTAAATTATAAGCATCCGACTGAGTTTTCAATCCCAAGCTCTCAAAATATCGTTGCCCGTAGCCGAGAGCGCGGTCGATCGCCGTGGGCGAACACGACCAGCGCGAGCCTAAAGAGTTACACTCTTCGCCTCCCTCTTGGGATTGCCAATAACAGATATGAGTTCTGAATTGCTGCTCGTCCACTTGGTTGATGATCTCCGCGATGATCGCCGTTGAACTCGATGATGCTGGGGTGGGAGCCGCGCCCAAAGAGACGAGCAGGGCAACCAAGAAGAGAACCAAGCCGATAGATATTTTGCGCATGGGCCAAGTCACCTGCTTTTCATAAGATGGCCATATTATAGCGAAAATCGGTCAACGGATGGTAGAGCGGATGGGCGGATCGCCCTAGAAGTTGACGTTCGTGCGCGATCTCGCTTAAATAGTTTGGGTGATCGGCGATGCCCGCGAATCTGCCTCCGGAGTATATTCAGACCGAGCTGCGCTTCCGCGCGGCGAAGACGCCCGAAGAGAAATTGGAAATTCTGAAAGAGCTGATGTCCCTAGTGCCCAAGCACAAGGGCACCGAGAAGCTGCGCGTCGAGCTTAAGCGCAAGCTGACCAAGCTCCAAGAAGAGACTCAGCGGCAACAGAAGAAAAAGGGCGCGCGCGGCCCGGCTTATGATCATATCGAGCGCGAAGGCGCGGGACAGATCACTCTCGTCGGCCTGCCCAACTGCGGGAAGTCGTCACTTCTGGCAGCCGTCACACACGCCAAGCCCGAGATCGCCGAGTACCCGTTCTCAACTTTCCGTCCTACTGTGGGCATGATGCCCTTTGAAGATATTCAGATTCAGCTCATTGATCTGCCCCCATTGTCTGAGTACACCGAGCCGTGGGTCTATAGCCTGATTCGCAACTGTGATGCCGTGGCGCTCTTGGTCGATCTGTCGTCCGAGACGGTTGAGGAGGACTATCTGACGGCTCTGAGCTGGTTAGAGAGAGCGCGGATTCGTCTGGTGGGGAGCCGACCCGATCCGGTGGGAGAGGGCGTGGCCAAGCGTGCCGTTGCACTGGGCCTCAAGCACGATGTAGAGGGGGCCGAAGAACGATGCTCGCGGCTGCGCGATCTGGTGGGAGGGGAGTTCGAGATAGCGGCGCTCTCGACGATCTCCGGGGAGGGGCTGGCCGAGATGAAGAGGCTCTGCTTTAGAGTATTGCAGGTCGTGCGCGTATATACGAAGAAGCCCGGGCAGCCCTTCAAGAAAGAGCAGCCGTATGTGCTCCCCGTCGGCAGCACGGTGACCGACGTGGCGCGGACGATTCATCAAGAGCTGGCGGAGAAGTTTAAGTACGCGCGCGTCTGGGGCTCGGCGGAGTTTCAGGGCCAGCGCGTCGAGCGTCATTATAGAGTTCAAGATAGCGATCTCTTGGAGTTTCACGAATAAGAACTAACAGCTATTTGACTTCAACAACTGAAATCGAGTATTACTATGGCGAACGAAGGAGGTCATGAGATGTCTCGATGGTTTCGGGTTGGTGTTCTTTGGGCAGCAGCAGTGGGGGTAGTTCTCTTGAGCAGTTGTGCTCCTCTGTGGTCGGCAGCGCCCCGCGCTCGTTTGGAAGGGCGTCTCTTGAATGCCAACGCCGGCGAGCCCGTGCCCCATAGTCAAGTGTCATTTCGGGGATTGACGACGGGCTATCGCGCACGAGCGCAGACCGATATTTCAGGGCGTTTTCTCGTGTCGCTCAAGCCCGATCGCTATCAGATAGACGCCAAGAGGCCGGACTATGCGGGGAGTCGTGTCATCGGTTTGGAGGTGCGCCAACACACAGAGATCACGATCTTGCAACAGAAAGTTTTTAATCCCCGCTGGGCGACGCTCCCGCCGGAGATAGAACTCCGCGGCGTCGCAGACGGAGATCGCATCTCAGGCCCGATCTCCTATGAAGTGATGGCTCGCAGCGAGAACGATATTAGCGTCATTTATGCAGCGCTGGGCAAGACCCCCGGAGCAGCATTGCTCACCGCGCCGCGACAGGCGTTCTTCAGCACGCCCTCAACGGGAGAGCAAGTGCTCGAGCCTGCGCTCTTCGGCGTCCACGGCCGAACGACCTTTGAAGTCGTCGTCTACGACGTGAATAATAATAGAACCCATCTGATTCGCTCTCTTGATATCTTGCCTCCGGGCGGCGAGCTCTCTCCCCCAACCGAACTGAAAGCGATCGCGGTCACCGTAGGCCGGCAAGTTGCTTTTCTCAGAGAAATGCTTGTGCCT
This sequence comes from Candidatus Acetothermia bacterium, assembly GCA_022683945.1. Taxonomy (GTDB): domain Bacteria; phylum Bipolaricaulota; class Bipolaricaulia; order RBG-16-55-9; family DRXL01; genus SKYB132. The sequence continues at coordinate 24,117 of JAJHSH010000039.1, read as the reverse complement.
CTGCACGAAGGGCCGCCTTTACAGATTGAGGCCGCGCCCCCGAACACCAATCTCTTTGTGCAGTTGCGCTTCCGTCCCAGCGCACGTCAGAGCCTGACGGGATATAGAATCTATCGGAGCTTTGACGGAAAAAACTTTGACCCCATTGGCACGGTTCCTCCGCAGCGCACCAGCTTCAGCGACGCCAGTCCGCTGTTGCGCGTGGGCCAGCCCGTCTATTATTATATGCGTTCGTTCTTGGGCGGCGACGAGGGCCCTCCTACTCCCACCGTGAGCACCATCCCGCTCAAGCCCTTTACCGTGCAACTCCTCTCTCCTGCAGACGGCGCCATGGAGGTTAGTCGTCGTCCCAGCTTCCGGTGGAAGCCCGTGCCGCGCGTCGGAAACGTCCAACGTTACGCTGTTATCTTGAGAGATTCTGTTTTAGGCGAGACCTCTTGGTGGGTAGGCCCTGTGCCCCCCAAAGAATTCATCGAGAACGATACGCAGATCACCTGGAACGAAGACGGGAAGTTCGATCAGACCCCCTGGGAGACGCTCCAACTCTATCGCATTTATGAATGGGAAGTTGCCTATGCCGTTGCGCTCGACGATGGACAAGATCCAACGGCGATCTCGATTGCTGTTGATCGCTTTCAGCTAAATACGGGGTTGCCCACCGTCGGCGTGACGGCTCCAGATCACTTCAGCTTTACCACAGGAGAGTGACCATGCGCAGGCTTATCTTATTAGGGAGTTTAGTCCTGATTCTCGGTATTTTAGTGGGATGCACGAAGCTCTTTCACGAATCTCTCTTGCCCACTCAAAGCTCTTCTCGATCTCCGCAAAGTGCGCTACAAGGGCGTTGGGTCGAGGGCGAGCTGCTCATTGGTTATCGCGATGAAGCCGCATTGCAACAGATTACAGAGCTATTGGAGGCGCGCGTCGAGCGCAAGCTGGAGCGGCTCTCGGCGGCGCTCCTGCGGTTGCCTGCAACGCTGACGGTAGCCCAAGCGCTCCAGCGTGCGCGCAAGTCTTCGCACCTGCTGCGCTATGCGGAGCCGAACTATCTGCGCGAGAACCCCGCGCCCTTGCCCCGCTCGCGCGTCGAGCGCCTGCAGACGCGCCCTCTCGCGGCGGCGAACGATCCGTTACGCCCGAAACAGTATGCGCTCGATCTGCTAAGAACCGAAGAGGCCTGGGAGCGCGCCACGGGAAGGGGCGTCGTCATTGCTATTGTGGACACCGGGCTTGACGGCTTACACCCGGACTTGATCGGCAAGCAAGTGCCGGGGATGGACTGCTACACCGGCGAGATCATCCCGCCCGACGCAGATTCTTCTCAGGGCGAAGATGCCCATGCGACGCACGTCGCGGGGATTGCTGCGGCTTGGGCCAACGATAGTTTTGGCATCGCCGGCGTCGCCCCAGATGCTGTGATCATGCCCATTCAGATTTTTAATGCGCGCCTGGTGAGCGACGAGAATCGTTCGGGGTATGTGGGCGATGCGAACGTAGCGCTATGTCTGATCTGGGCGGCGCTCATCGGGCCGGACGGCAGAGAAAAGTCGGGCGACGAAGCGCAAGTTCTGAATAATAGTTGGGGCGGACGAGGCTACGGCCAGACTCTTAAAGACGCCATAGATTTAGTGATAGAGAGTGGCGCGGTCTTCGTCAATTCGATGGGCAATTCCGGGCTGGACGAGATTCTCTATCCCAAGAACTATCCGGGGGTGCTCGGCGTGGGCGCGACGGACGCGCGCGACCGACGCGCAGACTTCTCGACGATGGGTGCGGCGATCTCGGTCTCGGCTCCGGGGGAGCTGGTGCTCTCAGCTATTCCGCGCTGGGTCGAAGAGACGGGCACCGGAGAACCTAAGCTCTACGAATACTTCGACGGCACTTCGATGGCCGCGCCGCAGGTCTCCGGGGGAGCCGCGCTGCTCAAGCAGCTCTTCCCCCAAGCAACGCACTATCAGATCCGCAAGATCTTAGAAGAGACGGCCGATGATATCGAAGAACGTGGCTTCGATCACAAGACGGGCTGGGGGAGAATCAACTTAGCGCGCGCGGTGCAGACGACGACCCTGCCCGACGACGGCGGCGTCGCCGTGATTCACGTCGTCACCAAGAACCGCGCCGACACCAACCGTGACGGCCAGATCACCGAGAGTGATGAGCAGATGGGAATCCCCGCCGTAGACGTGATCTTGCGCCAGAAGAGGACCGAGAGATACTTTGCGCAGACGGACTTTGCGGGAATGGCAAGATTTGGAGCGATCGAGCCGGGAACTTATGAAGTATTGGTCTCTGGCGGAGACGCGGCTTGGTATGGGTATCGTCTTGCCAATCGAGTGAGCGTGCGCGGGGAGATCACCGTGGAGCCGGGGCAGGTGACAGAACTGACGCTGGAGCTGAACACGACATTAGAAGTGACGCTGCGTTGGGAGGGTGATATAGATCTAGACTTAGCGATTTTGGAGTTTCATCCGGGGTTGGGGTATCGCTGGGTGAGCGCCAAGCGCGACGCTTCGGAAGAGCAGTGGGGTGTCTTCTTAGAATCGGAGCGCCTGGAGCGCTACTCGCTCAACGCGCGTCATTATCCGTTTGTGCCCTATCTGATCGCGATCAACGCGCGGGGGGCGGCGCGTCCGGCGCGGGCGCAGATCGAGATCGTCCAGAACGGGCATAGAGAACTCTACGGGCCTTATGAGATCGCGCCGGGGAGTTTTTCGGTCTCGAACGAGTGGCCCGACTGGTGGGAGAACGCGCCGAACCCGGAGTTTGAGCTGGAGCGTGGTCCGGGCGGGCCTTGGGTCTATTAGCGAGACATCTCGGTCTTCGCTCGCGGCGATATCATCGGCGAGGCTCTTCTTGCGCGTGAGCATCGGGCTGAGAACTCCCTCTTGATGCCAAGTTACTTCGCCATTTCGAATTCGATGCTGCGCGGTTTGGCCACACACCGTGAGGCATCAAGAATCTCCAGTGAAACGAGATTGCCTTGCTCGTCGTAATCCAGAATGATCCCCGGCTTGTCCTCATCGCTCTCGGCTACGGGGCTTTCTTTGAAAATCATCGTTAGAGTGTCCGTCTCTGGGTCATAGATCACTTTCATATAGCTCTGCTGATCGAGTCACGACTCATTTTACTCCATTTTCACCTTCAGCGTCTTCTTTTCTGAGAATCAGACTTGCCCGCCGCGCCACAGCCCACTCGGACAACTCCCGTCCCAACTGTCCATAGCGACGCACCAAGCCCTCGTCTTTGATGGATTTTAGATTGATCTCAACGTTCAAGAGCGCCGCTTGCAGCGCCGCTTCTGCGAGATAGACGCCGGCACTCACATCGCTCAGGGCGCTTTTGAGGCCCTTCAGAGCAACGATCTCTGCTAGCTCCAAGACGCGCCGCGCGCAGAGCGCCACTTCATACGGGATCTCAGTGGCGCGCTTCAACGCAGCTTGGATCGCCCTCTCGCGCTGCGCTCTCTCGGCTTCGCTGGCTTTGGGCAGCTTATAAGCTGCCATGACGCGTTCGAAGGCCGCAGCGTCTGTCTCCGTCAACACCAAGAGCCGATCGCGCAACTGACGCGCCTCTTCTAAGATCGCCCCCATCTGCGCGGCCAATTCTGGGCCTTCTTGCTCTTTGGATTTTTTGGAACTCAGCGTGAGCGCTGCGACCATCGCCACCAAAGAAGCCGCTACGCTCGCGGTCAATGCCGCCGCGCTGCCGCCGCCGGGGGTCGGCGTGGCCGCCGAGAGACGCTCCAGAAAGTCAGCAATTTGCAGATCCCCGGTCATGGCTTCTGCTTCTCCTCGCGAGACCAATAGATGCGCACAAAACGATCTCCGTCTGAGTATTTAATATCTAGCCGGCCCTTGTGCGCGTGATGGAGCGCCTCGCCGATGCGACGCGCCAAGTGCAGATTCGTCGTAGCGATCTCTAGGCCCGCTGCGCCATTGGGCTTGATCCACATGATTCTCTGCAAAGGGCGATGCTCACGCGCCAGAGCCTCTTGCTTCTTGACGATCTGCAGAAGCTCTTGTTGATGGAGATTCCAATAAGAGCCGTTCAGATAGACGACGCCGCCGGGGTTGCGGTCTTGGATGCGCCGGCACGCCGGGCAGAGCTCTCGGTGCGCCCCTTTCAGTAAGCTCGAACCGTCGGTCCAGCGCCCTTTATGATAGACCAAGCGGCATTCAGAGCAGATCGTAGGCTCGGGGTACTTGCGCAGTTCATAATACGGACTCCCCGTATCTTCTGAAAGCAGTTCACGACGTGTGATCATAGAACTCTCCCTCCCGAAGGCGTCTTACTATAGCTGATCTCTCTTGCGCTTGTCAAGCGACTGACGATCTGTTAATATTTCTCGTGCTTTTCTAAAGTTTTTTTGAGAGGTGACTCGCTATTCCCAACGTAAGAGCTGCTGAGAAAGCGTGGCGTCAGAACGAGCGGCGACGCGAACGCAATCAGATTCGCAAAGAGGCCATCCGTGATATTTTGCGTCGGATTCGCCGGCACGTTCAGGCCAAAGAACTGGATAAAGCCAGAGAGTTACTGCCTCAGCTGGCCAAAGCCGCGGACAAAGCGGCCGCGCGCGGCGTGGTCCATCCCCATAGGGCGGCCCGCATCAAAGCGCGCATGATGAGACTCGTGCAAGCTTAGTTTTCTTATGCCTCTGTGCGAAGTTTCTTGGCGCTCGCTTCTCACGAAGCGTCTGTGGCGCCTGCGGGCCTCTTCGAGTTCGAGAGAGCGCGCTGCGGAGATCGCGCGCGAGCTGGGCTGTTCGGCTCCGCTCGCAGCCGTCTTGGCCGCGCGCGCCGTGGGCTCCCCGCAAGAGCTGCTCGATCACAGTATCGGGGCGCTCGCCAGCCCGTGGGGGTTATTAGATTTAGATAAAGCCGTGAGGCGGCTCAGACTTGCGCTCGAGCGCCGTGAGAAGATCTTCATTCAAGGCGACTTCGATGTAGACGGTCTGACCAGCACGGCTCTCTTATATCGCGGGCTCCAGAAGCTCGGAGCCAGAGAGATCAAAGTCGATCTCTCCGATCGCGAGCGCGGCCACGGCTTGAGCCCTGCGGTCGTGCAGCGTCTCATCTCAGAACAGTTTCATCTGCTGATCACCGCCGACTGTGGCATCTCCGATGTAGAGTTCATAAAGACTCTGCAAGATCATCAGATTGATGTGATCATCACCGACCATCATCGGCCTCCAGAGAGGCTGCCTCCGGCCCATGCTATTGTCAACCCTAGGCAAGCCGACTGCCCCTATATCTATAAAGACTTAGCTGCCGTTGGAGTGGCCTTTCAGTTGCTCCGCGGGCTCTATGAGCAGTGTGGGCAGCCCAGCAGCGCGTGCGAAGAGTTTTTAGACCTAGTGCTCTTGGGCACTATCGGCGATCTCGTGCCGTTGGTGCGCGGTGGGCTGGCCGAGAACCGACGCTTAGTAGCCAACGGCTTGCGCTGCGTCGCCGCGGGGCGGGGGTCTTCGTTGGGACTCAGGGTTTTAATAAAAAAACTCGCTCTGGATGCGCAGAGGCTCTCGCCCAGTGATCTGAGCTATATTCTCGTGCCCAAACTGAACGCCGCCAACCGGGTCGGCGACCCGCGCGACGCGTTCTTGCTCTTGACGACGCAAGACCCGCAACGCGCTGACTTTCTGGCCAATACGCTCTTGGCTTACAATCAAGATCGCCAGATCGCCCAAGACGATCTGCTCTTCCAGGCCGAAGAGCTCCTGCGCGGCCAAAGAGATTGGCAGGACGAAAAATTAATATTCTTGGCCGGACACTATTGGAATCCCGGTCTGTTGGGGTTGGTCGCCTCCGAACTGGCCGAAAAGCATCAACGCCCGGCGATCATCTTAGCTTTGAGCTCGGAGATCAGTCGCGCTTCTTGTCGTAGCGTTCCCGGCTTTGATATTGCTTTTGCGCTCGAAGAGCATCGCGACCTTCTGGAGCGCTACGGCGGGCACGCCATGGCCGCCGGCTTTTCTATTCGCAACGAGAATATCCCGGTGCTGAAAGAACGCCTGAGCAGCTACTCTCGCAAGCTGCTCTCCCAGCGAGAGCACCCCGCCTATGAGTTCGAAGCAGAACTCTCTTCTGAAGAGCTGACTTTAGAAGTCTATCACGATCTACAGCGCTTGGCGCCCTTCGGCATAGGTCATCCGACGCCGAGATTTCTCCTGCGCCATGCCCGCCTCAAACAGTGGCGCACCGTGGGCAACAACGGCGATCACTTAAAGTGTCTCCTAGAAGCCGGGGGTCGGACGTTCAGCGCTATCGGGTTTTCTTTGGGGGAGCACGCGCTGCGCTTAGAAGAGCACGAGACGCTGGATTTGGTCTTCAAACTCACTTGTGATACGTGGTCGGGACGTCCCCAGATACAATTGGAGATCGAAGATATTCTAGCGCCACCATAGGTGCGTGAGTTTGAGCGCCCAGACTTCCAAGACAAAGAGCGGGATCGTGAGGGCGCGGGCCAGCCGCTTAGGTTCTTGCACTAGTCTATAAAGCCATTCTAGCCCCAGACGCTGCCAACTCAGAGGGGCACGCATCAGCCGTCCAGCCCAGACGTCGAAGCAGCCGCCGACGCCCATCAGCACCGATCTGTTGAGCTTCTCTCGGTTTTCTCGCATCCAGAGCTCTTGACGAGGCACCCCCAGCCCCACCAGAACCAGATCAGGTTGTGCTTGATGAATCAGACTGATAATCTGCTCATTCTCATCGGGGCGAAAATAGCCGTGGTGCGTCCCAACGATCTGAAGATTGGGGTATCTTTCCCAGAGTTTAAGCGCTGCTCGTTCGGCCACGCCGGGCGCTGCGCCTAAGAGAAAGACCCGCCCAGTGTGCGCCCCGGCGAAAAATCTCTCTAACAGATCTATGCCCGAGACGCGCTCCGGCAGCGCCATGCCCAGGAGACGCGAGGCCCAGACGACCCCGGTGCCATCGGGGGTGATGAGATCGGCCTCTTCGTAGATAGCTCTCAATGACGGGTCTTTCTGGGCGCGCCAGAGGGCGGTCGTGTCCGGTGTGCAGACCAAGCCGCCTCGGCTTTGCGCAATGAGCTCTTGCAAGCGCGCGACGGCTTCTCTCAGAGAGAGCGCGTCAATGGGAGTGTTCAGGAGTCTTATTCTCTGAAAAAGAAGAGGAGAGGGGGAAGAAGAGAATTGCATAAGACGCCCCTCTCGGCATAATCTGTGCATGGCTCTCATCACCGTCAAGAGCTTAGCGCAAGAGAGAGCGCAAGAGAAGGGCCGTCAGCAATGAAGAGAAGTGAACTTTGTCCCTTGTAGGGGCGCACGACCGTACGCCCCTACCAAGCCACCCTAAGGCGCAAAGGGCCCGTTGGGGTTAGGAATCAACCAGACGGTGAGGACAAAAGCGTCGCCGGCTTTGGGCCAACGATGCACGCTCAGGCCAAAGAGCCGACCCTCTTCTGTGGAAAATGCTACATATCGTACTGCTACTAATTTTTGCTCTCGATAAATTAAGAGCGGCGGCGTCGCCAGCGCCAGCGGCTGATTGAGAATCTTTTCATGGAGATAGATCTGTCCCAGCCCGCTGACCTCAGAGCCGAACGCACGATAGCCCTTGGCCTCGGCTGCGCTTATGTTGAGAGTCTTCCCCAACTTATAGATCTGATTGAGATGGTTGAGCGTCTCCAGATCTTGTTGCATAAGCAGATAGCGCGTCCCTGGCACATAAACGCCGATGCCAAAGCGCGTGGCAGCGTCTCTGAGATCTTCGTCGGTAACGCGCCCGTCGCGGGTATAGTAGCGCAGCCAAGGCTCCCAGCCCAGCTCGCCACCGGAGAGCTGAGCCGTCGCCAGCGTCTCTAACTTAAACCCAAAGGGCACACGCCCTATAATCACAAGCTGTTGAGAGAACGTCGCGCTCTTCTGTTGACTGTTGGTCACCCTGAGCACGACGGTGCGTGGCCCGGAGTCGCTGAAAGTGTGCTGCACTTGAGGGATAGTGCCTCTCTCATCGAACGTTCCGTCGCCATCCCAATCCCATTCGTATTGAACGATCTCGCCGTTGCCGGAGCGCGACTCCGAAGCATCGAAGCTCACTGGCTCTCCGGCGTTGGGCGTAGTCGGATGGAACGTGAACCGTGCGGTGGGTATAGCGACCGCGACGGGGGCTGTGACACCGGGGAGCAGATGGATAGAGAACGAACGGGTCACTTGCGCGGTCGCGCCGTCCTCATCGGTGACACGGAGTGTCACATTGAAAGATCCCGTGACGTCAAAGACGCGACAGACTCTCGGCTCTTTCAAAACAGCGTCGAACGTGCCGTCGCTCTCCCAGTCCCACGCGTACTGTATGATCTTCCCGTCAGGGTCTTTCGATTCTCGCGCATCGAAGCAGACGCGATCGTTGAGCCTAGGAAGTTCAGGAGAGAATCGGAAGGCTGCCAGCGGAGGCTTGTTGATCTTCTCGATCTTCAGGGCCACAGGGGGGATGGGCTCTCTCTGTAATTTATTTTTGAGGTCGCGATACTCTAAGAGCGAACCTGCACCTAGCAGAAAAGCCCCGGCTTGGCGTGCGCCGATCTGAAAAGCGACCGTGCGCGTCTCCCCTTGCACCACGACGGGGAAGCTCCATTCTAATACGGTTGCCCCCTGTGCGCCGCGACGGACTTGGGCCGGCTCAAAAGCCCCCTCAAAAATAAAGATCGCCGGCAGCGTGACCGTTAGTCGAAGGTGGCGTGCGACGGCCTCGCGTCCTAATCTTTTGAAGATGCTCTCATAGACATTGGCGCTGTAAGCGCCGAAAAAGCTGCCGCCCGAAGCAGCCGCGATCCGGCTGAGCGCCGTTCGGTTGAGATTGCTGCTGATGCCGACCGCGTAGATGGGGATTTGATGGGTACCCGCACGCTGAGCTTCGGGCAGGGGCAAGCGTCCTACGAGATTGTTGCCGTCGGAAGGCAGAACAATAGCACGGAGTGCATCGGGGCGCCCGTTTTGCAATAGCTCATCGAGAGCAACAGCCAAGGCCTCACCGAGCGCGGTCTGCTTGCCGCGCGTCAGAGACTCAATCAGCTGATAGGCCTGCGCACGGTCTTCGCTGAGGCTCAGCAGCGTTTCCGCTCTCTCGGCCAAGACTACTAAGCCGATACGATCCCCTTCGCTCAAGTGATGCAAGAACTCCAGGGCGATCTTCTTGACGGTAGCGAGATTGGTGCTGGCCGAGCGATCTAAGATAAAGACGAGATCAATGGGTCTTTCGGGTTTGGGTTGGCCGCGCAAGAGAATCTTCACGGCAGCCGATTCTGGAGATTGGCCGCTGCCTTTGGTAAAGAACGTTGTGGGATCTACCATCTGTTCGATCTGTAATACTGGGATCTGGCCTGTCGAACGAGCGACAGATGCCAATGCTGTAAAGACCAGAACGATAACGAGACGCTTAAGGCTCATGCTCTGTCTCCTCTTCTATCTCAATACACAGTCTAGCGCAGAGAGGGGGCACCAGTCAATAAGCTCGCGGTGATCGCCGTTACGCTCGTGGGGGGCTTGGTTAACCAAGCCCCTACAAAGATCTGTTGGAAGCGTCTCGTCAGAAGGGGCTTGACAGTCTCTAGTTCCAGCGGTCTCCCCAATTGTTCGGCCATCGAAGTTATGACGCTTCCGTCGAGCCCGCAGGGCTGAATAGCGCGAAAATAACTTAAATCTGTGGAGACGTTGAGCGCAAAGCCGTGATAGCTCACCCAGCGCTTGACCGCGATCCCAATCGACGCGATCTTCTTCTCTTGTACCCAGACCCCGGTGCGCCCTGTGCGGCGCGTGGCTGAGAGGCCCAAATCTGAAGTTGTGAGCATTAAGACTTCTTCTAGGTCTCGGAGATAGCGTTGGAGGTCTCGTCCGCGTGCCCTTAAGTCTATAATGGGATAGCCCACGAGTTGGCCGGGCCCGTGAAAGGTCATCTGGCCGCCGCGCTCGATGGCCCAACACGGGATACCCCTCCCTGACCCTCCCCGCTTGCGGGGAGGGAACGGGTGGGGCGCCGCAGCCATCTGGGCAGCGCGGCCGACGGTGAAGACCGCCGGGTGCTCGACCAGCACCAGCGTATCGGCGATCTCGCCGCCAAGACGGCGGGCGACCAGCTCGTGCTGCAATTCCCAGACTTTGCGATACTCTCGCAGCCCCAGATCGAGAAGAACTAGCTCTTTCATCTTCATCGTTGGCTCGCACTACGATAGAACGGAAGACGAACTCTTTCCGCACGGCGACGCTCAGAGCGGATCTCGATCTCTAAAGATTCCCTCCCCCCATCGGGGAGAGGCTTGACGAGCCCCATCGCAAAGAAGCCCTCTAACGTCGGCGCGTACATCCCGCTGGTGACGACTCCGATCTCTCTCCCGTCCGTGAAGATCTTATACCCCTGACGCGGAACCCCACCCTCGAGCATCTTCAGCCCGATCAGTCTTCGCAAAGCCCCGTGACGCTTCTGCGCCAACAGCGCCGATTTGCCGTTATAGTCTGTTCTCTTCTCTTTGACCGTCCATGCGAGCCCAGCTTCGATGGGGCTGATCTCTTCGGAGAGTTCGTGCCCATAGAGGGGGTAGGACGCTTCAAATCTCAACGTATCACGCGCTCCCAAGCCGATGGGCTTGGCTCCTGCTCTCAAGAGTTCATCCCACAGACGCACGGCAAGCTCCGGCGACGAGTAGATCTCAAAGCCGTCTTCGCCCGTATAGCCGGTGCGAGAGAGCAGAACGCTCTCGCCCCATACGCGAGCACGAACAGCCCAGTAATATTTAATCTCTTTAAGAGAAAGAGAAGATTCTAAGAACGGCTGGAGCAACTGCTCGGCGCTGGGGCCTTGGATCGCGATCTGACTATAGTCGGCGCTGACGTCTCTGACAGTGAGATCGGAAAAAGCTGCGGCGTTCTTCTGCACCCATTCAAAATCTTTATGGGTGTTAGCGGCGTTGACCACGAGGATGAAGCGATCCGGTAGTTTATAGACCAACAGATCGTCCACCGTCCCGCCAGACTCGTAGCAGATGGGAGAGTAGAGCACTTGATATTCGGCTAAAGCGCTCGCGTCGTTGGTGATGAGCCGTTGCACCAGATCGAGCGCTTCTGCTCCAGAGATCTCGATCTCTCCCATGTGGCTGACATCGAAGATCCCCACCGAGCGGCGTACCGTCTGATGTTCTTCGATGATGCTGGTGTACTGAATGGGCATCGAGTAGCCGCTGAACTCGACCATCTTGGCTCCTAAGCGCCGATGGGCTTCATAGAGCGGCGTGCGCTTCATAGATTATAGGACCTCCCGCTTGGGTTCACGGGTCATCAGTGAGTTCAATTGTTCTATCGGGTCTGCGTCTTCATAGAGCATAGCATAAACGGCCTCGGTGATGGGCAGCTCTGCTCCCTTCGCACGAGCCAGAGCGCGCACGGCCTCTGTCGCATAGACGCCTTCAGCGACCATCGCCATATTTTTCAAAATCTGTGAGAGCTTTTCCCCTCGGCCAATGCGATAGCCCACCGCCCGATTACGACTGTGAGGGCTGGTACACGTGACGACCAAATCCCCTAGGCCCGAGAGCCCGAAGAACGTCTCGCGCTGCGCGCCGAGCTTCACGCCTAAACGCACAATCTCGGCCAAGCCGCGCGCGATCAGCGCTGCTTTTGTATTATCCCCATAGCCTAGCCCATCGGAGATGCCCGCCGCCAATGCAATAATATTCTTCACAGTGCCGCCGTACTCCACTCCTAAAATATCATCGCTGAAATAGAGACGAAAGCGCTCGGTCATAAACGCTTTCTGTAATGTGATCCCCGTTTGGGCATCCTCTCCGGCGATGACCACGCTCGTGGGAGCGTCTCGGCCGACTTCTTCGGCGTGGCTGGGGCCGGAGAGCGTGAAGATCTTCTCTTCTAGCTCTTCTTTAAGCACTTTAGACATCGTGCAGAGCGTCTGGCGCTCCAGCCCTTTGGCAGTATTCACCACAGCCAGAACGTGATCTCTCAAGAGGGGCTTCAATGTGCGCGCCGTCTCGCGCACGGCGAACGACGGCACGGCCAAGAGAACGACTTCAGTATCTTTGAGAGCTTCGACCAGATCGCTGGTGACTCGAAGATTCTCTATGGGCAGCGTGACACCGGGAAGATATCTCTCATTAACGCGTCTCTTCTCTAGGTCTTGGGTAAGCCGTGAGTTACGCGCCCATAGAGAGACCGAGTGTCCCTTGCGCGCCAAGAGCCGCGACAGCGCTGTTCCCCATCCGCCGGCCCCGATGACCGAGATCTTCATGCCTTTGAGAATAATAGATATTCAACCCCGTGACAACTCGGCGGTGAAACTTTAGCTAGAATATCTAGTATATACTGAGAAACCCTGCAAAGGAGGGTGAGCCATATTCTACTTAATAACTGCGCAGGGGAGAAAAAGAGAGTGTCAATGACCCTAAAAGGAGGGATCTTTTCATGAGACGTCTCTCTATCTTCGTGTTGGGGGTGGTGCTGCTCAGTCTCTTGAGCGGCGCACCGAGCTTCAGCCAAGGGCAGCCGTCGCCCTTGGGGATCGTCATTCAGCCCACCGAGTTCCAGGCCTTCATCGAAGTGAGTCGTCCCGTCTGCGCCGTCGGACAAACTATCGAGATTCGTTATCGCGCCAATCAAGCCCCGTATTACGCTTATATTCTCGACATTCAGGGCAACAACGTCACGCGACTCCTGCCCAATCGCTTCGAATCCAACAATCTGGTCAACGACACCGAATGGAAGCGACTGCCGGGCATTATGACCTACCAACTGGTCTGCGCTCCACCTCTGGGTCCAGAATACGTTCAGATCATCGCTTCTACGGAGCGCATTCCCCAGTTAGAAGGTGGAACGGGGACCTTCCCGCTCTTGGGCACCAACCCCCAAGCCGTCGGCCAACAGATCCAAGCGATCCTGCCGGCAGGCAAAGTTGCTACTGCTGTAGCTCAATTGCAGATCGTCGCTGTCGGTCAGCCGCAACCGCCGCAGACCTGTCCACCGGGGACGGTCGGAACGCCGCCCTTCTGCACGCCCATCACTCAGCCGCCGCAGCCTCCCCCAGGGGGAAGCCAGTTCCAAGTCCAACAAGTGATCACGCCCGGATCGATGCAGTTCTTCCAACTCTCGGCGCAATTGCTGCCGTTGCTCAACGCTGCGGGCCTCGGTCAGGCCCTGGCGCAAGCTCAGGGAATGGCCGCTGCGCCGGGGCAGCCGCAAGCGCTGGGCACGGCTCCCCAACAGATCAATATCCAAGAAATCCAGAATAGATGCGAGTTTGTTGGCGTGATGCGCACCGACAGAACTGCCAACGTCTCCGGGGCGACGCTCCCCGCGGGGACGTATCTGCAAGCCTTCTGTCAGGTCAACCCATACTTGGTGGTGATCATTGATGTCTTCACCGGTCAGATCGTAGTGATCATCGTAGTGGTCCCACCGCCGTTCTTCACGCCGATCTCGATCATTCTCTTTATTTTTGGTTGGTTCTTCCCGACCCCGGGACCCTTCCCGTTCCCCTGGCCCTATCCCCATCCGTTCCCGTGGCCCTTCCCGGTGATGCTGCCCGCTGCTTGTTCGGGTCTGCCCGTGCAGAACCCGTTCAGCGTGCCCATCGGCAGCGGGGCTTCTATCGTCGCCATCCCCGGAGTGATGAACATCAGAGATGCCGGAGTCTTCTTCAACGCTTTGGCCGTTCAATCTCTGGGGCCATCGCTCTCGTTCCAACGAATCACCAGTCTTTTCAGTATCCAGATCGGGTTCATCGGCTCCTTCAGCACCGCGGCTCTCCCTTACAGCGCCTTGGGTACTTTTGTGCTGCTGGTGCAGGGCGGAGGAAAGACCGCGTGTATTCAGGGAGTCGTCGGCTTTGGCGTTGTCTACGGCCTAGCCGCGAACAACTGACCTTCTCGTCCTCACCCCAGAGTAGGGGCGAACGGCCGTTCGCCCCTACTCTTTTTGTTATCTTTGTTATCTTGCTCAATCAGTTTCCCGTCCTTCAGAACCCACAAGCGCTCCGCCCATTCTTCAAACCCCGATGAGACTACCAAGAGAACCGTCTTGCCCTGAGAGTGCAACTTTTGCAACATCGTTAGAATCTGCCGTTGGCCTTCGGGGTCGAGTGCGTAGATCGTCTCGTCAAGAATGAGCATCTGGGGATCGAGAACGAGTATCGCGGCGATGGCCAGCCGTGCACCCTCTCCACCGCTCAGCGTCTGCGCCGGGCGCGCGCGCAACTGCTCCCAATCCAATCCCACGGACTCGCAGGCCCAACGCACGCGCGCCTCTCGCTCTTCTTGGCTGAGATTCTGGGCTTCCAAGCCCAGCTCCAGCTCGGCAGCGACGCTCTCCCCCAAGAGCTGCTGGGAAGGTTCTTGAAAGACCAAGCCCACAAAACGCACGCGCTCGGCGGCGCGCAAGGCCAATATCTCTCTCTTATTGAGCAAAACTTCTCCCCTCGAAGGCTCTTCCAAGCCCGCCAGAAGCTGCACCAACGACGATTTTCCTGAACCGGCAGCTCCTTGCAATACAATAAACTCTCCCGCACGCACCGCGAGCGAAAGATCGCGAAGCACAAACTCCGAAGAACCCTCATAAGCAAAGCTCAGATTCTGCGCCTCTAACGCGAAGGAGAGTTCGTGAGTTCGAAGGGTCTCTGGCAGCAGGGGCGAAAAATTTTTCGTCCCTACAGGACTCGCTATGACATTTAATTGCCCGTGCTCCAGCCGCAGCGCGCGATCGTAAAAGCGCTCTTCAAACTCCCGGTGCGAGATGAGCAGAATCCCGTGCCCCGCGGCTCGTAATTCTTTGAGCAAGAGAATCATCTCTCTCAAGATCTCATCATCGGCGGCGGTGTCGGGTTCATCGAAGATAAAATAGCGCGGCTTCAGCGCCAAGAGCCCCGCTATGGCCAAGCGCTGGCGCTCCGCGGGGATGAGAGCATCTACGGTTTGCGCTGAATATCTCCCCAGCCCTACACGCTCCAACGCGGCCCGCGAGCGCCGCTCAATCTCTTCGGGCGGGAAGGCCAGATTCTCTAACCCAAAAGCCACTTCTTCCAAGAGCGTCTGCGCGACGAGGTGAGCGTGGCTCTCTTGGAAGAGCAGACCGACACGACGGCGCACCTCGCGCAGATCTGTTAAATTGCGGGTGTCAAAGCCATCTACCGTTACAGAGCCTTCCGCAGGGATGAGCAGCCCAGCCAGATATCGAGCAAGCGTTGTCTTGCCCGCGCCGTTGCGCCCGGAGAGCCAAACGATCTCCCCCGGCGCGAGCGTCAGGTCTAAGCGCTCGAACAGTTTAGGGTGAGAACCAGACCAGATAGGGCGATGGCTGAGCCCGCGCACTTCGATCATGGGAGGGCATGACGCATGGGCAGGTCTTCCCCGCTTGGCTCAAGACCCAGCCGAGCGCGCGCGGCAGCACATCGGCCTCGCGCTCTAACGTCACATCCGGGGTCAGACCGTTCTCGTGGACTCTTCTCCCCTTGGGTGTGAAGTACTCCGCTGTAGTAATCAAAAGAGCGCCGCCGTCTTTCAGCTCGTAAGACGTCTGAACGACGCCCTTGCCGAAGGTTCTCCTGCCGAAGAGCGCCCCCATCTGGTGATCACGGATCGCTCCGGCGACGATCTCCGAGGCGCTGGCCGTGCCGCGATTGATGAGCACGGCTAAGGGCAGATTGGGATAGCGGTTGCCCTTAGAATTATAGACTTCCGAGCCCGTGCGGCTCTGCACCCGCAAGATCGCTCCCGTGTCAACGAAGAGACTGGCCAGCTCTATCGCTTCGTGGAGCAAGCCGCCGGGGTTGTTGCGTAGATCCAAAATGAGCCCCTCCAAGGGCTGCGTCAACAGATCTTGCAGCGCTTTCTCGACGTCTTCAGCAGTAAGCGTATTGAACGTATAAACTTGGATATAGCCGACACGTCCGTTGGCGATACGGCTATGACTGACGATCTTGATTTTTATAATATCGCGCACGATCTCGAAAGTCTTTTCGGTGCCGTCTTCGCGGCGGACTTTTAAAGTGACTTTGGTGTCTTTGGGGCCGCGCAGCTTGCGCACGGCCTGCTCTTGGGCGATGCCCTTGGTAGATTCCCCGTTGATCTCTGTAATCCAATCGCCGGCTTCGATGCCCGCACGAAAAGCGGGCGTGTCGTGGAGCGGCGCGACGACCAAGAGTCTCCCGTCACGGACTTCGATCTGCATCCCCAGTCCACCGAACTCTTCTAAGACTTCTTTGTCAAAGCCCTCGTTGAACTGACGCAGCTCGTCGGGAGAGAGATAGCGACTATACGGATCTTCGAGCGCCTCGATCAGACCTTGGATGGCACCCTTGAGCAGACGGGCATCTGGGGAGTTTTCAGGCTTATAGAAGTGCGTCTTGACGCGTTGATAGACTTCCAGCAATGGGGAGAAGAGATTATTATGAGTCTGTGCGGGCGCTGTCAACAACCCCCAGAGCATCCCCAAAGCAATCAATAAGACGATCAGCATACCCAGCACACGCATCCGCCGACGACCGAATTGGGTCATAAAGTTCCTCAGGTTCTCTGTGAATTCTACGATAAATCTTAACAGCTGGCTCTATCAGGTGCAAGTCTCGCTTTGTGAAAAACCCAGAATTCTGTTATACAATAGAAGCTCATAAAGAAGCTCAAACTTCAAAATTATGTTTTCTAAAGCGATCAGCGGCGCAGTCGTGGGTATTGACGCAGAGCTTGTAGAAGTTCAGTGCGACATTGCCTTGGGACTGCCCAACTTCACTATTGTCGGGCTGCCCCAAAAAGAAGTCCAAGAGAGCCGCGAGCGAATTCGTAGCGCCCTGAAGAACGCGGGCTTTGAGTTCCCCGCCAAGAGAATCACGGTCAATTTAGCTCCGGCGGATCTGCCCAAAGAGGGCGTCGGGCTCGATCTCCCCTTGGCGCTCGCCATCGCTGTGGCTACTGGACAGGTCAATGGAGAGCGCCTGATAGAATTCTTAGTCTTAGGAGAGCTCTCGCTCGACGGTGAGGTGCGCTTGGTGAAGGGCGTCTTGCCTATCGCGCTCGCCGCCCGGCAAGCGGGCCTCAAGGGGATGCTCCTCCCCGCGGGCAACGCCCCAGAAGCCGCTATGGTCTCCGGTCTTCATGCTTATCCGATCTCGCACCTGAGAGAAGCTATCGCTTTTCTTAATGGCGATCACCAGATCGCGCCGGCTACTGTAGATCTGCAGAGCTATTTTCAAGAGAATACGCTCTACGACGGCGATCTCAAAGATATAAAAGGGCAAGAGCAGGCCAAGCGCGCCGTTGAAGTCGCCGCGGCCGGTGGACATAATCTCGTGCTCGTCGGCCCGCCGGGCTCGGGCAAGAGTATGCTCGCCAAACGTTTGCCCACTGTCTTGCCCACGCTCTCTTTCGAAGAGGCCCTCGAAGTCACCAAGATCTACAGTATCGTAGGCCTGCTCGACCGCCCTCTGATGACGACTCGTCCGTTTCGTGCGCCCCATCACACGGTCTCTTACGCCGGCATGGTCGGCGGCGGGCATCATATTCCCCGACCCGGAGAGATCAGTCTGGCCCATCACGGCGTGCTCTTCTTAGACGAGCTGCCGGAGTTCGAGCGCGATGTCTTAGAGACGCTGCGCCAGCCTCTAGAAGAGCGCCAGATCACGCTCTCGCGCGCCGCCGCCGCGCTGACCTTCCCCGCCAATTTCATGCTGATCGCGGCGATGAACCCCTGCCCCTGTGGCCATCGCGGCGACGCCAAGAAGCCCTGCCGTTGTAGCCCTTTGGAGATTCAACGCTATCGCAAGCGGATTTCCGGCCCGTTTCTTGATAGAATGGACATATTTGTGGAGGTGCCGCGCTTGACCAAAGACGAACTGATGGGCCGGCCCAGCGGTGAGGACTCTGCTGCCGTACGGGCGCGCGTCGAACGCGCGCGCCGGCGCCAGCAAGAGCGCTTCCAAAGCGACAAGATCTTCAGCAATGCCCAGATGGGGATCCGCGAGATTCGCTCTTACTGCCTGCCTGCTCTGGAGCCTGCTGCCCAGCAGTTGCTCGAACGCGCTATTGAGCACCTGCACTTGAGCGCGCGGGCTTATCATCGCGTCTTGAAAGTCGCGCGCACCGTTGCTGATTTGGAGGCCTCGGAGGCGATGCGGGCTGCCCATATCGCCGAAGCCGTGCAATATCGAAGTTCAGAAGAAAGCATACTCGAAGGAGGTATCGCGTCGTGAAGAAAGCCGTTTGGGTTATCGCTGTTGCGACGATGCTCGTCGGAAGTCTGTGCGGTCTTATGGGACTGGCTCAAACCCCAGAAGCTGAGAAAAAATACACCGTGCGTAACGTCGTCATCACCGGAACAAAAGCGCTGACGCGCACGGAGCTCTATGAGGCTCTGCCCTTCAGGATCGGTGATGCTATTGCTCTGGCAGATGTAGAAAAGGGCGCCCAAGTTTTGCGCGAGCTGGGGATGCTGGAAAGCGTGGAGAGCGAATACAGAGAACTAGGTAACGGCCTTCGCGTCATCTATCGCGTGGTGGAGAACCCTGCGGTGAAGAAGATCGAATTCGAAGGGAATGAGACCTATCAGTTCTATCTGATTGATATTTGGGGGATTCGCTGGATCCCCTATAAGCTCAAGCTCGCTCGCCGTGACGAGCTCATCGACGCATTGCGCGAGGCCAAAGTCGAAGAGGGGCGTCCGCTCAATATGCGCTGGTTCGACGACAAGATCATCGAGAACGCCATTACCCAGTTCTACCAAAAGAAGGGCTATGCGTTCATCGGC
Organism: Candidatus Acetothermia bacterium; assembly: GCA_022683945.1. Classification (GTDB taxonomy): domain Bacteria; phylum Bipolaricaulota; class Bipolaricaulia; order RBG-16-55-9; family DRXL01; genus SKYB132. Next base: position 5,375 of record JAJHSH010000039.1, on the reverse strand, counting down.
ACGGACGCACGTTTCAATCGAGATAAACAGATCTTAACTGTTCAGATCGTCGAAGGGAAGCTCGACGGTGTAGCGGTGCGCGGCCTGCAAGAGGTCCCGGAGTCGTATGTGAAACCCATTATCGAGATGCCCGTGGGGGAGCCGATCAAGATCGAGCGCGTCCAGAACGCGCTCAGATTCTTCAATCGTTCGGTCTATTTTGAATCTGCTACCGAGAAGACGCTCCAGATCGAAGCGGGCAGCAAGCCCAACACCGTGAAGATCATCTGGAACCTTCAAGAGAGAAAATTATTAGAGAGCCCTGCTGAGATTAAGCAAGTCCAGCTCAAGGGGATGACCGTTTATACGAAAGACCGATTGCAGAGCATGATGGGGAGATTGCCCGCCGGAGCGGTGAGCAACTACGCGCTGGTTACAGCGCTCAAGCGCATCTTCGATCTCTATCGCGTCGAGGGCTATCTGCTCGTGGATTTCGTCAAAGAATCTCTCAGCGACGGGATTCTCACGCTGCGCATCAACGAGGGGCGCATCACAAAAGTCACTATCTCTAATCCGTGCCCCAAGAACTTAAAGTCCACGATTGTCCCTCAATTGATCGAATTTGAGCGCCAATGCACGCCGGAGATTGTCATTCGCAAGGCGCTGCGCCTGGAAGAGGGCGATCTGGTGAACGAGAACCCGCTGCGTGATACGTACCGCAACCTCGTGCAATTGGGCTATTTCCAACAGAACAAAGTCCAGATCGAACCCAAGGTGCTCGACCGCTCTACAGGAGAAGTAGAACTCTTTGTGGGTGTGGCCGAAGAAGATCAGTTAGGAAATCTCAAAGGCGGGGTGAGCTATAACCCCCAAGTGGGGATCGTCGGGCAGGTCAGCTTGGGCTGGAAGAACATTCTCGGGACAGCCCAAGATCTTGATCTCTCGTTTGATCGCGGTCTGATCGGCCGCCCCGTGACCAATTATAAGCTCAGTTATACGACGCGCGCTTACTTTGAAGAGTTCTCGTTCTTTGAGGTCTCGATCTTCGACACCACCGAAGAGCAGAACGAACCGGAAAAACACTTTATGACCAAACAAGGTGCGACTCTCGGTGTAGGCTACCCTCTGGGCTCGAACTTAGAGATGACCCTGCGCTTCCGTCACGAAAACGTCTATCGCTCCGCGCCCATAGACAAAAAGAGCTTGATTATGTCGCTCTCGCTCGATTTGATGCACGACACCCGCAATAATCCCGTCTTCCCGACGTCGGGCGGACAGATCGCTTTTATGGGAGAACAAGCGGGGAAGTTCGCTGTGGGTGAAGAATTCACCAAAGCACAGATTTTTCTAACGCATCACTGGAGAACGCTGGAACGCCAGACGATCTCGGTGCGTCTCTACGGGGTGATGGGCTGGACGCTCCCCAGCCAAGAGCGTTTCGGCTTCGGCGGGGTGAACACCGTGCGCGGCTTCGGCATGAGCATGACGAACTTCTTCGCACTGGCTAATCTAGAGTATCGTCTTGAGCTGATCGAGAACGCCTGGGGCGTCTTCTTTTATGATCTGGGCATGGGAGAGGAGGGAGGCTGGAAACATTCGTTCGGCTTTGAGTTGCGACTGGTGACGCCATTTGTTGGAAATGTTCGACTGGTCATTGTCTGGCCGGTATTCGAGACGGGCTTGCAGCTGGCTCCGGTCTTTCAGTTCGGCTTAGGCACGATGTTCTAAGCGATTATCTGATTCTAAAGGGAGGAATCAAGATTATGAAGCAGACATGGATCTGGGCAGTGTTGGTGGCGGTGGCGTTGGCGGCGGGCTTTTTTGGAGGGCAGATGACGCGCGGCGGCGAGGCTGTCTCAGAAGAGCTCCAGACGAGAGTAGCTAAACTAGAAGAGAAGATCAGCTCTCTCGAGAAGCAATTGACTGCCCGCCCTGCGGCTGGGGGACTCAAGATTGCTTATATTCACGCCGAGAAGGTCTTCCAAGACTACAGGAAGACAACCGAAGCTGTGCAGAAGTTCCGCGCGGAGGCCGAGAGAAGACAGCAAGAATTCAGAGGTATTCAAGACAGGTTCAGGAAGGGACTGCTCAGCGAGGACGAGTTTCAGCGCGAGAGCGCGCGCATCCAACAAGAGATGCAGCGGCTCGATCTGGAACTGACCACGCAGATTCAGGGCGAGATGCTCAAAGTGATCGAGCGGATTGCCGCCGAACGCAACTTCGACTGGGTTACACAGCGCAAAGATGTCGTTCTCTATGCCAAGCCCGGCGTGCTCGAAGATATTACTTATGACGTGCTGAAGATTCTTAACGAGTAGTTTTTAAATCATATGGATGTGGATGAGATCCGGCGCATTCTTCCCCAGCGTTATCCGTTTCTGATGGTAGATCGGGTGCTGGAGTGGGGTGAGGGGCGCGTGCGCGCGCTCAAAAACGTCACGGTGAACGAGCCCTTCTTTGTCGGGCATTTCCCGGACCGACCCGTGATGCCCGGAGTCTTAATATTAGAGGGCATGGCGCAGACGGTAGGACTTTTGATATGCCGAGACCGACCCCGCCAGGGATATCTCGTCAGCGTCGAGCGCGCCCGTTTCCGCCGACCGGTGACGCCCGGAGACCAGCTCATCTATGAAGCGGAGCGAGAGCGAGAGCGACAGGGCTTCTATCGGGCGCGGGTCTTTGCTTATGTCAATGGAGCTGCTGTGGCCGAGGCCGTGCTCTCTATCGCCGAAGAGCAACCAGAGCAAGAGACATAAATCACTATGAAGACGCTCATTGAGTGTGTGCCCAATATCAGCGAAGGACGCGATCACGCCAAGATCGAGAGCGTGGTCGAGGCCGTGCGTCAGACGTCGGGGGCGATCTTATTGGATGTCGACCCCGATGCTGACCATCATCGCACGGTCGTCACGTTCGTCGGAGAGCCACAAGCTGTTGAGGTCGCCCTCTTGCGTCTGGTTGAGCGTGCCGTCACACTCATTGACTTGACCAAACATCAGGGCGAGCATCCTCGCATGGGTGCCGTGGATGTGATCCCGTTTGTGCCGTTGAAGGGCGTCACGGTAGCGGAGTCTGTGGAGCTAGCGCGGCGGGTGGGGCTGGCGATCTGGCAGAAGTTTCGCGTGCCCGTCTATTTTTATGAAGAGGCCGCGACCCGCCCGGAGCGTCGCGATCTGGCGAACATTCGCAAGGGCCAGTTTGAGAATTACCCCCAAAAGATACAAGAACCCGACTGGGCCCCGGACGTCGGCGAGCGTGTTGTGCATCCTACGGCGGGGGTGAGCGCTGTGGGGGTGCGCCCGCCGCTGATCGCGTTCAACGTCAACTTGGGGACGAGTAATCTAGAGATCGCCAAGAAGATCGCCAAGGCCGTGCGCGGTTCCGACGGCGGGTTGCGCTATATAAAAGCATTGGGGCTTACGTTGGAGGGTCGTGGTCTGACGCAGATCTCGATGAATCTGACCAATTTCGAGAAGACCCCGATCTATCAGGCGTATGAGTTGGTGAAGCGCGAGGCGCAGCGTTGGGGGGTCTCTGTAGTGGGCAGTGAGATCGTGGGCCTAGTTCCCCAAGCGGCGTTGTTGCAAGCCGCCGAGTTTTTCTTACAGTTAGAAGACTTTCAAATGAACCAAGTTCTGGAAAACCGCCTGGCGGAGAAGCTGGGCGAGTCATGACAAATAGACAAATAGGGGCTGATGCTACTGCTGCGCTTTGATGTTTCAAGCGCATTTGTGCTGAAATAAGAGTTGCCATCTTTGTTCAAGGCAAACCCGGGGAAATCTGGGGACGCAAAGCCACGGGTCTAACGTGAAGGCATGAAGCTAGTGATAGTAGGGCTGCTGCTTGTCGGCCTAGGTGGAGTGGCTCTTGGCACCGGTATAATTATTTACTCGATGCTAAGCTCCTTCGAAATTTCGATCTCCTTTTGGATGTCGCTCGGATTGGTTATCGCCATTTGCTCTCTCACTCCATTTAGAGCAGTGTATGCACATCTGGCGCAATCAATCGCCACACCCTCCTGGGGACTCAGCTCCTTTATAGGCGATGAGGAGCTCAAGCGAATATTAACAAGGCTTACTGGGCTACTTGTGCTCTTGGCCTTACTAGCGTGGACTATATCGAAGTGAAGCCTATGAGAGAGGAGAACTAAGAGATGACAAACTATCAGATTCCGATGAGGGTCGGACTGGCTGCGCTGATCCTTGCGGCACTGGCGCTCGCTCTGAGCTTTGTTTATGCCATTCAACAAGATGTCTGGGGCAAGGCATGGCTGCAAGTGATTAACTTGGGGTTGGTGAGCGTGGCGGTTCTCTTAGTGACCGCTGTCATATGGAGGCAATACGTCAAACAGCAAACTGTGGGTATGATGGCTTTTCTTACGCTTGCCATCATCTCCATAATGGCCTTAGGCTGGGCCTGGAATCTCTTAGGGCAACTCATACATTGTTCATTAAGAAGCTGAGGCCGAGATTAGGAGTGCCATTTGAAGTGCGCCCCTAGATTTTTGGGACAGAGGCGTTAGACAAGTTTCCCCTCGCGAGAGAGAAGATGACCTTGTCAGAAACGCATAGCTCGCTTAAAGTCGGCTCTTGTGAGAACGCATATCCAAGTGGGTAGTCGCGTCGCCGTGCTGGGGGCGGGGCGCAGCGGCCTCGCCGCTGCTCAATTGCTGCGCAAGATTGGAGCAGACGTCTTCGTCAGCGACGGCGCTCCTCTCTCTGAGACTGCGCGCGCGACCCTGCACGATCTTAACATACCCTTCGAAGAGGGCGGACATACCCACCGCGCGCTCGACTCGACCGATCTCGTCGTCTTATCACCGGGGATCTCTCTCTATGCTTCGATGGTGCAAGAGGCCCGCGCCCGTCAGATCCCCATCTGGGGCGAATTAGAATTGGCCTATCGCTTTTGCCCCAGTTCAAAAATTATCGCCGTCACCGGAACGAATGGGAAATCTACGACGACGCTGCTCATCGAAAGGCTCTTAAAGAGAGCGAGCCTCGACGTCGTGAGCGCCGGGAATCTGGGTGTGCCCCTGAGCGAAAGGCTCCACGAGATCACTCCGGAGACCATCGTCGTGCTGGAGACCAGCAGTTTTCAGTTAGAATCTATACAAAAATTCCGTCCCCATGTCGCCGTCTTTCTCAATATCTCGCCCAATCACTTGGATCGCCACGGCAGCTTCGCGGAATATCTAAAAACCAAGTGCCGCATCTTCGAGAATCAGACCGAGAAAGATTTTTTAATTCTCCCACGCGCTCTGGAGCTGCCCCAACGCCCACGCTCGCGACGGATCTTTTATGATGAGGTCCTCACCCCGCCCTTCGGGCACCTCAACCTCTCCCCTAGCCCCTCCCCTAAAGCGGGAGGGGAGCCCCTTCCCTTTAGGGAAGGGG
>JAJHSH010000041.1 GCA_022683945.1 Candidatus Acetothermia bacterium | reverse complement strand
TAACGGGAGAGGGGTCGGGGGTGAGGGCCCATTGCTCGAACTCCAGCACATCGCACCAGAAGTCTTGGGATTGAAACTGCGCCGCGCCGCCGGAGAGTCTTAAGCACTCTGTCCCTGCAAGAGTCTGGCGCAGCCGCGAGAGGGTCTGACGTAAGTTGGCCTTGGCGTGTTCTTCGTCGGATTCGGGCCAGAGCAGCCCAGCCAAGGCTGCGCGCGGATGGGCGTGCTGATGGTGTAATACTAAATAAGCGAAGAGCTCTTTGGTCTTTTGCGTGGGGAACCGCAAAAGCTGACCGTTGAGACGGATCTCGACTTCGCCGAAGAGCTTTATCTCTAAGCGCGCCATCTTGAGCTCCCCTGCCGCCAGACCTTATAGCCGTGCCCCAGCAGCGCAGCACCCCATGCTAAAAGCGGCCACTGCACCCACCAACTCGCCTCGCCTCCCTGAAAGCCGGGTTCTGCTGCAATCTGTAATTGCTGTAGATTGAGCACTATCAGTAAGAGGGCCACCGTTGCATAGGCGGCCGCGTGGCCGTAGAGCGCCGGTCGTCTCCATAGTCTCTCGATCAACGATCTCCAAAGTGCCCTCAGACGCTCGATCATGCCTGCTGTTGAAACTGTTGAAAGAGGCTCTTGTGCTAAGCGGGGTAGCGCTTGGTCTAAAGTTGCCAGCTCGAACCGAACGGCGGTCAACTCTTCTTGACAGCGCCGGCAGCCGACTAAATGTGCACTCACCCTGCGGCGCTCAGGCGCCTCTAACTCATGCCGAGCGTAGCTGAAGAGCATCGCAAAAGAGGGATGGTTGCTATAGGCTCGCTCGCGCAACTCTCCGCGCAGACTCTGCTCCAAGAGATCATTCGACATAGAGCGTCATCCTCCTAGCTGCTCGAGCTGTTCGTGCAAGAGCTTGCGAACTCGATCGGGATTGGCCGTGCGCCCGAAGATTTTGAAGATCTCTTCCCAACTCGGCTCGCGGCCGCGCAGCCATTCCAAAGTCAACTCTTGTGCCGAACGCGGTTCGGGCAGATTCGCAATGGGCGCACTGCCGTCGCGACTCAGATAATAAGCCAAGAAAATTCGTAGCTCTTCGCGCAGCCCCGCCGTGCCATCTTGGGCCAGTCGAGCGCAAGCTAGACAGACCCTGAGCGCCAAACGACTCTGCTCGCTCAGGCTCTCGCGCACGGCCCAGAGCGTGCGCAGATGCGCTAATTCTTCCGATCTGGGCAGCGAGCCTTCCAGCAACGTTGCCCAGATGAGCATCCGCACTTCGTGTGCCCAGTCGTCCATAGCATCCCATTATGGGGCAACTCCTTCTGTTGCTTCAAGTTCTGTTGCTTCAAGTTCGCCGACGAAGCGTATCCTAGGACGGCGAGGGAGTTGAGCGCGATAGCTCAAAATCTCTTCGGGGAGCCCTTCGGCACGATAATACTCACGACGAAAATCTTCTAACAGATCATTAAAATTGCCGCGTGAGCGGGCATACTGTTCAGGGAGAAAACGCTCGAAAAAATAATGCGTGAGCGCGTCGATGTTTTTATGCACTTGATCATAGAGTCGCTGTGCTCTCTCGGGCTCCAGCACCGGAAGAGAGAGCAACGCGGCGCGCGCACGCTCCCACAGACGCGCCTTGGCCTCGCGCAAATGTCTTGCTTGAGTCTGGGGGCGCTTGCTCTGCACCATTCGATCCAACAGTTCCCTTTCCGAGAGGTCTTCTCGGCCCAAGGCAGTAAAAAACTGATGCCGGACGATCCCGAAGAGGTATCTTTCGCCCTCGGCTCCGGCCCGGCTCAATTTCTGAAGAGAGCGCTCCCGAAAGACCTCGTGATAAGTCTGGGTGTAGACATCGCTCAGGACGTCTACCAGAGGGCTGAAGCCGTCGCGGGCCTCGCCTCGCAGGCGTGCCTCGACGTGCTTTCTGAGAGCGCTCAACTCACCGGTGCTGCAGATCAGCCCGTACTGTGCCAGAAGGTGCAAGACCCAGCGACCGATCTGGCGATCGTAGGTATGCACAAAACGCTCTTTGAGCTCACCCGTCCAGCCTTGGCGGGCAGCCTCTTGAAACAATTCCATAGAACCTCCTCAGGGCAGTACTATATATAGCCCAAAAGAGAGGATTTCTAACAAGCGAGGCGCTCGGGCCAGCGCAGCCGTCCGCCGCTCGCTGCTCGGCCCGCCAATCCAGTGCGCTTCTCTACAGAGTCTAAGATGATCTGTCGAATCTCACGGGCGTTTTTGCCCGGACAGAGCGCCCAGAGCAGGGCGGCTGCTCCCGTCACGTGTGCCGTTGCATAGGAGGTCCCGCTGGCCACGGCGATCCCTGAAGAGAGATCCGGAAGCGCCCGCGTGCGGGGCAGGCGCAAAAAATTATCGGGCTTCTCGATGAGCAGTCCCAAAATATCTTCGCCAGGAGCGGCCAGATCGACCGTGCGCGCACCCCAGCTTGACCATGCGGCCAACTCGTCTCGATGATCAGAAGCGGCTACGCAGAGAATAATCTCTTGAGGATAACTGCACGGATAGAAGGGCTCGCGCTCCAGATCTCGGCCATAGTTGCCTGCGGCCGTCACCCAGAGCAGACCCTCTTGGCTGATCAGATCCAGCGCCGTTTGAATGCTTTGGGAGCGTTCGCTTCCCCCGGCGCTGAAATTGATGAGGCGCACGGCCAGCCCCGCGCGCTTCTGCGCGATCGTATGCTCCAATGCTGCCAAAAGCACATTCCAACCGAAGCGCAGCTCTTCGGAGAGCTTGAGCGGCCAGAGTCTGGCCCGCCACGCGAGGCCCGCTATCTCTTCGTTGTTGTTCCCCACCGCGGCGATGATGCTGGCTACAAAAGTTCCGTGCCCAAAGAGATCGTCAGGAGAATCATCACCGCGGGCGAAGTCGCGCGCTCCGTTGAGCGATAGATTGGCTTTCAGATCGATGTGCTCGAAGATGCCGCTATCCAGAAGAGCGATCACCAGGGACGAGCTATCGGTGATCTGAGCCCAAGCGCGCAGCGCGCCAATATCTGCCCCCGGGGTGCCTTGCCCGGTGTCGCCGAAGATGAGAAATCGGTCGGCGCGGGGATGTCTCTGTCCGGTATTATGAAGATTCCATTGATAAGCAAAGAGCGGATCGTTGGGCCGTTGCTGATAGTACCAATAGCTATTGGACTCGGCGAATTCTACTAACGGTTCGCGTTGGAACTGCGCGACTTTGGTCGCCACGGATGCCCCGTCAATGATTCTCAAATGGTGAATCCGAGTGAGCGCAAAGAGCTGTAACACTTGCGTGCCCAAACGCTGCACAATCTCTTGGACCTGGGCAGCGGTCGCTTCGGGTTTGAATCTCACCAACAGCTCGGCGCGGGCAAAATCGAGGTCTTCGACCAACCCCGGCCCTAATACGTTAAGAGAGAGCGTCCGCCCCAGAGTTGTCAGACGGGCCGTGACTTGATGCGGGCCCGGTTCGGCTGTCCATAAAACTTGCACGCTCTGGGTGCCGATCCGGCAGAGAGGGCCTTCGGGCGGGCAGTTAGCGACGATATTAACGAGCTCCCGATCGATCAAACGGCCGCCGACGAAGAAGATGACTTCGGTGCGGAGAGTGACTCGAGAGGCCACGTAGGCGATCAGCGCGAGCGCTTGCCCGCCGCGGAGTGGGCCGAGGCCCTTAGCAACGGGTTCGACGATGAGTTGCATATCAGTGGGTTGACGGGGCGTAGGTTGAGGACAGGGGGTAGCGAGTGGCCCAGTGCTCGGGCATGGAACGCCTTGTGCCGCGCTTATACCGAACAAGAGCGTGACCAGACCGACGACCAGCAGTACTGAACGCATAAAACGCACCTCACTTTAGAGTTGCGGAACTCCCAGACTCGTATATAGCCCAAAAGCGGACATTTCTAATGACTATTATACACCACGAGCGTGAAAAACCGTGTCTGTGTGACTGGAGTGCACCCTTGACTGAGACAAAGAGTGAAGCTTCTAGGAGGAGCATGGAGGCCTGGCTATGAGACTCAGGAGAAGAGAGTTCACGCGAGACTTCAAACTGCTTTCTGGAGGCGGTGTACTAGCCTTCTATCAGTCGCTTGCGCACCCGCGCGCTGAAAAAGTCGATCACCATCACCACGGGGATAATCACCATCAAACAGACGCCGACAATTCCCCAGTCGCGCAAGCCTTGAGCCTCAACGATGAGCGAGCCGATGCCCCCCGCACCGACAATCCCCAACACAGAAGCCGCGCGCACGTTGATCTCTAATCTATAAATAAAGAGCGCCAGAAACTCCGGTAAGACCTGGGGCAAGATCGCATAGCGAAAGACCTGCAGACGGCTGGCCCCCGTCGCTTGGATCGCTTCTACAGGTTCTTTACGGATCTTTTCTACAATTTCGGCGTTGAACTTTCCCAGCATTCCGATGGAGTGAATCGCGATGGCCAAGACCCCCGGCAGCGCCCCCGGCCCAAAGGTCGCAATGAAGAAGATCGCTAAGATCAACTCTGGGAAGGCTCTAATAGTATTGGGCACTTGCTTGAAAACCAGCGCTAAGGGGATCGGCACACCCGTATGACTACGGGCAGCTAAGAACCCCACAGGCACCGAGAGCAAAAAGCTGATCGTCGTGCCCACGAGCGCGATCTGCAGAGATTGGATCATGCGTTGAACTGCTAGTTCGAAATATTCAAAATTGGGGTCGCGCATAGCGCCGACCAGATTGTTAAAATACCCCACCCCGGCGATCAGACGATCAAGATTGACCTCCAGCGAAGAGGCCGACCAAAGAATGAGACCGGCTACCACCCCAAGCCCTAGCCAGCGCAGCGCACGCGGAAAGATAACGCCGTGCACGAGCGCATCGCGAATGCGATTGGCTATCAGATCTATCAATAAGACCGTCGCGAAGATCATCAGCACGATGGCCATCACTTGTGGATAATTACGCCATTCGAGCGCTGTGGTCAGCTGCGCACCGATCCCCCCTGCCCCGACATAGCCCATCACCGTAGCGATGCGAACGTTCAGCTCGAAGACGTAGAGCGTATGATCCAAAAAGGCCGGCAGGATTTGTGGGATCACCGCGTAGCGAATCACTTGTAATTTGTTGGCTCCGGTGGCCTCGATCGCTTCGATGGGTTTGGGATTGATATTATCTGCAGATTCAGAGGTCAATTTAGCGATGATGGCGCAAGCGAAAAAAGAGAGCGCCCCGACACCGGCGATGGGGCCAAACCCCATCGCGACTACAAACAAGACTGCATAGAGCAAATCGGGGATGGTGCGCAGGACGTTCATCAGCAGACGAACCGGCCAGTAGACCCAAGCGCTGCGCACCACCAGCTGCGAGCCGAAGACGACCAACGGCAAGGCCATCAGCGTTCCGAAGAACGTGCCCAAGATGGCCATCTGCAGCGTCTGGAAGAGCGGTCGCCAATAATGGGGCAGCGGCGAAAAATCCGGCGGCCACATCCGGCCCATCAGTTCGAAGAACTTTCCTCCATACTGAAAGATGAGCAGCGGATTGAACTCCACCCCGGCCATCGCCCAAGCGTAGAGCAGCAAGAGCGCTACTATCGTGAAGGGCCAAGAGAACGACTTGAGCCAAGTGGGCAGTTGACGTGGCTGACTAATCTCCGTCCACGGTGCCATAAATATCTTCTTCAAACGTCTCGCGGTTGATGGCCGCGATGGGTTTATCGTAGATAATTCGCCCTTGCTTCAAGCCCACAATGCGTTTGCCGTACTTAAAAGTCAGAACGGGATCGTGCAGATTAATAATCGTAGTTATGCTCTCTTCTTCGTTGATTTTTTTGAAGATATTCATGACTAAATTGGCGGTGATGGGATCGAGCGAGGCGACGGGTTCGTCGGCTAAGATCAATCGGGGCTTTTGCATCAGGGCGCGCGCGATCCCCACGCGCTGCTTCTGGCCGCCGGAGAGCCGTCCGGCGCGGTCGCTGTGTCGGGGCAAGGGAATTCCGACGCGCTCCAGCGCGCGATGGGCTGATTCTCTCCTATCTTTAGGAAAGCGCGCCCAGAGCGATCTCCAGGTGCCGAGGGTCGCCAGCGTCCCGGTGAGGGCGTTGGTTGAGATGGGCAGACGCTCAACGACATTATATTCTTGAAAGATAAAGCCGATATAAGAACGAAGCTCGCGCAGCTCTCGCCGCGAAGCCTTCAGCACATCTTTGCCCTCGAACGCGATGCTCCCGGTGACGCGGGCGCGGTCGTTCTCGGTCAGACGGTTGATGGCGCGCAAGAGCGTAGACTTGCCCGATCCGGAGACCCCGGCTACGACGACGAATTCCCCCGCAGAGACATCTAGATTGACGTTCTCTAACGCCGTAACGGGCCGAACCCCCGGATAGACAACAGAAAGATTTTTTATACTCAGAATGTTTTTCATCGCTCTATTTTAGCAAACTAAAGAGAGGGGAGAAATCTCTCTCCCCTCCCTTCGCTCTCAGAGCGGCACAAAAACTATTGGTTCTCGCACTTGGCCAGATTGGGCTGGATCTCTTTCGCCACGACGCGCACGGCTTCGAGGGCTTTGAGCATATCGTAGCCTTCAGGGACGGGCATGAAGTCAATAGCGTCAACCGCGTCTTTCCCGAACTTTTGGCCTTCCGGAGTTTTCATCAGAGATACGAAGCCATATTTGATGGCTTCTCTCAAAAAGACGTCGAGCTCTTTGATCGCGACGATGCCGTCGTTGGGAATCTCGTCGCTATAGCCGATGACGCGCACTCTGGTGCTGGGATTGGGCTCGCCCGGATTCCATCCCAGCTCTCGCTTCATTCTATCGGAGTCCAAATCCTCACGAACGTCCTCAAAGCCTACGCCGATGTCTACGTCTTTCTTATAGACGGCGACGGCCGAGGCCAGGTGATTGGCGGCGCGGATCGTCTTGAAGTTTCGGTTGTCACCGGGCAGGATGTTGAGATCTTTGAGCTTTTTGCAGGGGAAGAGAAAACCACTTGTAGAAGTAGAGCTGCCGCCGTAGCTGAATCTCAACGATTTGTTATCTTTCACGTGTTTGACAAGATCGTCGAAATTCTTGAGCGCGCTGTCGGTAAAGACCATAAATTGCGAACGGAACGTGAGCGTCTCTTTGCCCGCGGCAGTCCGGCGCTTGGTTACTGCGATGGGGACGGAGCCGAAGCTGTCAATCACCTGAACGATCTGGAAGGGGCCGAACAGACCGACGTGGATGCGTCCCGCTCCCAGAGCCTCAATAGTTGCCGTGTAAGACTCGGGGATGACCGCACGCACGCGCTTCACCTGGGGGAATCCGTTCTTCTGGACATACTCCAAGACCATCTTGGCCATGCCCTCTACAGGAGGCTGCAAGATCGCTGCCGCCCGCGACGGCACCATGCCGATCACCAGTTCTTCGGGGATGAGCGTCCCCTGCTGCGAAACCGCTGTCAACGATACGCTGCCGAACAACAGACCTACGACCAACAGACCGACCAACCCAACGACCCGACGAGCACGAAGCAGACTCATAAGCTAAACCTCCCTCGACGAGATATTTATTCTACTATATAGTCCGCACGGCTATTATATATAAAGAGCGGGGGGCTGTCAAATTGCCAGATTGTAATCCCGATCATAGTCAGGAGGGTGAGAAAAAACTAAAATTGCGTCAAGGAGTCCGAACGATGCGCTCGAAGAAATCTGTATTTATTATTGCGTTGCTCGCGCTGATTTTTATGGGCTGTGCGTCGCCGGCGCAGAGCCAACCCCGCCCCTTTCTCGTGGTCATCGATCCCGGACACGGCGGGCACGATCCGGGAGCGATCGGCTACTACGGCACGCAAGAGAAAGAGGTCAATCTCAACATCTCGCGGTTCATCCGTCTGATGAGCCTGTACGATCCCGAAATCTCGGTAGTCTTGACGCGCAGCGACGATCGCTTTATTCCCCATCGCGAGCGCACGGGGCTGGCCAATCGTCTGAACGCCGATCTCTTTGTGAGCATCCACGCCAACGCCCATCCCCGTCACACAGCGGCCAACGGCATCGAAGTCTTGGTCAGCGACGATACGACCCTTCAAAACTACCCGCAGAGCCGAGCCCTCGCGCTCTTGCTGCAAAGGCGACTCACACGGACTTTAGGGGTGACCGATCGCGGCATCAAGCATCAGAGGCTCTTTATTCGCTGGGCGGAGATGCCCGCGGTCTTGATCGAAGCGGGTTTTCTCACCAATCCCCAAGAAGAGCTGAAGCTGCGCAGCTTCACTTATCAGTGGACCGTCGCCGAGATCATTTTACAGACCGTCAAAGAGTATCTGCGACAGCGAGAGCCGCGCTGAAGGAGGCGCTAACGTAGGGGCGCGGTTAACCGCGCCCCTACTGTTAAAACAGCAAGACAGTATACGGGCATACTGATAAGGGCAGCGCGGGGCGACGGCGGCTCTCAGCCGCCGTCACGCTTTGTCTGATCAGGCTAACGATTGGGGCATTCCATCGGGAGAATTCTCTTGAGATACTCTAAGTCTTCGGGACGGAATTTTTCGTTCTGGACCAAGTAGGGATTGATCTCGGCCTGCGCGTTCATAATCCCGCCGTTGGGATTGTGTTCTAATCCCAGCATATGCCCCAGCTCGTGGCTGGCGACTTTCGCAATGAGAACCGCCAAGAGCGGCGGCGGAGCCAGACGCAGCCCACGGTTGGCGTGAAAGCTCCCGATGAAGACATAGCCCGTGTCGTCGCGGCGGAAGTTTCCGTAATCCAATGGCGCTAAGCCCAAAATGGGCAGACGATTCTCTTGCGAAAACAAGATTCGACTGAAAATCCCCGTCGGCTGGCGCAGATAGAAACGCACGTTGACGCCCTCAAAGTCACGCTCCATCTGACGCCGGATCGCCGGGATAAAACTGAAAAGCAGCTCTTCTTGTGGCAGCGACGTCAATTCTTCCAAGAGCGGCAAGCTTGCCGTAGCGAACTCCAGCGAGACGATCTGAGCGCACGCGTTGGGCATCGGCGCAAACTCAAAATATTCAGACCAACTGTTGTTCGCTTCGTCCAGCTCAGGAATCTCGCCGTGGGGATCGGCTTTGGCTCTCAGCACTTTCTCACCAACTTCGCCGGCCCAAGGGATCTCCACAGAGACCTCTGTGCCGGGGGCCAATTCTTGTTCTAGAATCACCGTGCGCACCAGCTGGCCATCTATATAGAGACCAAGGGCGATGGGAGCCGAAGCCGGACCGCTCCCGACGTTGCTCAGCGTGGCCAACCATCTCTCCGGCTGTCTGGTCACCGCACTGGCCGCCTGTGCGCGCAAGCTCTTCACCATCAGATCGGCGCCGGTAAAATCGCGGGTCGTGACATTGACGATCTTATAGAAAATATTGTTGGTCTCATCTAATTCCGAGATCTGCTTGAGCGGATCTACTGCGACTCTTATGATGGCTTCTCCCGCAGAGCCCTCCCACTCGGCGGTCACGTCCGTGCTCCGTCCGGGCGCCAGATCGGAGAGAAAACGCACGGCAATCTGCACACGATTCACTTTGAACTCCACGACGAAGACGTCATTGGTCGGGCGGTTCCCGACGTTCTGCACCGTAGCGCTGATCTGCACCGTAGCGTTGGGCTTAGGATGGAGCGGTGAGAGCTTCACGGACTGCACAACGAGATCGGGAGCTTCTTGGGCTACGGCTCCAACCCCTAAAGCGAAAACGACTGCGATAAACAACAGAAATTTTCTCATGGCTACTGTAATCGTCCGGTTTTCAGATAGTCGCGCAGCGCCTCCGGGACTAGGACGGAACTATCGGGCTGCTGATGGTTCTCCAAAATAGCGACAAAGAGCCGGGAGGTGGCTAATCCCGAACCGTTCAGCGTGTGCAGGTACTCCGGCTTGCTCGTTTTGGCTCTTCGGAATCGGATATTCCCGCGGCGGGCTTGGAAGTCTTCACAGTTGCTGCAAGAGCTGACTTCATAATAACGATTCTGTGAGGGAATCCAGACTTCTAAGTCTATCGTCTTTGTGGACTGCTGTCCCAGATCGCAGCTGGGCAACAGAGCAGCTCTATAGTGAATTTTCAGCTCTTTGAGAATATCTTCGGCGTCTTCTACGAGACTATCCAACTCCGTATAAGATTCTTCGGGCCTGGTGAACTTAAACAGCTCTACTTTGTTGAATTGATGCATTCGGATCAGACCCTTTTCTTCTTCGCCGTAGGTGCCCGCTTCTCTTCTAAAGCACGCCGTATAAGCGCAATATTTGAGGGGGAGTTCTGCGTCGTCCACGATCTCGTCGCGATGGAGGTTGGTCAGGAGTATCTCGGCTGTGGGATTGAGATAGAGATGGTCTTCGGGACAGAAGTAGACTTGGTCGGCGAACTTGGGTAGCTGGCCCGCGGCAAAGAAGCTCTCGGCATTTCCCAAGAACGGCGGGAAGATGGGAATATAGTTATTTTGCTGGACTTGGTAGCGCAGCATAAATTGCACCAGAGCCATCTCCAGCATGGCACCCAGCCCGCGATATAAGGGAAAGCGCGAACCGGCGATCCGCGCCGCTCTGGGGAAGTCTAGGATTTTTAAGCGCTCCCCCAATTCGACATGGGACTTGGGCGGGAAAGAGAATTCGGGCTTTCGGCCGAACTCGCGCAAAATCTTTTTGTCACTCTTATTGCCGCTGACGGGGACGCTCGCGTGCGGCAGATTGGGCAGGCGCGCCAAGAGATCATTCAGTTCGTGCTCGATCTGCGAGAGCTTCCCATCGAGAGATTTGATCTCCTCGGCGATCTTGCCCATCTCGACGATTAAATTTTCAGCGTCGCGTTCTTTCTGCTCACGCTTGAGACGCCCGATCTCTTCAGAGGCTTTATTGCGCTGGGCTTTCAACTGTTCGACGTGGCCGACGATCTGGCGACGCTCTTCGTCCAGCTTCAAAATTCGATCAAGCGTGATCGGTTCCCCGCGCGTGCGCAGACGTCTCTCGACTTCTTTGGGATGGTCGCGAATGAGCTTAAGATCGAGCATAGCGAGCGCTATTTTAGCTCAAAAGCGCTCCATAAACAAGTCAGGGCGGTCGGTGCGCCAAGAGATTGTTACCAGGGAGAGGTGTGGCGCTGGCTGAGAAAAGCGGGCATCCTCTCACGGGCAAAGTTTTGGAAGAGTGCCCAGGGAGGAGGCCCACTATGGAACTATCGTACCAGGAAGTCTACGCCATGAACAAAGCAGAAGCAAGACGCCAGCTGG
>JAJHSH010000012.1 GCA_022683945.1 Candidatus Acetothermia bacterium | reverse complement strand
GCGGTAGGCGGGGTGAGGGCCTGCTCACTCTTTGAGTACAGCGTAGAAGCCGCTCTGGCGCTGACGCATTATCTGAGTGTGCAGGGGAACCGTGTGGGGCTTTTAATTTACGGGAATTTTCTGAATTGGAAGTGGCCGGGCTATGGACGACGCCAGCGCGAGCGGCTTTTGAGAACGCTGGCTGCGGCAGAGAAGGGCGACAAGGCCGTCTTTGAAGATCTGGAACGACTGCCGACGCGGCTCTTGCCTGCGGGATCGCAACTGATCTTTGTGAGCCCATTATGCGAGTCTGATATCAAAACTCTGCTGGATCTGCGCTGGCGCTATGAGATCTTGGTGATCAGTCCCGATCCCATTACTTTTGAAGGGCGTGCCCTCTTAGCACCCTCAACCTCTCCCCCAGCCCCTCCCCTAAAGCGGGAGGGGAGCCCCTTCCCTTTAGGGAAGGGGTTGGGGTTAGGTCCGGGAGAGGGACGGGATGAGAGTCAGTTGGCCATACGCATCGTGCGTCTGCAACGCATGGCGCTCCTGACGCAGCTGCGACGCGCGGGCGTGCGCGTCTTAGACTGGGATGTGGCGCGCCCGCTGGCGCCTCTAGTCGAAGAACAGTTAGGGCGATGGGCGCAGCGCGCTGCGATCATGCACGGGCGCGGTCGCCCTGAAATCTCCCGATGATCATCGGTGCGCGTCTGCTCTGGATCTGTTGCTATGGGCTGTTGGCGATCTTTGGGGGGCAGCACGCTCGAGAGCCGGGGCTGGTGGCTCTCTTAATCTCTTTAGGCATAGCGGCGACGGCTCTCAGTTGGACGAGATGGAGTTGGACGGCTTCGCTGCGCTTGCTGATCGTGCTCATGGGTGCGGGCTTGGGCGTGCTGGCAGGGCTGAGTCCTTGGGGGATGCTCACGCTCGTTGCGCTGGCCTTGGCCGCGTGGGATATAGAACTGTTCGCACGACGTTTAGAAGCATTTTCAGAGAGTGCCCCTCGGATTTGGCGTCGACATTTGAGAGTTTTGTTTTGGGCTTTAGCGTTGGGGTGGGGTGCGGGGGCGTTGGCGCTCAGCTTGAAATTAACGTTTGCGTTCGGCTGGGCCTTGCTCTTTGCCGTGCTCTTTCTGATTGCTTTTCTCTTGCTCGTGCGCGCGCCGCTGGCGAGATAACCATTGATTGGCAGATCAAGGGGGTGATGCTGTATCCTATTAAAGAGAAGAGGAGTTTTATGCTGAAGCGAGCGGTTTTGCTGACACTGATTGTAGTTTCCGTAAGCGGGATTGCTGATCCGTCCAAGATAGATTTGCTCTTAGTAGACGAGACCCAGACGCTGCAAGCGTCGCTCCTGGTGCAGGTGTACGCCAGAGCTTTGCGAGAGTCGGGGATCTTTAACTTCGAGGCCAAGATCGCGAGAGTAGAATCGAGCTACGATGACCCCTTGGGCGTCAACCCTACAGATAAAAAGTACGAACTGATCGTGATCGTGCCGCGCGGGATCGAAGACGGCTCGGTGCCCCAGATCTGGATGATCACCAAGCCCATCGGCCCGCAGACCCGACCCGAATTGCTCGCCGCGCTTCAGCTCATTCGTCAGCGCGTCGAGCAAGCTTCTGGAGGACTCTTCAAAGCTTTGACCGTCATGGACGATGCGGCTTTGGGTATCTTGGCCACGATCTTCGAGCGCAACGGTTGGTTGAAATGACGCGACGCTTCGCTGCCTGGATTGTCGATCATCCCTTCTGGGTGATTGGAGTTATATTATCGTTCACGGCGCTCTTTGCCGGCGCCATCCCCAGCATTCGCTTCGAGCAAGATTTTGAAGCGTTTCTTCCCCAAGACGACCCTGCTGTAATCGCTCTCCAGCGCGCCGAAGAGCGCTACGGCGACCAGAAGCTCTTTATGGTCGCTATAGAAACCGACGACACGATCTTCAAACCCTCGACATTGACCAAGATCAAAGAGATGGAAGAGCTCTTCGAGCAGATCCCCGAAGTCGACGAAGTCCGCGGGCCGACCAACTCCCAAGTCATTCACGGGACCGAAACGGCGATCACGATCTCGGTGGCGCTGCCCGAAATCCCCACAACGCCTGAAGAACTGGAAGCCTATAAAGAGCGCGTCTTGGAGGATCGGTTGCTCCGAGGGTTCGTGATATCCGAAGATGGCAAGGCCGCGGGGGTGCTCATTCGCTTAAAGCCCGCCGCAGCAGAGACTGTGGACGTCGTCAACAGAGTTCTCGAGATCGCTGAACGCTACCAAGGCCCGGAGCGCATCTACGTCGGGGGGATGCCCAGATTCAATCAGTTTATTGCCGAAAGTATGCGCAAAGACTTAACAGTGCTCTTCCCTGTGATCGCTCTTGTTATTGTAATGGTTCTTTATCTGAGTTTTAACAGTTGGCGCGGGATAGTGCTCCCCTTGGCGACCGTCATTCTGAGTGCGATCTGGGAAGTGGGCACAATGGGTTTTCTCGGAGCGCCCTTTACACCCTTCTCGTTCATAGCCCCTATCGTCTTAATGGCGGTAGGCACAGCCTATGGGATTCACATCCTGAACAAATACTACGAAGAGGCTCAAAACCATAGGCGTTCCCGTCGCGAGATCTTAATAGAGACGATCTCTAAAATGCTCTCCCCCACAGCGATGGCCGCGTTGACGACGCTGGCGGGCTTTTTAGCGCTGCTCAGCTCGACGCTGTGGCCCCAGAGAGACTTTGGCGTCTACACCGGGATTGGAGTGGTCTATGCGGCGCTTCTGGCGCTGACGTTTATCCCGGCGGTCTTGGCTAGGCTACCCCTGCCTCGAAGCGAGCGGCGCAGCCTCTTGGCGCGGTGGTTGCAGGGAGGGGCGGGGTTGCCGGGTCTGACACGCTTCATCGAGCGCGCGCCCGTTGCGATTCTCGTCGTTGCTGCGCTGGCGGCTTCAGGCTGGGCCGTGGGCCTCCCGCGGTTGCGCATCGAGACCTCGGTCAAAGAGTTCTTGGGAAAGGGCCACCCTGTCACAGAAGCCCTCGACGTGCTGGAGCGCCACTTTGGAGGCAGCCTACGGACGGCTATCGAGATCGATCTTGGGATGCGCGACGGCCTCAAAGAACCCGCCGTCTTGAAGAAGATCCTCGCGTTGCAAGAGTTCTTAGAGACGCTTCCCGGCGTCCACCGCACCATGTCCATCACGAACTTGGTCCGCGAGCTCCATCAGAAATTCCACGCCGACGACCCCAATTATTATATGATTCCCGACGACCGCAAGCTCATCTCGCAACTGTTATTGCTCTTCACGTTTCAAGGGGGCAGCTTGGGCCAGATGGCTCTGACAGATTTTTCTGCCGGGGAAGTGCTTATCTCTATGGAATGGATCAGCAGCACGCAGATGTCCAAGCTCGTCGCTGAGATCCAGAAATATCTCGATGAGCGCTTTGGCCCCACAGCAACAGCTTCGGCTCTTTTAACGAGCGATGGCTCGCCCATTCAGATTGAGGCGGAGCAAGTGGGCACGGTGCCGGTCTACGCGCGGCTTATGGAGCAGATCCGGGAGAACCAGATCTGGAGCCTGCTGACGAGCGTGAGCGCGAGCTGGCTCATCGTCTCGCTGCTGATGGGTTCCGTGATCGCCGGGCTGCTCTGCATCGTGCCCTTGGTCCTCACGATCTTAACGGAGTTTGGACTGATGGCGTATCTCGATTTGCCCTTAGATATGAGTACGATGATGATCGGTTCGATTGCTATCGGGATCGGGATAGATTACGCCATACACTTTATCGAGCGCTATCGGCACGAGTTCGCTCAAGACGGTGAGAGGCGTCGCGCTTTGGAGCAGACTCTTGCCCGGACCGGCGCGGGGATCGGCTATAACGCGCTCGCGCTCACCTTGGGGTTCGGAGTGCTCTGGCTCTCGACCTTCAAGGGTTTGAACATATTCGGGTCGCTGGTCGCGCTCACGATGGTCGTGAGCGCGCTCAGCACATTTACGGTCATCCCGGCGATCCTGCTCCTCTGGAGGCCGGGATTTCTTAAGAATCGGCGCATACACGGCAGACCCACGCCAACGTAAACGCAAAGGAGGTTGTGATGAAAACCATCACCAAATTCGCTCTGATCGTCCTCGGATTAGCGCTCGGAGCCGGGGCTTTAGGAGCGCAACCGGCGCTCACCGGGCCGCAGATCTTGCAGAGGGTTGAAGAGAAGGGTGGCATCGGAGGAACGGAAGGCGATCTCATCAGCGATGTGAAGTTCGAGATAGTCGGCAAAGACAAAAAGACGGCGACGAACGAGTTTCGCTTCTTCTCTAAGAGAAAGAAGGGTGAGCCGGATCGGTTCTTAGTGGCGTTCGTCAAGCCCGACGACGTGCGCGGCACGCTCTTTCTCAGTATTAAGCCCGCGGGGAAAGAGGCCGATCTCTGGCTCTATCTCCCTGCGCTCGGTATAGTCAAGCAGCTCGTCAACGCCCAAGAGCGCAAGGGCAGCTTCGCTGGGAGCAACCTCTCGTTTGAAGATCTGGGCAGCGGTTTCAAGTACAGCGAAGATTATAACGCCGACGAAAGAGTCGCCGAAGAGAAGATTAAAATTGGAGATAAAGAGTACACAACGTACGTGCTGATGTTGCGGGTCAAGAAAGAAAAAGAGAGAATCGAAGACTACCCCGTGCGCAAACTGTGGGTGGAGAAGTCAGAGTTCGTCGTATTGAAGGGAGAAGCGTACAACAAGGCCAACAGGCTCGAAACGGTCTTTGAAGCGTTAGCGTTGGGCAAGTTTGAGAACAACACTGTGGCCGACAGAGTCCAAATTAGAAACGTGCTCGACGGCAGCCAGACGACGGTCGGTTTTCTGACGCGCAAGCGGCCCGGCCAGGCCCTCTCAGATGACCTCTTCGATCCCAACAATCTCAAGAACTTAAAAATAGACGACTTGTTGAAACTGTAAAGAAATCGCTATACTGATCTCATGAACGATGAGTACTTCGTCATCGTCAATCTCTTAGCGGGTCGCGGGCGCTGTCGTCGTCTCTGGCCGCAGATCGAAGCGCTGTTGAAAAAAAACAAACTGAGCTTTCGCGCAGCGCTGACCGAAGCTCCGGGAACAGCAACCGAGATCGCGCGAAGGGCTAGCAGAGATTTTTCTATAGTCGTTGCCGTCGGCGGCGACGGCACCATTCATGAAGTTGCCGGCGGACTGATCGGCACGAAGACGAAGCTGGGTATCATCCCCGCTGGAACGGGCAACGATTTTGTAAAAATGCTGGAAATTCCCGCGCTCGATCCGGCGCCTGCCGTCAAAATCTTACAAGCCCAGCGCTCGCGCAGAGTAGATGCAGGAAGATGGGGAGAGCGCACCTTCGTCAATGGGCTGGGTGTGGGACTAGACGGAGCGGCGGCCTGGCGCATCTTTCGGCGTTGGAACTGGCCGGGATTGGCTCATTGGACGTATCTCTACGCGGCGGTCTATGAAGCGCTCTTCTATCGCAGCTCTGAGTTGGAGATCAGAGCGCCGGACTGGCGAGTATCGGGCAGACTGATGATGGTCGGAGCTTCCAACGGGCGCTTTCACGGCGGGGACTTCAAGCTCGTGCCGGAGGCCGAGATCGACGACGGATTATTTGATATTTATATGATCTCCGAGATGAGCCCCCTGCGCCGCTTGCAGAAGATCCCCATGGTGCGTCGGGGAGAACATTTGGGATTGCCGGAGGTGCAGATAAGACGAGCACCTTGGATCGAGATCTCTTCTGAACGACCGCTCTTGGGGCACTTAGATGGAGAGCCCTTAGAATTTCCCGCGGGAAGCTTTCGCGTTGAAATCTTGCCCAAAGCACTAGAAGTGATCGCAGCTTAACACTGAAAACGCTGCGCGGGCGGCGGCTCAGGTTCACGAACAGAACGAGCGCGCTCCAGCGGCGTGAAAAAGACTCTCTGCAGCACGATGCTCGTTCCATAAATCAGACAAACGACGACAAAAATAGTTGGAAACCCCCAAGAGACTTGGAGATAGCCGCTCAGCCAAGCGCTCAGGGCGAAGCAGAAGTTCCATCCCAATGTAGCCCAGCCGTTGACCGTGGCCCGGTCTTGCGGCGAGACTTGATCCATTAAGAAGAGCGAATAGATCGGGGCGCTCATCGGCATCAGCGCACCGCGTATGAGAAAGCCTGCGACGGCAACTTCCAAGACGGGGACAACTCCCATAGCAACTAAGAAGGGGATCGAGAGGGCTTGAGTCCAGACCATCGCCGAGACTTTGCCTATCCGATGGGCCAGCAGCGGAGCTGTTAGTGAAGCCAGCGCCATCGCCAGCGCTCCCCCGGCGAAGAGCATCCCCAAAGTCCCGTCCGAGACGTGAAAGTGCAGTTTGAAAAAGATATTCAGAAACGGGATGAAGAGTCCCGCTCCCAACCCCAAGAGCAGATTGGGCAACAACAGTTTCAGCAACAACGCATAGGGCGTATCGAGTTTGGTGCGCACGCTTCTTCGTTCACGGTGTTGCAAATTCATACGCGGCAGCCCCAGCAAAGGGAATAACCCCAACAGCGCGAGCGCCACAGCGACTGTGAGAGTCAACTGATAAACCAAAGCGTTCTGCGAAACCCCTCCCGTCACTTGAGCGAAGAGCGGGGCGAGCGCGCCACCCAGAAGACTACCGAAGAACCCTGAAGCCGTCATCAGAGCGAACTGTACGCTGAAGAGATGCGTGCGTTCATGCTCGCGGCTCTCTTCGACCATAAACGGCGCAGAGACCACCTGCCAGAGCGCGCTCCCCATTCCCGTTAACACCATGCTTATAATTAAAATAAAAGGCTGCGCAAAGACGACGGCCCCCAGCATTCCCAAGGCGACCAAGATTCCGCCCCACAGAAGCGCGCGCCGATAGCCCACGCGATCTCCCAGCGCTCCGGCGGGCACCGAGAAGAGCGCTACGGCCAACGGGGGAATAGCAGCTAAAAGCCCAATAAAATCTTGTTTATGACCCAACTGAAGCACATAGATATTAAAAAAGAGCCAGAAGAGGCTGGAGCCTAGACCCACCAAGACGTTCGCTAACAAGAAGCGCTTGGCAGGGGCGCTGAAGGCGCGTAAGCGATCAAGATAGTCTGTGAAGAGTGACATTCAGTTGCAGTATAACGAATACGCGAAGCGACGGCTACTTCAGAAAAACGAACGGGCCTGTGAACCACCGGTCTCACAGGCCCGCTTCTTTCATCGCTCTGTAACGGCTAGGGCACACGGTTGATCTCGATAAAAATAGGACTGGGGCCGACCTCTAACTGGGTTGAATTAACAGCAGAGATCAATGGATCCGTCTGATCGGGGGACTCGATGATATGGGTAACGATCACAGTCAAGTCACCGCCTCCCATGTTGACGATCGCTTTGCCCGTTTCGCTCCACATGACCACGATACGTCTGGTCGGGGCTGCGTTGACACTCAGGTCCAAAATATAAGCGCGGACGACCGCCCCCACCGGAATAACAGTGAAAGCCGTGAAGGGAGTCGCGATGACATAGCGTTGGATCTTACTGGTCATCAAGAAGTAAGTCCGCGCTGCGGGACTCCATTCCCGCCCGGCACAGACCACCACACCGAGGACGGCATCGGTCTGGGGATTGGAACATTCAAAGAGTCCGTTGCTGCCCAGTTTTTTCCACCGAGCAGAGTCTGGTTGGGCCGGCTCCTGATTCAGACTATGCCAGAAGAGCTTCTCCGCACCGCTCTCGATGACGGTCCTCATATAGTACTTGACAAGGGCGCGCGCGTGCAGAGCTTCATTCCATGCGAAATTCGCGCTGGGGTTGCTGGGCACCGAAGCAGCGGTCACCCAGACGGGTTTTGCAGTCAGAGCCCTCACTTGCGCGATGCGCGCGACCAAGTTATCTAGGTCATAGGTGAAATCTTGATAATTGGCGATATCGAAATACTGTCCTCCACCGAGCGCCCACAGATCTTGGAGATATTTCAGTCCCTCGGGACGTGCGCTCAGCAGCTCCAAGCCCAAGAGCACTTTAGCCTTGGGATCGGCCTCTTTGATCGCTTCGTAGGTGGTCTTGAGAATAGTGAAGTATTCTTGCACGGTGGCGAATTCCCGGCCCTGCTCTCGGCAGTCGAACCAACGGCTATCTACGGCGTTATCCACCTGCCAATAGCGCACAGGGTATCTCATATGCAGCATATCGTCTTTGCCGTCCATGTCGTAGCGTTCGACGGTCTGTTTCACATATTCGCGATACGCCGCTAGATCGGCTGGGATATAGCCCGCTTCCAGAGGGCGTTCCATCGGCTGCGAGCACGAAGAGTAGCCCGTCCAAGGGCTGATGACTCCGAGGATCTGGATCTCTTTCTCTTGCAAGAGTCGGATGAAAGCATCTTGTCTGCTGTAGCGATCTGGGCCGGGCCTATGGGTGCTGAAGGCGAATCCCCCATATTCAGATGAATTCATACGATACCAGCGGACGCCCAGCAACGCCAGCCGTGCGACATCGGTGCGGGCTTCGTTGATGAACCGCGACAGACTGTAGTTATCCCAAGTGGCAAACGGAACCGATCCAATCCCCTCTGTCACTGCATATATCGAAGTAACGCTCTCCGGCAGGAGCGTCGGGGTTGGCTGAGCTACCGAAGACCATACCGACAGAGCTATCACACCTAGAGCAAACGCCACGTGCCGCATTATTCTGCAAAACATTGTCTCACACTCCTTTGGGGCTATTATGGCACAAGATCTGTGGAAAGAGCGTACACCAAAGGTGAATTTTAGGTCTATCTGCAGAGATCTTCCGAGTGTGAGTTTAGCGGGGATGCTGCACCTGTTCACCGGCAGAGCGAGCACCCTGCGCCATCGCGACAATATCTTCGGAAGTGACGACGTTTAAGTGAACTGAAGCGTAAGCGACCAGCTCTTCGTAGGCGCTCCAGATCAGCTCTTGGTTCTGTTGGCTTCGTGGTTGAGAGGGATCGGGAGCGTTCAAATCATACGGTGGCGCAAGGGGTCGGCGATTCGGCCCATAATAAATAGACTCCCACGGCGTCGCCCCGCGCCGGGAAAAATCGTTCTCGTGAATGAGCACGGTGATGAACGGAGGTCGCGGCCCGCGCCATTCGCTCAGCTTCTTCTTGAGATAGCTCGTCGGATTATAATCAGCTGCGTGAGCGGTATCGAGCATGTTCCACCAAAATTGCTCTTGCGAAATTCTTTCGGTCTTCCAGCGCGTGATGCTGAAGTCGCTGGGACGGACTAACAGCCCTTCGACCCACTCGAAGGGAGTATCGAGTTTGGTGCCGCTCTCGTGATATATGAGGGTCATCTGTGCACCCAGCTCTTTGTAAAGTTGCCACGCGATCCTCTTCACTCTTGGGGCGTTGTTGGGCGCGGTGGCGACCACGGGTTTGCGCCCTATCAATTGGGCCAGATGTGTGTATCCTCCGGGGTGATCGCGCTGAGGTTCTCCGGTTACTAGATCGAGTCTGTATCTTTCGTAATCTCTCAAGAGAGCTTTCAGCGCGTCGTCGCTGAGCCCCTTGAGGCGAGCATCGAATCCCGTATAGATCGGGTGCGGCGGGCGCTGATGATAGCTGATCGTCATCCCGTTCTCTTTGAGTTTCTGAATGAGATCGGGGCGCTGCTGTGCATAAAAATCGGCCATCGGCCCGGTGAGATAGAAATCGCCCTTGACTCTATATTTCTGAAAGATCGCAATCAGTCTCTGAAGCGTCTCGGCGCTCTCGTTGATATGGCGAAAGTCGTGGACGTTGATTGCGAACGTAATATATCCCCCATCGGTCGTCCTCTGCCCTCCGGCTCCTAGTGTGCCCCCTAGCGCGATCAATATGCCCAAAGAGACGAGCTGTAAGAATCTGCTCATGAGAAAACTTCCTTCACGGTCTGGTCGTACAGATTATCGGCTCTTCGGAGACTCGTAGAGCCGCCGCTTCGTAAGCGATCTCGGCCCCGCTGCGACCGGCCACACACCGGACGGTTCCAGAGAGAACGCCAGAGAAGTCAATCGTCCTGTCGCCCGCGTCGCTCCAGAGCAGATAGATCGGCCACGTGGGCCTTGTGCTCATCACGCGCCCATTTTGATAGGCCCAGTTGCGCCCGTCCGTCTTCAAGAGCTTATGGGCGTTGACACCCTGAGCACGAAAAATTGTGATCTCTTGCTCATAGTGCGCGTACATTAACTCGCGCGTCAGGCCCTTGAGCTGGTAGGGATAGACGCTCCAATCGCGTTGGCGCACCGGATAGCTGAACGACGACTGCCCCGGATGAGCTTGCTCCCAAGCCCGAAATTCTTTCATCACCGTTTCAGCCGTCGCGTATTGGGCGATCAGCTTCCCCTCTGATGTGCGTTTGTTGATAAAATTCTCGTTGAGCCAGAACACGTACTGGCGGACTTCGTCGCGCAGATTGCGGTTGTTGCCGTACCGGTTGTCGTCGGCAAAGAGATTGTTGGTATGCTCCGTCCACCCGAAGACCCAGACCCGCTTGTCGGTGGGATTCGTGCTCTTCTGGCGCTGGAGCCACTCAAGATAGAGGTGCCAGAACTTGCGCTGCATCGCGGGAATTGACAGATCTTGCCAGACCATAACGCGCATCCCCTGAGTATATTCGGGCGGGACCCCGGCGGGCAGGGGGAAGTGCTCGCCGATGGCCCCCAAGACCGGAGCCTGCGGCACCAAGATCCAATGCCCCTTCGTCTCTTCGGCCAGCGGCCAACCGCCGCTCTCTCTCGCTGTTGCTGGTCGCCAAGGATTATAGACATCGTGATCGAAGAAGAGATTTAGCACTTCGTTGCGCCCGCCGGTGAAGAAATCAAATCCCATCTGCTGGGCTAAGTCTTCATCTATGAAGTGCCCGGTGATCCCGTGATTGGCTTGGCGGATTGCAGTTGGATCGGCGTTGCCGATGATCTTGGCAACGAGTGCATCTACTGCTTTGATGTGATCCGTTGTGACGCGCCGACGCATCTCGGGCGTGTTTTGAGAGCGACCATCGGGCCAGAGATGAGGTCCGGCTTTATAGTTACTGTGAAAGTGCGTGCCCAAGGAGTGTCCCTTGGCGCGAAGACGCTTGAGCAGCGCCAGCCCTACGGGATCTTCGCTGTAGTACTCGGCGTGATCGCCCCCCATTTCGAGGGTGAGCTTGGGCACAAAATCCGGCCCTTTCGTCCGTTCGATCTCGTCGAAGAGATCTGACAGCCAAGCGAGGTTGTCGCGCTCGCGCTCGTAGCCCTGTCTCAAGACTTGGCCGCCGGGCGCCGGCAGCGGGTCAAAGTGAATGACGAACGTGAGATAGATGGAGTTTTCGGCGCTTTGTGTCACCGTTTCGCTCAAGAGATTCTCGCTGCTCGCGCTCAAAGCGACGGCGAGCAGCACCAATCCGAGACTGAAGGCTCTAAGTATATGAATCACGGTTCTATCTTCCTTCCTTCCTTGCGATACCTAGCAGCAATCTGGGAGCCGTAGCGATCCTGCAAATGTCTCGCGAAGAAGGGCACGACGCGAGCGAGCACCTGCTGCCCCAAAACTGAGTTTATGGGCCAGCCGTGCCCAGCGCCCTCAAGGGCGACCAAATCCACTTCAACGTTGGCCGCCTTCAGAGCGTCGCGCATCAACACGGACTGCTCAAAAGGTACAACGGGATCGAGCGTCCCGTGCACAAGCAGATAGGGCGGGTCATCGGCGCTCACGTGCGTGATCGGCGAAGCCTTCTTGCACGGTTCGGGATTGGCCTGACAGGTCGTGCCAAAGAGCGCCAGAGCGGTCTGTTGGGCGCGCTCACGACTGAGAACTCTCGCCCAATCCATCAGGCCAAAATACGGGACAACGACCTGCACACGACTGCTGAGCGACAGATCGCCGCACGAACCTTCTAAACCTTCCGAGCCGTCGGTCACCCCCAGCAGCCCGACCAAGTGCCCGCCTGCCGAACTGCCCAGCGCACCGATTCTCTCTGGATGGACGCCCAACGATTGAGCATTTGCGCGAACCCAGCGGACTGCACATTTTATATCTTCGATCTGCGCAGGAAACTTAAATCTCGGTGCGAGCCGATACCCGACAGAAAACCCGACATAGCCGCGCTCGGCAAAATAGCGCGCGTATCCCTCCATAGCTCGTTTATCTCCGCTGACCCAGCCGCCGCCATGCACGAAGATAATCGCGGGCAGCGGGCCGATCAGATTTGGTCTGTAAATGTCGAGCTTCAAATCAATCTCGCCGACTCGTCCGTAAATAATATCCCGTTGAACGATGATGGCGGGTTGAGCCACACTAGGCAGCAGGCCCCCCAAAACGCAGACGACCGTCAAGAAAAACATAGCTTTAGTGCTTCGCATCTTCGTCGCCTCCCGGACTGTTTTTGATCCGGCTTTATATGCTAGCACCTTGCGAATAAAAAGGGAATGATGGGGGTGTAAAAATAGAATAAAATCTAGCGCTTCCAGAGGCCCGACTGCCCTCCGCGCTTCTCCATTAATTTGATCTCCCCGATGACCATCCCGCGCTCGGCGGACTTGCACATGTCATAAATAGTCAATAGAGCGACAGCGCAAGCCGTAAGGGCTTCCATCTCGACGCCGGTCTTGCCGGTGCTGGCTGCCGTGGCCGTGACCGTGAGCCGCCCGCCTGAAAGATCGGGCATGAATTCCAAATCTATCGAATCGAGCGCGATGGAGTGGCAGAGGGGGATGAGTTCTGAAGTTTTCTTAGCCCCCATGACGCCCGCGAGCTTGGCAACGGTCAGCACATCGCCCTTGGCGATTTTTTCGGTCGTGATCAGCCGCAGGGTTTCAGGGGAGATCGTGATAGAGCCTTGGGCGATGGCGACTCTCTTAGTATCGGGCTTGTCGCTGACGTTGACCATCCGTGCGCGCCCTTGTCTGTCTAAGTGGGAGAGCTTAGCTTTATCTGAGATTCTCTTCTTGTTCACTGGTCATCACCTTTGATTCGAGAACGGAAGACAGATTTGCTTGAGCCGCTTTGTCTCACGATAAAGCGAGAAGAGAAATGGGGGCCGGTGCAGAAGACCGGCCCCAGGACTAAGCTTTGGCCTGTTGCGTAACTTTGCGCTTGACGTAC
The DNA here is from genome assembly GCA_022683945.1 of Candidatus Acetothermia bacterium. GTDB lineage: Bacteria > Bipolaricaulota > Bipolaricaulia > RBG-16-55-9 > DRXL01 > SKYB132. The sequence continues at coordinate 10,644 of JAJHSH010000012.1, read as the reverse complement.
TCGATCGCCTGTCCGACCGTGGAGATCTTCTCGGCGTCTTCGTCGGGGATCTCGATGCCGAACTCGTCCTCGATCTCCATGATCATCTCTACGGTATCGAGGGAGTCAGCACCGAGGTCCTCGATGAACGACGCCTCTTCGGTCACTTCATCGAGCTCCACCATCAGCTGCTCGGCGACGATCTGTTTCACTTGATCTGCAATATCCGGCATCCCGTTCACCTCCCGTGAGGTCATTTACTCTTACGAAAAAATACAAATTTGTCAAGTCGGCTATCGCATCACCAGGCCGCCGTCCACGTTCAGTACTTGTCCTGTTATATAGGACGCACGCAGTGAGAGCAAGAAACAGACGGCTTCGGCAACTTCTTTGCCTCGGCCAAAGCGCCCCAGCGGAATGTTTTCTTCGTAGCGCCTTTTGAGCTCGTCGGGCAGATTTTGGGTCATGGCCGTCTCGATAAACCCCGGCGCGAGGGCATTCACGCGAATCCCCCGCGAGCTCAACTCGCGCGCGACGCTCTTCGTGAAGCCGATCAGCCCGGCCTTCGCCGCAGCGTAGTTGGCCTGACCGGCGTTCCCGATCTCGCCCACGACAGAAGTTATATTCACTATAGCTCCGGAGCGCTGCTTGAGCATCCAGCGCGAAACGGCCTTGGTGCAATAATAAGCGCCTTTTAAGTTCGTTGTCAAGACAGCGTCCCACTCTTCGTCTTTCATTCTCAGTAAGAGATTGTCTTTGGTGATGCCGGCGTTGTTGACCAAGAAGTTCAATTGCTTGTCAGATGTGAAGATCTTTTCAATTGCTTCGTCCACGTGCGAGCCGTTGGTGATGTCCACGGGTGCAAAGACGCATGGCGGGCCTAGTCTCTGTTGGAGGGCATAGCCGGCCTGAGCGTCGCGCGCAAAGATATAGACCTTCGCGCCGCGGGCGACGAGCATCTCTGTAACGGCCCGTCCGATGCCGCGCGTGCCGCCCGTCACAACCCCCACGTGCCCGGCGAACTCTCTGTCCATACGTATCGGGCACTATAGCAGATCGCGCGGGCGCCGTCAACGTCAAGCCCTTTCGTCCCTACTCAATGGGTGCATCTCTCAGCCACAGATTCAGAAGCGTTATCATCTTGGCGTCGCTGATGCGTTGTCCGCCGCTCCCCGGCACGGCTTCTTGACGAATCCATAAGTCAATAGCTATAAGCATCTCAGAGTCGTCTATTCTGTTGTTCCCGTTGCGATCCAGTGCTCGCTCTAGTGAAGTACTCGCGACGACGGTGAACGGCTTGCTGAAAAAGAGTTTTTCAAAGTCATAGAGATCGAAGCGATACTCCCCCGCGGGGAGCTTGCCCAGCTTGTGCGTGTACGTGCCGATCTTCGTCGGCGCATAGATGAGAATACACGTGGCATCGGGGGGCACTTCCCCGGCGACTACAGAAAAGATCGCTTCTCTTCTCTGTAGCTGCGCGAGCTGCACGCCGGCAAAGCAGCCGTTGCCGAACTCGCGCGTGAAGGTCACCGTGAGCCTAGCTGCGATCTCGTCTGCTGCGGTGGGCGAACTGGGCTGGATCTCGATCTCCGCCGAAGCGATCTCGACGGGCAGGCGAATATAATACCGCGCAGAGCCCATAAGCGTCACCAGGCAGCCGTCGGTCTCTGTCAAATAGCGTCCGTAGATCTGCACCCTATCGCCGGGCTGGATGTGCGCGTCGGCAGACCCCCAGATCACCGGAGGGGTTGCAGAAGTCCAGCTGATCACCCGCAGTTGAGAAGCGCAGGGTTGCGGGCCAGAGATGGTCTTGTCTACCCGCACGTTCCACCAACGGGCGCCGATCAACTCTTGGAAAGATTCAGCCGTCCCGGTCAATCGGATCTCTATGAGCTCTGCAGACCGGCTTGGCCAGCCGATGGCGAGCGCGAAGAGACCGAGCAATACTATCCAGAGCCGTTTAGACATGACAGATCACCTCACAGGGGGCTATAGTTCCAACTCCTGTACTTGTCCATCGTCTCTATCGTCGTTGGAAGCAGCGATCTTGGTGGAGCCGACCGGAGTCGAACCGGCGACCTCTACGTTGCGAACGTAGCGCTCTCCCAGCTGAGCTACGGCCCCTAAACGCAAATAATTATAGCCAGCGGCTCGCGACCGAGCAACTCCTGCTTTTGATTATATCACGGAGTCGCGCTTTTGTCTTTCGGACGCAAGATCGCTATCATAAGCGCCGATCTCTATGAACGAGTTCTCACAAAAAATTGCCCAGAGCTTGCAGGATGACTCGATGCACACGGCCCTGAGCCGCGCCGGTCTCTATTTCGATCTCTCGCGCAGCTGGGCCTTCGCCGATATCAAAGACCTAAATGCGCTCAAGCGCCGCGCTCGTGAGATCAAAGAGTTCTCTATCGAGCATCTCGATGAGCTGCTGGCCCAGCTCAAAGCGAGCATCACTCGTAACGGCGGGAATTTCTATCTTGCGCAAAACGCTCAAGAGGCCAATGAGTATATGCTCAAGCTCGTGCGCGAGCGCGGCGTGAAGAAAGCCGTCAAGTCTAAATCAATGGTCACGGAAGAGCTTGAGATGAACAAGCACTTAGAAGCCGCCGACGTAGAAGTGATCGAGACGGACTTAGGGGAACGTATTATTCAGTTGGCAGGCGAGCGCCCGTTTCACATCATCGGGCCGGCGATCCACAAGCCCCGCGAAGCCGTAGGCAAACTCTTTGCTGATAAGCTCGGCGTCCCGTACACCGATAACCCTTATGAGTTAACAAAGATCGCGCGCGCCTCGCTGCGCCAGAGCTATTTGGATGCCGACATGGGGATCACCGGAGCGAACTTTGCCGTCGCTCAGACGGGAACTTTTATTGTCATCACTAACGAGGGCAATGACCGGCTAACGATGACACTTCCGAAGATTCACGTTACCGTTACTGGGATCGAGAAGGTCGTCCCGACGCTCGCCGACGTCTTAGTGCTTTTAAAGCTCTTGCCGCGCAGCGCTACTGCACAGAAGATGACCAGCTATCTCTCGCTGGTGACGCCGACCTCTCCCCTGGCCCCTCCCCTAAAGCGGGAGGGGGCCGGGGGGTTAGGTCAAGACCGTGAAGTGCACGTTGTTTTAGTCGACAACGGGCGCAGCCGGATGCGCGCCGACACTAAATTTAGAGAGGCGCTCTACTGTATCCGCTGCGGCAGTTGCATGAACATCTGTCCGGCCTTCCGCGCCGTGGGTGGGCACGCCTACGCGGGGCAGACCTATATGGGAGTAATCGGAGCCATCTGGACAGCTTTTGTTGATCACAACGGGCAAGGCGATCTGGCGCGCGCTCGCGAGCTGGCCTCGCTCTGTATGACCTGCGGGCTGTGCGCCCAAGAGTGCCCCGTGCAGATTGACCTGCCTTGGCGCAACGCGCAAGTGCTGAGCCGAGTCAACGAGACGTTAGGGCATAAACCCACAGATCGTCTCAAGAGTTTTGCATACCGAAAGCTTCTGCCCAACCGCAAGCGTCTGGCAGGTGCGGTCAGGGCTTGGCAATTGGGCACGAGAGTCGGGCTGCCCAAGATCGCTCATGCGATTCTTGTGCGCACCGACGAAGATTTCGCTCACGGGCTTGAGATCCTCCAAGGCCATCGGTTTGCCGAGAGATTTCTGCACGAACGCTTGTCGGAACTGCTTGCCAAAAACGCTAATAGTCCTGTGCAACTGCAACGCGTCGGGTACTTTGTCGGCTGCGGCATAGACTTGCTCTATCCCGATGCAGGCGCAGCAACAGTAAAAATCTTGCAGCACAACGGCTGGGCCGTGCACTGCGCTGAAGAACATATCTGTTGTGGCGCGCCGGCGTTTTACTACGGCGACGAGATCGCTGCGAAGACGTTGGCTCGCTCAAACATAGAGATTCTAGAGAAGCTCGACGCTGATGTCATCGTCTCTGACGAAGCGACCTGCTCTGGATTTTTGAAGAACTACCCCAAGCTCTTGCGAGACGATCCTGCTTACGTTCGGCGCGCTGAGAAGCTTGTTCAGAGAATCCGTGAGCTGAGCGAGTTTCTCTCACAGAGCGAGCTAAAGCCCTTTCGGTCTCTGTCAGAGATCGTCACGTACCATGCGCCCTGTCATCTGACACGCACGCAGAACTTGGGCGCGAAGCCCTTGGAGATCATCAAACAGATCCCCGGGTTGGAGATCAAAGAGCTAGAGAAAGCCGATCACTGCTGCGGCGGCGCGGGGACGTACAGCACGATCCATCACCGAATTTCACTGAAGATTTTAGACGGAGAGCTGGAGCGCCTGAAAGCCGCGGGCGCGCAGACGCTGATGACGCCCTGCTCGGCCTGCCTGATCCAGCACCAGTACGGATGCCGCAAACACAAGCTGGAGATACAGACGGCGCACCTGTCGGAGTTGCTCGCGCGGGCGTGGAATATTACTAACGTTTAACAGTCGGGAATCACCGGGAGATAGAGCTTGAGATTCTCCAGCTCGATCTCCCATCTCTCCGGCTTGAGATTGAGCAGCGCTTTTGGCAGCAGATCTACGGGCATGTGCAGCGCGCCGACGGCAGCTCCCAGCGCGAACGTCACATCTTGACCGTAGATGTCAAAGAGATACCCTTCGGATCCCGCGAGCGCCTGCAGGGCTTCTCTCAGCGTATTAACTACCCCGGCGCGGCAGAAGGTCTCGCCCTCTAAGAAGACTTCGAAATGAGCAATCTGATGATCGCGGCACGCGGGACACCCCGCGGTCTGGGGCCCTAGCTGAGATCTCAGCAGAGAACGATAGCCATAGACCGTCGGCGCAGTCCCTTCGAGATATTTTTTATTTAAAAGCAGCGTGGGCTTCTCTTGTCCACGAGCTTCCCAGTGCGCCGAGCCTAAGAAGTGATCGTAATCGCTGGGGGCCATAAAATTGTTTTTCGCTTGCGCAAAGAGCCAGACGTAGATGGCGCTCAGGCGCGGGCGCTGCTTTGAGCGATCAATCGCGTTGAGCAGAATCGCTTCGATCTGATTGCGTCTTCGTCTTTGTGGCTCTGCGAGCACATAGCGATAGAGCAGCGCTTTTTCTCCGGGGAAGGGAGCGATCTCACTGCGATCATAGAGACGATAACTGACATCGCCGACGGTGAAGATCGTCGGCTCTGGGCTCTTCACTTCTATCGTGACGCTGGTGTCCTGCGCGGTGGTGCCACGGTCGTCCACTACAGCAAGAACGACATCGTAGGTGCCGGGTTCCGTATATATATAAGTAGGATTAGGCTCGTCGCTGAACTGGCCGTCGCCGAAGCTCCACGAGAGCGAGGCGATTTTGCCGTCGGGGTCGCGCGTGCCCGCGCTACTGAATTCGACGGCCAGAGGAGGTTCCCCGGAGATGAACTTGCTGGGGACGCCGTCGGGGGCGTCTTGGACGCGAGCCGTCGCATAGACGAGAGGCTCTTGGTTAATAGAGAACTTTAGACGGGCGCTCGCCTTGGCTCCGCCCCGGTCTGTCACCGTAAGTTCTACGGTGTAGCTGCCGCCTTTGGCGTAGGTGTGTACGGGAGAATTTTCAGGGCTTGTCTTTCCGTCACCGAAGTTCCAGAAGACAGATTGAATTTCGCCGTCGGGGTCGGACCATTCGCCCGAAAACTGCACCGTGCGTTCGTCTAAGAAAGCATTCTCGCTTGGGCTGGTGATCTTCACTATTGGAGGCTGATTGCCCGCACAGCCTCCTAGAAGCACCAGCAGAATAATCGTTATGATGAGTGCTCTGTTCATAGTCGGCACTATCTTAGAGCACGGGAGGGCTCGGATGCAAAAAAGAGAGCTCGTTGACAAAAATCTATGAGCACCGTATTATAAAATAGTCAAGTTGCTCTGACGGTGCTTTGACAAGGAGGCCTACTTCATGCGCATTCGTCTCGGCGGCGCGCGCAAGCGCACCAAGCGCCTCAAGCGCTCGCAGGGCAAGAAGAAGGGCTGAATTTGGCTCCGTTTGCTTTCGAGAACGCCAAGCGCTAAAATATATCGGCTTGAGGTCCGGCCTACGGCAAAGGAGCAGATATGGACCTCAAGCAGAAGCTCGTTCGGCTCTTTGGCTCTCTCAGGGCCAGAGTTTCTTCTTTTCTCTTCCGAGCACCTCATCTCTATGATCTCCCTCAGCCTTGCCCTCAACGCTTACTCGGCCCCTGGGAGATCGGCTGGGCCCTTGATCTCCATAGTCATTTTATCGGCGAGACGTGGCAACGGAGCGAGACGGGCAGACTTCTCTGTCGCTACAAGTACCGTGGGCGCATAGACTTGGCCGATAAATTGGCCGACCGCCTTGTCATATTGATCGAGAAGCATTCTGAACTTAACGCTGTGGACGGACTCTTGGTTATCCCGCCGGCGACGCCGCGTCTCTATGATTGTGTGTATCTGCTGGGACAAGTGCTCGCACGGCGCTTGGGAGTTCCACTGCTCAGCGGGGGTCTGCAAAGGATCCGAACAACAGATCGTCAGAAAGATATGCGCACCCGTACACAGAAGCGCGCCAACGTCGCGGGCGCGTTCGCTGTACGAGGCGACGTGCGTGGGAAATCGCTGCTGGTCTTGGATGATCTTTATGATTCGGGGGAAACGCTGAGGGAGGTGACGCGCGTGCTGAAGCGCGCCGGAGTTCGTTCGGTCAAAGTGCTGACGTTGACCCGCACGATTCACACGCATCCCTAATGAGTAAGCTGCACTGGCTGGCGTTGAGCAAGGTTGATGGTTTGGGCGGAGCGCGGGCGCGTCGTCTCGTGGAACGCTTTAGGAGCGTCGAGGCGATTTGGCAGGCCGATGCTGAAACGCTCGCGGCTCTTACCGATCTTCCGCCGGAAAATTTTTGCGCTCTTCAGAAGATCCCTTTGGAGGAGATCGCTGGCGAACTAGAGGGCCTACGGTGCGAAGGAATCGATATACTGACGCTGGACGACGAAGACTATCCTGTGTTGTTGCGCGATTTACGCGATGCCCCACCGGTGCTCTACCTGCGCGGCTCACTAGAGACTCGCGATCAGTGGGCAGTGGCTATTGTTGGGGGTCGGATGGCCGATCCGGGATACCGTGAGCGCAAGATGGCATGGACGCGCCAGCTTGCTCAAACGTTGGCTGAATGGGGTCTGACCATTGTGAGCGGTCTGGCGCACGGAGTGGACGCGTGGGCGCACGGTGGGGCGCTGGACGCGCACGATGGCAGAACGATTGCGGTGCTCGGCTGTGGGCTGCGTCGGGTCTATCCCAAGCACCATCGAGCATTGGCGGATCGCATCGTGGCGCGCGGGGCATTAATGTCAGAACTGGAGCCCAATGCGGGCACGTGCGGGCCATTTTTGATGATGCGTGATCGGCTGATTGCCGGGCTATCACAAGCCGTCATCGTCATCGAAGCAGGAGACCCTAGTGGAAGTCTGGACACGGCCAGACACGCGCGCAAGCTGAAGCGTCGTGTCTTGGCCGTGCCGGGCAGTCCGGGGACGGATCGATTGATCGCCGAGGGCGCGGGCTCTCTCGATCCAGAGCGAGCTGACTTTGATGAGCTGGCAAGGAACATGTTGCGAATCGATTGTGAGGAAGCACATATCGAATAGGACCGATAGCGTTCTGGCATCTCCTAGGGAAGCATCGTTTGATCGCGGCACGAGACTTGGTTATACTAACACTACCGTCTGGGTCGAACTTGCTCATAGAAGGAGCAAAATCCTATGCCAGAGATAGCGATATCTGCAGAGATTTACACAAGAATAAAAGGCTTCAAGCAAGTAGCTGAAGCTGTCCTTGAAAGTGACATCGACTTCGAAAAATGTGTGGAATTGATTCTGGAACAAGGGATTGACTCCATGCTGGCTGATATTCTAGGGTCTGTAGAATATGACACTTTGCTCAATTCATTTCAGCAACTTGGTGCGCAATATCCCGAACAAGTGTACGGATACGTTGCTGAAACGTTGAGAAAAGGTGACGCTGCACAGGAAAGGGAAAGAATCAAGAGAAAACTGGGTTTTTAGCCATTGGAAGAACCATTAGCCCCGTGGTAGCTATCTAAAGCAATGGAAGCTGGGTTTGTAAGGCAGGCGATCATGTCAAAAGTCAGTGTCTCTGCCAATGATGATGATGTGCTTCGAATTTTCTCGGATTTTCCTACTTGCTACCGTTGGGGACCTTTCTATTCAAGGAGCCGTGTCCGCCCTCTGATTTTCGAAATTGGGCCTATCTTATCTGAGCCTAAACATGCAGCAGTTGTTGCCTGTTTTATAGCTGCTCAACAACAAAGCCATGAATTTGATCTCGTCATCGCCCCCGAAAGCTCCGGAATCATACTTGGAACCCTCGTCTCTCAGGTGATCGGATCTCCTTTTGTGTTTGTACGCAAACGCAAGGACTACAAGACTAATACAGTGATTGAAGGCAGTTATCAGAGATCGGCTCGGGCTTTGCTAGTGGATGATATCATTTGCACTGGGAAGGAGGCAGTACGTGTGCTAGATGTTTTACCATCAGATATTCGCGTCATTGCAGCAAGTTTCGTCTGCCGGATCGTTCCGCCAGAGCCTTCCCCTTTGCTGTCTCAAATCCCAACCTACAAGTGGCTGGTAGATGTAAGTACGCTCACAGTCTATCTGATGGATCAAAAAGCGATCTCTGAGGAGATTGGGCAGCTCTTTCTTGATAGTCTTTTGTTTCGTGATTTTAGAGAATCGGCTGAACTATTGGACAAGTTTCGAGCGATCGAGAAAAAATACTCTCTCAAACGAGGTGATGCGCTCGTTAAGGCTGCTTCGAGCTAAGGTGTCGTGAACCCGGACGAGTTTATTAGATACTATTCTGGCGCACTGTTGCGTGGCACTGCAACGGTTCTGTGCGGAGCTGGCCTTTCCAAACAGTCGGGACTGCCTTTGTGGGACGAGCTTATGAAAGATCCTGCACGCGAATTAGGGTTCTCCACAAAAGACGTGAATGACCTGGCGCTTTTAGCGCAATACTATGTCACTTCCATTCCCAATGGACGCTCTCGGCTTGAAAAATTGATCAAAAGGAAGCTATCACGCAAGGTCTTGCCAAACATCAATCATAATTTGATTGCTCAATTACCACTATCAGCAGTATGGACTACCAATTACGACTCTCTTCTTGAGCAAGCTTGTCCAAAAGCCAAAGTGTGCATGCGCGATAAGGATCTGATTGATGACCCTCCCTCAGGATATAAGATCATTTACAAAATGCATGGTGACCTAAGTGACCGCATTGTCATAACGCGAGAAGATTATGAAAAATATCCGCTTGATTTCCCCAGGATGTGGGCACAACTTGTGGCAACTTTCGCCACAGAGTCTATTCTGTTTCTGGGCTTTGGTTTTAATGATCCGAATGTGGCTCATCTTCTTGCACTGGCACGAACGCAATGGAAAGAATTTCGTCGCCATTTTGCTATCGTCAAGAAACCTTTGCGAAAAGTTGAGAGACTGCTTCATGAATACAGGATGAGAGACCTTGAATCCGTTGGCATTCATACCATTGAAGTCGAGACCTTTGCTGAAATAACAACTATACTTCGAAAATTGCTGATTCGCGTGTGTCCCCCTCGTGTTTTTATATCAGGTAGTTACCAAAACAATAGCCGTAATGACCATTTCTGCCGCCAGCTAGGTAAAGTCCTTGCTCACAACGGAATTGGTGTTGTATCAGGTGCGAACCGCCCCGGCACGCTTGTTTCTTACGCCCTTGGCGATGCTTTGATAAAGCGCCGACGTTATAGTCCTGATGAATTGATCTTTTTCTGGGTATCTAAACCCAAGAAGCCTATTGTTCCTGAGCGCCGTCTGGGAACAATAGTATACTACGGCAAAAATAGACGTTTCATGCGAATGGAGATATTACGTCGGGTAAGAGCGACAGTTCTCATAGGTGGTGCAGAAGGGACTCGCAAGGAAGCCGAGTTATCATGGAAGGCGGATGTCCCAGTCATTCCCGTAGCTGCGACTGGTGGTGCTGCTTTTGCGATTTGGGCCCAAATGATGAAAAACCTGCATAAATTTTCGTACGGCGCTAGAGTAATCAATCGCAAAACATTCCAACCACTTAACTCACGGCAACCCAAAGAGTGTCTGGATGCAGTAGTGCTCTTATTAAAACAGGCAATGTTTTTGGACGTCTAAGGCGCAACTGAGTAGATTAACCACAACAGAGTGCTCAGCCGGATGCGCAAATCTTTATTATTAGCTATGATCCGCGTCGAGTGTAACGGTGAAGAATGGCACTCAAAGCCCAAAGATAGAGTGCGCGATGAGCAACGAGACAGAGACTTAGCGCAATGGGGCTGGTCGGTCTTGCGTTTCACGACACAAGATCTTCGGAAGCGAGTGCGCAAGTCTCTTGGCTTGATTCAAGAGAATATTCTCAACCTTGGCGGACTGAAAGAACCGCCGCGCGGAACGGGAGAGCAGATAGGGCTTTTACGCGGTTTCATGATCAAGTCATTGTAGAATTTCTGCGAAGAGGCGATAACTGCAGCCGCGACTAGCCCCTCTCCACTTTGAGTCGCCCGGCCACTGAAGTGGCGGGCTGGAAGCTACAAAGCCCGCTGGCGCGGGCTGAGAGTCTCCGCCAGGAGACTTTGTAAGCCCAGCTCGCGGCTTCAGCCGCCGAGCAGCACGAAAG
>JAJHSH010000025.1 GCA_022683945.1 Candidatus Acetothermia bacterium | reverse complement strand
GGTGGGGGGAGAGGGTGCGGAGACCAGAGAGTTACTTCTCCTTCAGCATTTTCACAAAGCGATCCATCTCGCCTTTGGTGCGTTTCTCGGTCACCGCGACCAAGAGATTATTCCCGTCGAGCATCTCGTACGGAGCGAGATCGAGACCCCCTAAAATGCCCTCGGCTTGCAAGCGTTTCAAAAGTCTCTGTGGCTTCTTGCGCGTCCGCAGCACAAACTCGTTGAAGAACGGCCCGCGAAAGCGCAGCGAAAACCCCGACACCCGCGCGATCTTCTCTGCAAGATAGCGCGCTTTCTGTAAATTGATCTCGGCTAATCTTCTCAGGCCGCGCCGTCCGAGAAGAGCGAGATAGATCGTCGCCATCAGCGCCATCAGGGCTTGGTTGGTGCAGATATTAGAAGTGGCCCTCTCGCGACGGATATGTTGTTCGCGCGTCTGTAGCGCCATCACGTAACCCGTCCGGCCATCGGCGTCTATTGTGCGCCCTGCCATGCGTCCGGGCATCCGGCGCACGTACTGCATTCGTGTGGCGAACAGGCCGAGCAGCGGCCCTCCGAAGTTCTGCGCGTTCCCCAAGGGCTGTCCCTCACCCACGACAATATCGGCTCCGTAGAGTCCTGCTGGCGTCAAGATCCCTAGAGATATGGGATTGGCGCTCACGATGAGAAACGTGTCCTTCAGCGATTCTTTCAGCCCACGCAGGTCTTCGATCACCCCGAAGAAGTTGGGAGTCTGTAAGATAAGCCCCGCCAAATCTCCAGAGAGATTCTTCTCGACAAACGCTCTATCCAAACGTCCCGTCTCTTCTTCGATGGGAACTTCGAGCAGCTCTAAGCTCGCGCCCCAAGCGTAGGTGTCCAGACAAGCGCGATAGTACGGGTTCAAGCTCTTGGTCACCAAGAATCTAGTGCGTCCGGTGACGCTCTTGGCCATGAGCATCGCTTCGGCCAGAGCCGATCCGCCGTCGTACATCGAAGAGTTGGCGACCTCCATAGCCGTCAGTTCGCAGATCATCGTCTGGAACTCGAACATCCACGTGAGCGTCCCTTGGGAGAGTTCGGCCTGATAGGGCGTATAGCACGTGAGAAACTCGCCGCGCGAGATGAGTTGGGGAATAAGACTGGGAATATAGTGATCGTAGATCCCGCCACCCAAAAAGCTGATGTGCTCTTCAGAATGAAGGTTCTGGCGAGCGAGGGTCTGTAAGAGCTGCTTGACTTCAAATTCACTCAACGGGAGAAGTTCCGTCGGGCGATATTTCTGCAAGATCTCTTTGGGGATTTCTGCGAAGAGTTCGTCGAGATGGTTGAGGCCGATCTCGGCCAGCATTTTCCGTTGGTCTTCAGGAGTATTGGGAATAAACTCGTTGAGCATAGCAGCGATCAGTGGCTCCCGCCGACGTGCTGCTCATATTCTTCGGAGGTCAAGAGATTGTCCATCTCTTGCGGATGGCTCATAGCAAGCACGACGATCCAGCCTTGGTCATGAGGAGATTGATTGATGAGTTCTGGTTTCTGTTCCAGCTCTTTGTTGACCGCTACGATCTCGCCGCTGAGCGGAGCGTAGATGGGCGAGACGGCTTTGACGGACTCGACCGTAGCGCATTCTTCGTGCTGTTTGACTCTCTTCCCCACTTGAGGAAGCTCAACGTAGACGACATCACCCAATTCGTGTTGGGCGTGATCGGTGATCCCAACGCGCGCCTTTCCCGCCTCTACTTTGACCCATTCATGTTCTCGAGTGTAGCGATACTCTTTGGGATAGGGCATGGACTCGCTCCTTTTCTTTTTGAGAATAAACTACTGCTTTCACAGTTTACCGTGAAAGAGAGAGAGAACGCAAATCTATCTTCGCCAAGTGACATACTGAAAGACGAGTGCTACAAAGCCGTCGTTGAATTCTTCAAAGCGCTCGGTTTTAGCCAGCTCTTCCAGCTCGCGCAATCTCTGCTCGACTTGGGAGCGCGTGGCCGGGTCGTCCATATAATTGCTGACGAAGCTGCGCACGCGCGCGAAGTTCTTCACGGCATTCGCCACGCGCTCCGCGCTCACGGCATAATTTCGCGCGTTCAAGATATACTCTCTCACATAAGATGCTTTGGCTTTGTCAAAGCGCCCTCCGGCCCAAACGGCGCGCGTCAGACGCACCAGCTCAGCTCCCTCTATCAAGAGCGGCTCCAGATAGATCGCTCGATTGAAGATCTGATCCATGACGAAGTCATAAGAGAACTGCCCATCTTCAGTCAACTCAATTGTTCGCAAGTACGCGTGATACTCCTGGCGGACTTGGTCGAGCGATTGCTGAAGCGTCTGCCGGAAGAGACGATCAATCTGTTCCAGCGAGAACCCAAAAGAGCAGTTGGGCAGAGTAAGCCGCTCGCCTTGAAGCCGACGGTAAAAATCCAGAAACGCGCCGATGCCGGCCTTGCGCGCGAAGAAATCTATAAAGCTCCCGCCAAAACTGTAGAGAAAGCGTCGCGAAGAACACCCCGTCAGATAGCTCAAAAGATCGGGCGTATCGGTCTCGGCGAAGAGCCGCAGATGCTGGTTGGTCAGTCCGAATTGAAGCTCATCGGGCGTCGCATCGGCTTTGAACGTAGCATAGACAGCGAGCCCTTCGCGCAGCGTGCCGGGCTTTGAGCCCCCGATGAGCGTCAGATCGAGAACGTGCACAAGCTCATGAGGGACGACCTCTTGGGGCAGACCGATGCTCAGCCCGCCCAGGCCCCGCGGCGTATTGTCCAGATGGACATAGACAGCGTAGCGATTGAGCCGCCCTGTAGCAAAGAGCGCTTGGATCTCTGGGGTGTTGGGAACAGCAGTCACGTGCCCGGAGCAGAGATAGCACCCCGTGCGCCGTTGGTACTCTTCTAGCGAAGCATAGACGAAGATGGCGATCTTGCCGTGGAGAGCCGCGTCGTAGGGCAACTGCGATGCCGCTTCTATGCCCTTGAGATCGTTCTCCAGCGAGAGCGCGATCTCTTCTAATTTAGCTCGCAGAGGATCGGGGCTGCCCAGCCCCAAGCGCTCCAGCGGCGTCTCCTTCCAGAGATAAACAAAAAATCTCTCGGTTTCATAGCGCACCCAATCGCCCTCGACAATGGGATTGGCCAGAGCGACGACACCCCATAGAACCAACCCAAGAGCCGTCAGTACGCTGTAGCCACAGCGAAAAAGACGACGCATTCTCTCAACTCCTCTTTCCTATCTCTATTCTATATTCTATGTCCATCGCGCAACGATCAAACGACCTGCTGCAGATTCTTGAGATCACAGAGGACAATTTTACGCGGTGATGCCAGCTTAATCCAGCTCTTGGCTTCGAATTCGCCCAACGCCAAGCTCAGGGTCTCGCGGGCCAGTCCGGCCATCTCGGCCATCTCGGCGCGCGAGAGATCCAACGCGATGACGACTTCTTCATTCTCATTATTCTCATTAGAGGCCACTTGGCCAAAATCGGCAGCTAGCTCTAGTAACAGATGCGCGACCTTGGCACGAGCGCTCGGCTGGGTCGCCGTGAAGAATCTCTCCTGAAGCTTGCTCAACTCTGTCAAGAGCTTTTCGACAAGCGCGACAGCGAGTCTAGGATGAGCTTGGAGCAATTGCGCGAAATCGCGTTGATCAACGAACCCGACGCGGCTTGGCTCCAGGGCTTCGGCATAGAGGCGATAGGGCCCTTCTGTAGGCGGAGCGATCAGATCTCCGGGGCCGAGCACTTCTAGGAGAGCCTTTTTGCCGTTGGGAGAGCGTTTGGCCAATTTGACGCGCCCAGCGCAGATAAAATAATATCCATAAGCCGGGGCACCCTCTTGAAAGAGCGTCTGGCCTTTCTCGTACTGGAGCACCTGAGTAAAAGCCTCCGGGTAGAATGAGAGGTCCTCACGAGCGAGATGGAGAAAGAGACAGCTCTCGGTCAAGCAATAGCGACAGCAATTGCTCTCGGACATGCTATAGCTTCTCTAGGTACCGTGTTCGCACTGAACTACGTTCTTATAAATAGCATAAGCGATTTGGCTCCGTTCGGCAAGTCAGCCGACTCCCTTGCTTCCTAGGCTTGGCCAAAAATTTGTGATATACTTTTGCTGATAGCTAGGCAAAGCGAAAGGATTTTTCTGTGGCCAAATTCGTCTTTGTGACCGGTGGTGTGCTCTCGGGACTGGGCAAGGGGATCAGCGCTTCTTCTATCGCGCTGCTGCTCCAGTCTCGCGGTCTGGCCGTCACCGCGATCAAAATAGACCCGTACTTAAATTGCGACGCCGGTACGATGAACCCCTACCAGCATGGCGAAGTCTTTGTCTTAGAGGACGGCGGCGAAGTAGATATGGACTTGGGCAGCTACGAGCGATTTCTCAATACAGATCTCACCAAGGACCATAATATCACCACCGGCAAGATCTATAAGAGCGTCATCGAAAAAGAGCGACGCGGAGACTATCTCGGCGCTACCGTGCAGATCATCCCGCATATTACCGACGAGATCAAGTCGTGCATCCGTCGGGTGGCCGAACGCACCCGCGCCGAGGTCGTCCTCGTCGAAGTCGGCGGCACGGTCGGCGACATCGAGTCCATGCCCTTCTTAGAAGCCATCCGCCAGATGCATCAAGAACTGGGCGACGCCCACTGCACCTTCGTCCATACGACGTTGGTGCCCACCGTCTCGGCGGTGGGCGAGCAGAAGACAAAACCCACCCAGCACTCGGTCAAAGAGCTGCGCGCGATCGGGATTCAGCCTGATATTATCATCGGGCGCAGCGACCAGCCGCTCAAAGAGTCTATCCGAAAAAAGATCGCGCTCTTTTGTGACGTTCCCGTCGAAGCGGTCATCAGCGCCCCTCACGCTCCTTCGATCTATAGGGTGCCCTTGGATTTTGAAGAGCAGGGGCTGACCGATCTGCTCTTAAGACGGCTCTCGCTCACCTCACAGAAACGCGACCTGCTGGAGTGGCGCGCCTTCACAGAAGCGATTGCTCATCCCAGAGCAAAAACCCGTATCGCCCTCGTGGGCAAGTACACCGATTTACAAGACAGCTACGTGAGCTATACCGAAGCGTTGACCCACGCAGGAGCGGCGCTGGGCGTGTCCATCGAGATCATCTGGCTGGAGGCCGATCAGTTCTCCGAGCAGCTTCTAGAGAGCGTAGATGGCGTTATTGTCCCGGTGGGATTTGGCCATCGCGGCGCGGAGGGCAAGATCAGGGCTATTCACTGCGCGCGTACGCGTCAGATCCCCTTCTTGGGGATCTGTTACGGTTTTCAGTTGGCGGTCGTCGAGTTCGCCCGCAACGTTTTGGGACTCAAAGAAGCCAACAGCACCGAATTCGGCCCCACGCCCCATCCCGTGATTGATCTGATGCCGGAGCAACAGACTCTCTCTGAGAAGGGCGCTACGATGCGCTTGGGAGCCTATCCCGTGATGATCGTTCGGGGCACGCGCGCGCTCAAACTTTATAAAACTACGGAGATCTCCGAGCGCCATCGCCATCGCTATGAAGTCAATCCCAAATATATTGGGCCATTGGAAGCTGCGGGACTTAAATTCAGCGGAAAATCTCCCGATGGCCGGCGCATGGAGATCTTAGAACTCGCCGATCATCCGTATTTTATGGCTTCACAATTTCATCCGGAGTTCAAATCGCGCCCGACGCAGCCGCGCCCGCTCTTTTTAGGGTTCGTAGAGAAATGTCTCGAAAGATCTTCTTCGGCGCGCTGAGCCTCGGCGCGCTCCTGCTCGTGATCTACGGGCTGCGCTCAGGGGGGCCCCTGCTCCTTCGCGATGACCACACTTTGCACGCACCGGCCATCACCGTCGCCGGAGCGCGCCTCGTCAAACACGACACAGACGGGCGTAAGCTCTGGGAACTACAAGCGCGCCAGATCGAGACGTTCGATACGGAGAGCATAGCGACCGAAGTTACTCTCAGTTTCTTCGACAGAGAGAATCGCAAAGCGCTTATTGTGAAAGCTCCGCAAGCTCGCTTGGAGCACCGCACGGGAGACATGAGACTCATAGGTACTATAGACGCTACGGGAGATGAGTTCTCTTTCACTACCGAAGACTTGCGCTGGGAAGCTCAGAAGAAGCTTCTCTACACCGATGCAGCGATCCGGGTGATGAGCGCCGATTTCGAGCTGAGCGGGCAGGGCTTTGAGTATGCCACCGAGACGGGGCTGGCGACCATCAAGAGCGAAGCCCGTCTGCACTTGAAAAATCCCCAAGAGCAACGATGATCTTACAGACCGAAGCGTTGGTCAAGCGGTACGGGCGCCGACTGATCGTCAATGGCGTCTCGCTTCACATTCCCAGCGGCAGGGTCACGGGGCTTTTAGGTCCCAACGGGGCGGGCAAGACGACGACGTTCTATATGATCACCGGGCTGATCGCCCATGAGTCGGGCGAGATCCTACTCGACGGCAAGCCGATCGGGCACTGGCCGTTCTATCGGCGGGCGCGACTGGGGATTCACTATCTCCCGCAAGAGACTTCGGTCTTTCGCAAACTCAGCGCTTTAGAGAACGTGCTGACGGTCTTAGAGCGTTGCGAAAAGTCCCGTGCACAGCGCCACGCGCGCGCGCTGGCGCTCTTGCAAAAACTGGGCATCGCTCATCTGGCCTATCAGCAGGCCGATACGCTCTCCGCGGGCGAGCGCCGCCGCGTCGAGATCACCCGCGCCTTGGCTACCGATCCGAAGTTTCTCTTATTAGACGAACCCTTCTCCGGAATTGATCCGCTCTCGGTGGCCGAGATCCAGCAGATTATCCGTCAACTTGCTGCTGACGGCATCGGGATTATTATTACGGATCACAACGTGCGAGAGACGCTCAAAGTGACCGATTACGCGTATCTGCTCAACGAAGGGCAGATTCTCTTATCGGGAACCCCCGCGGAGATCGCCGCGCACGCTCTGGCGCGTCGCTTCTATCTGGGCGAAGATTTTCAGCTTTGAGCTACAGATTCCGTGGTGGGTGCGACCGTCGCCGTCACGGGCCGTCGCGTGTAAAGCCTCTTCCAGAAGATCAACGCTCCAAAGAAGATCATAAAGAGAACGCTGATCACTTGGGCGGCGCGCAGGGTATCGGGGATGAGCCAGAGCGCATCGGCCCGCAAGAACTCTACCCCGAAGCGCAAGAGCGAATAGAGTATTGCATAAAGCGCCGTGATGAAACCGTCTTGAAAGTTCTTGCGCCCCAACCAGAGAAGAAGCCCAAAGATTACGAGATCTCCGGCCATCTCGTAGAGCATAGCGGGATGGGTGGGGATGTGACCCCATTGCTGGTGTCCGGGTGTTCCCGGAGCGTAGACGACGCCGACCCAATCCAACCAAGCCGGCCACTCCGGACCGATGGGCGTTCCATAAGCATCGCCGTTCATGAAGTTCCCAAAACGTCCCAATGCTTGTCCGAGAATCATACCGGGAGCGACCGCATCGGCGAAAGCCCAGAAGGGTACTCTCTTCACGCGACAGAAGACCCAGAGCATCAGCAGCCCGGCGAGAATTCCGCCGTGAATGGCCAAGCCGCCTTCCCAAATGGCGATAATATTTATGAGTGTTTGCCCCCAATTGTCCGGGAGATAGAAGCTCGACCACTGAAAGGCAACATAGTAGAGTCGTGCTCCAATGATCGCAACGGGGACGGTCATCAGCACAAAATCGAGAATATCATCGAGGGTGAGCGCGAGCCCGCGGCGCGCGGCGAGGCGGCGCGTCAGCCAGATGCCCACTAAGATAGCAACGACGTACATCACACCGTAGTAGCGAATTTGCAGGTTGCTCCAGCCAAACGGCATCGGAATCTCGACCAAAACCGGGTTCATGCGACTCCTCTTCGTCTGATAAAGCTGTTGGCATTCTACGGGATAGACCCGCCCGCCGTCAAGCAAGCGATTCAGGGCGACAAGAAGAGCATGCGCGTCGCTCACTGCGACAACTCTTTTGACTTCTCGGTGGCGCGATCTACAGTCTTTATGAGTGTGACGCGAATCCCGCCGTCTTCGAGAGCCATGATGCCGTCAATCGTCACGCCTGCGGGAGTCGTCACTTCGTCTTTGAGCTTGGCCGGATGCTCGTTGCTCTCCAGCACCATCTTGGCCGCCCCCAAGAGAGACTGAGCCGCCAAGACGGTCGAAAGCGAACGGGGCAGCCCGACTTTGACCCCGCCCTCGGCAAGCGCTTCGATCATAATATACGCATAAGCCGGCCCGCTCCCGGAGAGCGCCGTCACCGCGTCCATCAGTTCTTCGTTGTCTATCACGGCGACCAAGCCTACGGCTGAGAAGATCTCCTTTGCGATCTGCACGTGCTCTTCTTTTGCAGAGCGCCCCGGACAGAGCACGGTCATCCCCGCGTTGACCAAGCAGGGCGTGTTGGGCATCGCTCGCACTACTGCGATGTTCTTCTCGAATTGTTCTTCGATGAAGCGTGTCGTGCGCGCGGCGGCAAGCGTAATCACCAAGTGCTCTGGGCGCAGTGCGTCTTTGATCTCGGAAAGAACTCTCTTCATCGTCTGGGGTTTGACCGCGAGAATCACAATATCCGAAGCTTCTACGGCTTTGATGCTGTCGGTTAGCACTTTGAGTCCGTATCTTTTGGAGGCTTCTAAAGCGCTCTCACGATGGCCCGTCGTCCCGATTAGGTTCTCTGGGAGGACGATCTTGTTGCGCACGAGGCTGCTGGCCAAGGCGCTGCCGATCTTGCCCATCCCAATAATAGCAATCTTCGTCTCTTGGAGCATAGCGCTGTTGAGCATAGCTGAAAGTTCCATAGAGATCAAGAAGACTAACAAAGACTTGACTTCACTGACCCCGATACGTACAATAATCTGTGTCAGCAATGAGTTCCTCTCAACGCGTCGTGCGGGTTTCCGTCGTTATCCCGGCCTACAATGAGGCCGAGCGGATCGCCGCTGTCTTGGAGCCATTAACAAAAGTCCCGGCGATCCGTCAGGTGATCGTTGTGGACGACGGCTCGACGGACGGGACAGTTCAAGTAGCCCGCCGTCACGGTGCCTATGTGATATCGCTTCCGACCAACCAAGGCAAAGCCGCGGCGCTCGATGCCGGTGTCCGGCACGCGCGCTACGAAACTTTGCTCTTTCTCGACGCCGATCTTGTCGGCCTGCACCCGGATCACATCCTGCGAATGCTCGACGCTTACTTCACCAACGAGTACGATATGGTCGTAGGCGTCTTCCGGCATGGACGATTCAATACAGATCTTGCCCAAGCCGTTGCTCCCTATCTGTCGGGGCAGAGAGTCTTGCGCAAGTCCCTTTGGGAGCGCCTGCAAAGGAGGGTTCGACACTTGGAATTCGGCGTGGAGATTGCCCTGACGAAACTCTCATTCAAAGAGGGCTGGGTTCAGGGGACGGTAGAACTGGACGGCGTGACCCACGTGATGAAAGAAGAGAAGCGCGGGCTCTCTAGAGGCTTGGTTTCACGCTTCAAGATGTACAGCGATTATGTTCGTTCGGTCTTCACGCGCGTGGGATAAGATTCCCTGCGACCTAACCCCCAACCCCTTCCCTAAAGGGAAGTGGCGTTCCCCTCCCGCTTTAGGGGAGGGGCCAGGGGAGGGGTTAAATGAAAATCGCCATCGGTTCTGATCACAACGGTCTGGCGCTCAAGCAGACTCTTTTAGCCGGAGTACTGCAAGGAGATACGGTGCACGACGTTGGCGTTTTCGCTTCAGAGTCGGTAGACTATCCTGATATAGCGTTTGCCGTTGCCCAGGCCGTAGCATCCGGTGAGTTTGACCGAGGGATTTTGATCTGTGGCACTGGGATTGGGATGGCCATCGCGGCCAATAAAGTGAAGGGCATTCGCGCAGCCGCTTGTAGTGATGTCTACTCTGCCAAGATGAGCCGACGCGATAACGACGCAAATATTCTCTGTTTTGGCGGTCGTGTCCTTGGCCCCGGACTCGCTGCCGAGATCGTCACAATTTGGTTGGCCGAAGAGTTCGCGGGAGGTCGTCACCAGCGACGCATAGAGAAGATCACAGCGAAAGAGGGCTAAGC
Source organism: Candidatus Acetothermia bacterium (assembly GCA_022683945.1). Taxonomy (GTDB): domain Bacteria; phylum Bipolaricaulota; class Bipolaricaulia; order RBG-16-55-9; family DRXL01; genus SKYB132. The sequence goes on along the minus strand of JAJHSH010000025.1, from coordinate 44,004 downwards.
TATGCAACTTGCTGCTTTAGCGCAGGTCGACCCGGAAGTCCATCGAGCCGTTCAGAAAGAATTAGAGCGCCAACGCTATTCTCTTGAGCTGATCGCTTCGGAGAATTTCCCATCGCTGGCTGTTTTGGAGGCCCAAGGCTCGGTGCTGACGAGCAAGTACGCCGAAGGCTACCCCGGTCGGCGTTACTACGGCGGCTGCGAGTGGGTGGATGTTGTAGAGGAGCTGGCCATAGAGAGAATGAAAAAGCTCTTTGGAGCAGAACACGCCAATGTCCAACCCCATTCGGGCACTCAAGCCAATCTCGCCGTCTATTTTGCCGTGCTAGAACCCGGAGAGACTATCTTGAGCATGGCGCTGGCTCACGGGGGGCATCTCTCGCACGGGCATAAAGTGAGCGTCTCGGGTAAACTCTTTCAGATTGTTCAATATGGCGTCTCCCGTGAGACGGAACGGATTGACTATGATGAAGTCCAGCGCTTGGCGTTGGCCCACAAGCCCAAATTAATTGTGTGCGGGGCGAGCGCCTACCCCAGAATTATAGATTTTCAGCGCTTTCGCGAGATCGCCCAGAGTGTCGAGGCTCACTTGATGGTGGATATGGCCCATATCGCGGGATTGATCGCCGTGGGGGTACATCCGTCACCTATTCCGTGGGCAGACTTCGTCACAACCACGACGCACAAGACCTTGCGGGGGCCGCGCGGCGGCGCCATACTCTGTCGCGCAAGATTCGCAGAGATCATTGACAAATCGGTCTTTCCCGGAGACCAAGGCGGGCCCCTGATGCACGTCATCGCCGCCAAGGCCGTGGCCTTTCAAGAGGCCCTGCAGCCGGAATTTCAGCGCTATCAACAGCGCGTGGTAGAAAACGCGCGCGCGCTGGCAAGAGCGCTCTCGGAGCGCGACTTTCGGCTTGTCGCCGGCGGCACGGACACCCATCTGCTCTTGGTGGATCTGACAGCGCAGAACCTCACGGGAGCAGATGCCGAACGCCAACTAGAGCGCGTCGGGATCACGGTCAACAAGAACGCCATCCCGTATGATCTGCGCAAGCCCAATCTCACCAGCGGCATCCGTCTGGGCACCCCGGCAGTCACCACCCGCGGCATGGGACCGGCAGAGATGGAGAGCATCGCCGAGATCATCGCAGATGTATTGGCAAAGAAGATCAGCGCGGAAGAGGCTCGTAAACGCACACGCCGGCTCTGCGAGCGGTTTCCGCTCTATGATGAAGATGAAGACGAAGACAAAGACGCGGGGACTTGTCAAGTGAGCGGGGGAATGCTATAATACTTTTAACAACTCACATAGCGCTTCTTTCAGTTCGTCCGATTGTTGACATCTCGCTTGCACAAACCGTCGAGAGCACCTGCGGAAAGACCAAAGGAGCGCAAATCTCAATGAGAGGAGTTTCTTTCCCGATTGTCTTAGTTGCCAGGAGGTGCCCACCATGAGCGAACAACAGCAACCACAAGAGATGCTGGACATATCCGACTTAAAACAAAAAGAGATCTCGGAGCTGCGCAGTCTGGCCGAGCGGTTTAACATCAATGGCCGCGGGCGCATCAAGAAAGAAGAGCTGGTCTTTGCGATCTTGAAAGCGCAAGCGGAGAAGAAGGGTCTTCACTTCAAAGACGGAGTCTTGGAGGTCCTTCCCGAGGGCGGGTTCGGCTTCTTGCGCGACAAGTCTTGCCTGCCCGGCTCGCACGATATCTATGTCTCCCCATCGCAGATCAAGCGCTTCAGCCTCAAAGACGGCGACGTGGTGAGCGGCGTCGTGCGCCCCCCCAAGGACGACGAAAAGTACTGCGCTCTGCTGAAGGTCGAGGCGATCAATTTTGAAGACCCCGAAGTCGTGCGCAGCCGTGTCGCCTTCGAAGATCTGATTCCCTATCACCCTAGAGAACATCTGAAATTAGAGCACGATCCCGATGAGCTTTCTACGAGAATAATAGATCTCTTTGCTCCCATCGGCAAGGGCCAGCGCGGGCTGATCGTCTCGCCGCCGAAGGCCGGCAAGACCACGTTGCTCAAGCACATCGCGCACGGGATCATCGCGAATCATCCCGAAGTCTATCTCATTGTTCTTTTGGTGGACGAGCGCCCTGAAGAAGTGACCGATTTTCGCGAGTCGATCTCCGCCGGAGATGTGGTCGCAGCGACGTTCGATCAGAAGCCGGAGATCCATTGCAAGATCGCCGAACTGGTCATCTCTAAGGCCAAGCGCTTGGTGGAGATGGGGCGCGACGTCGTTATCTTAATGGACTCGATCACGCGGCTGGCGCGCGCGTATAATCTGGCGATCTCCCCCAGCGGGAAACTGCTCTCCGGGGGCATGGACCCTACGGCACTTTATAAGCCCAAAGAGTTCTTCGGCGCGGCGCGCAACATCAAAGACGGCGGCAGCCTTACGATCATTGGGACCGCGTTAGTAGACACTGGCTCACGGTTGGATCAAGTCGTCTTCGAAGAATTCAAGGGCACCGGCAATATGGAACTGGTGCTCGAACGCGACTTGGCCAACAAGCGCATCTTCCCGGCAATTGATCTCGAAGTCTCCGGAACGCGCAAAGAAGAGCTGCTCCTCTCCGAAAAAGTCCTGCGGCGCATCTGGGTGCTGCGCAAACTGATCGGCGACATGAACGACAAGCAAAAAGCCTTGGAATTGATCATCTCGCGCATGAAACAAACGAAGAGCAACGAGCCATTCTTGGAGCTCATGCTGAATGAATAGACGACAGAAGAAGCGATTTCTCCCCCTGAGTTTATTGTTATTTGTACTCGCGTTCGGTGGAGGCATCTTCTGGCAATACTGGCACTATACGAGAGCACCCCTTGGGGCCCAAGGCGGGCCCTCTCCCGAAGACCAATTCGAGATCATAGAGTATCAGATCCAAGCCGGAGAGACACTGGCCCAGATCGCGCAGCGCTTTTCTGTCTCGCTGGAGCTGCTCGTAGCCAGCAACGAGCTCTTCTTAGAAGATTTAAAAGAGCTGGAGCCGGGGAAGACCTTGCGTCTCTTTAAAAACGGCGTGCTGCACCGTGTGAAAGCTGGGCAGACTCTCACAGACATCGCCAAAACGTACGGCGTCTCCCTCCAAGAGATTATAACGGTCAATAATCTGGACGCTCGAAAATATATCTATCCGGGTGAAGAATTACTGATTCCCAGCGCTTCGGAAGCTCCGGCGTGGCGGCGCTTTCAACTCGCCGGAGGGAGGAGCGCGTTTCTCTCATGGCCTCTGCACGGCCCCCTCACTTCCGGCTTCGGTCCGCGTCGCCACCCGATCACGGGAGAGCGCCACTTTCATGAGGGGATCGACTTAGAAGTTCCAGAGGGCACGGAGGTCTACGCCGCGCGTTCGGGGCGGGTGCTCTTCGCCGGTCAACGCGGCGGCTATGGACTGAGCGTCGTCTTGCAGCACGATCACGGCTATCGCACGATCTATGCGCATCTGTCGGAGATCTTCGTCTATCGCGGACAATTTATCGAAGGAGGTCAACGTCTGGCGCTCTCGGGGAACACGGGCAACTCGACGGGCCCGCATCTGCACTTTGAGATCTTGCACTATGGAAAACCTCTCAATCCCCTAGCGCTCCTGCCCCCTCTATGAAGCTAACCATCTACGGTGGAAGACGGCTCTTTGGCGATCTTACAGTTGACGGAGCCAAGAACGCGGCCCTGCCCTTGCTCGCGGCCACTCTGCTCACGGACGACGACATCTCCTTACAAAATATCCCCGATGTCGGCGACGTGCGCACGATGATTCAGATTCTCGAGCACTTGGGCAAGCGCGTCGAATCTGCTCATTCTAGAGAGAGTTATCTTATACGCACCGTTGAGCCGCCGCTCTCCAGCGCGCCGGAGCATCTAGTGAGAAGACTGCGGGCTTCTTTCTGTCTCTTGGGCCCTCTGGTCGCCCGCACGGGACTGGCCCAGATCTCGCTCCCCGGCGGCTGCCCCATCGGTGTCCGCCCCGTGGATCTCCATCTGAAGGGGCTGCGCGCTCTGGGCGCTCAGATCGAATCGCTGGGCAATCTCTTCCAAGCGCAGACCCACAAACTGCACCCCGCAGAGATCTATTTGGATTTTCCCTCCGTCGGCGCGACCGAGCAGATTATGATGACCGCGGCGCTCATCCCCGGACGAACGGTGATCAGCAACGCCGCTCAAGATCCGGAAGTTCATGACTTAGCGCGGCTCTTAATCAAAATGGGCGCCGGTATTATGATCGAGCCCGGTCGGTTAATCATAGAAGGAGCGCCGCGTCTTCAGGGCACAAGCCATCGCGTCATTCCCGATCGCATCACCGCGGGGACGTTTCTCATCGCCGGGGCCATCGCCGGAGGCGACGTGACCGTTCACTGTCAGCCCTTGCACCTAGAAGCATTGATGAGCAAGCTCGACGAGCTGGGCTTTGAGATCCAAGAGCACGTGGAGAGCATAAGAATTGTCAGCGAAGGGCCGGGCTCTTATAACGGCGGACGTGTAGAAGCCCGCCCCTATCCCGGCTTTGCAACGGATTTGCAGCCGCAGATGATGGCGCTCTTGGCGCTGGCACGCGGCACAACGACTATTAAAGAGACGGTCTGGGAGAATCGTTTCTCCCAGGCCGCTGAGCTGGCGCAGATGGGAGCGCAGATTCGCATTGACGGTTCGACCGCGACGATAGAGGGCGTAGAGTATCTGAGGGGCACAGAGGTCCGCGGGAGCGATACGCGTGCCGGTGCAGCGCTCGTCCTGGCCGGTCTCGCGGCTCAGGGGCTCACGACGGTGCTGGACAGCGAGGAACATATCGCGCGCGGCTACGCCGATCTTCCCGGAGAGCTCAACCGTCTGGGAGCTGATATAATAGTCGAAGAAGAAGAGAAAGCTTCGGAGGAGAAGGAGGTCGTTGGTGGCAGAGGCTGATGAACCGACTCATTGAAGACCGACTCGGCGAACGGGCGCGCGTGCGAGAGAGAGAGCGCGCCATCTTAGTGGGGTTGGATCTGGGGCAAAAAGCAAGCTGGCAGGAGCGCGAGTCCATGGAAGAGCTGATCGAGCTCGCGCAGACCGCCAAGCTCGTAGTTCTTCACACGATCATCCAAAAACGAGAGCATCCCGACCCGGCTCATTTCATCGGCAAGGGCAAGGCCGAAGAACTCAAAAATCTAGCGAGCGCAGCGCAAGCCGATCTGATTATACTGAACAACGCGCTCACACCGGCGCAGACCCGAAATCTTGAAGAACTCATACAGAAAAAGATCGTTGACCGAGCGCAACTGATTCTGAATATCTTTGTGCAGCGGGCGCGCTCCAAAGAAGCGAAGCTCCAAGTCGAGCTGGCACAATTAGAGTATCTCTTGCCGAGATTGCGCGGCTGGGCCGAGGCGCTTGGGCAGCCGGGCGCGGGCATCGCCACGCGCGGTCCGGGTGAGACCCGCCTGGTGCAAGAACGCGAAGCGATCCAGAGACGCATTCACATTTTAAAAGAACGCTTACTCAAAACCGAACAAGAGCGCGCGGTGCGGCGCAAGCTGCGCCAGAAGAATGAGATCCCCCAGATCGCCCTCCTCGGTTACACCAATACGGGCAAGTCCACGCTCTTGCAGGCGCTCACGGGCGCAGAAACGTTCATCGAAGATAAGCTCTTTGCGACCCTCGACCCGATGACCCGTCAGTTACGGCTCCCCAACGGGCAGCTCGTAGTGATGACCGACACAGTAGGACTCATCAAAAAGCTGCCGCATCAGTTGGTTCCTGCATTCGCATCCACACTGGAAGCCGTACGCGAAGCGGATCTCTTGCTCAATATTTTAGATCTTTCTCATCCGCATCTGTTCGATCATTGGCGCACCGTCCAAGACGTTTTACATGAAGTCTTCGACGACGCGCCGCGTCCGCCGATGCTCCATCTCCTCAACAAGATAGACAAGCTGGGTTATTTACAGAGCAACGAAGATCAGCAGCAGCGCTTAGCCGAAGCGCGCCGTCTCATTCCCAACACCGTCGAGATCTCCGCGCGCGCGGGCCTCGGCTTGGAATTGCTGAAAGAGCGCATCGTTCAGGCGTTGGGAGAGCGCGTCAGGCCAGCGCCGCCCGCAGTGTAAAGAGCAGCGATTCCAGCAAGAGCTGCAAGTTGGCGTTCTGGCGCTGCCACTTCCATGGGGCTGTCTCCAGCGCGCGCAGGGCCTCAGCTAGTTTTGTGCTATCGGTCTTGATGGCCGCCAGCTCGGCAGAGCCATCGCGATGGAAGCGCGTCGTCTCGGTTCCCTCGGTCAGCAGATCGCGGCACCAATATGTTGCTTCTTCGATGAAAACTCTGATCGCTTCTGTAGGGCAGTCGCTCAGCGCTGCTGCAGCGCGCAAAGTCTCCGCAACGTTCCAACGTCTCAAGCGACGCAGAATCTCCAGATTCGCTTCGCGCCGCGCGAAGAGATTCTCGCTACGAAGAGACTCCCAGAGTTCGGCATCGGTAGTTTGTGAAAGCCTCTGTCGTAACTGATCGCGCTCTTCGAGTATATTTCGCGACGGCTGGAGATCATCAGAGATCTCATTGCCCCTGGTGACACTGAGCAGATATTCTATGGCTGCCTCTTTCCAACCGCGTTGACGAAGCCCGCTCGCTATAGTCTCTTCTGAGGGCTTGGGGAGCTTGATCACTTGGCAACGCGAGATGATCGTCGGCAGAAGATTCTGACTGCGCGCCAGCAAGAGAAAGATCAAAAAAGACGGGGGTGATTCCAATATCTTGAGCAAGCTGTTTGCTGCTTCTAGGCTCAGGTCTTCGACGCCTTCGAGGACGTAGATCTTTTTGGAAGCTTCGAGGGGCGCATAGAGCGCTTGCTGCTGCAGCTCTCTGATCTGATCTATGCTCATGCGTTTGCCCGATTTGGTCACCCAGAAGAGATCGGGATGGGTACCCGTCTGAAGTTTGTGACAGTGTGAACAACTCCCGCAGCGTCGCGGGCAATAGATCTTGGCAATGAAATTTTTGGCAAACGATGCCGGGTTATGGCCGATCACCAGATAGGCCTGCGCGGGTTTTGATGCCAGAGTTTCCAGTAGCGAGTTCAAATCGTTCACGCGGTCTTCATCATATCATTTTCTGAAGATGACGGCCATAGATTTTTGTCAAGCTTGCATCCTGTTGGGGAAGTTGCTAGACTAGCGCGTCTCGGCTCCCATCGTCTAGAGGCCCAGGACGCTGGTCTCTCAAGCCGGAAACAGGGGTTCGAATCCCCTTGGGAGCGATAACGGCCGTGATGAGCAGAGCTGGAAGCTCATCACGGACCCACTAGACACTAAACGAAGGAGGAAGAATATCGCCCAGTATTTTCGCAAGAACCAACAGATCCGCGCTCGCGAAGTCCGTGTCATCGACGAAAACGGCCAACAGATGGGCGTGATGCCCATCGCGCAAGCGCTCGAGGAGGCTCGCAAACGCAACTTAGATCTGGTCGAGGTGGCGCCACAGGTCCAGCCCGTCGTTTGTAGGCTGATCGACTTCGGCAAGTTCAAATACCGCCAAGAGAAACGCGAAAAGAAGCGCCAACACACGAGCAAACTCAAAGAGATACGCCTCACGACCCAGATCGAGAAACACGATCTGGAGACAAAGATCAGACATATTCGCAAATTTTTAGATCACGATGACAAAGTGCGCATCACGGTGATCTTCCGTGGGCGCGAGATCCTGCACATGGATCGCGGGCGCGACTTGCTCGACAAGATCACCCAAGCCGTCGCCGACGTCGGACGAGTGGAACAGCTGCCCAAAGAACGCGGAAAAGCTATTCAAATGTTGATCGTGCCGGGCAGGAGCGCCGCGCCGGCTCCGGCCGGATCCGAAGGGGGAAAGACAGATGACCAAGAAGAAGACCCACAAGGGCATCGCCAAGCGCTTCAAAGTGACGCGCCATAAGAAAGTACTCGGCGCAAAATCCGGGTATCATCATAAATTGGTGAAGCGCAGTTCCAGCCGCAAGCGCCAGGCCCGTCGCGGCCTCCAAGTGCCGGCGGCACTGGCGAAGATATATGTCAAGCTGCTTTGACACCCTCACCCCGGTCCTCTCCCTAAGAGGGAGAGAACAATCTACAGAAATCGAAGGAGTCTTATGAGAGTCAAAGGTGGAAACAAGAGACTGCAGCGCCGCAAGAAAATTCTAGAGATCGCTAAGGGCTTTAAGGGCAAGCGCCGCAGCTGCTTTAGGATCGCCAAGCAGCGGGTCATGCATGCCCTGCGCAACGCTTATTACAGTAGAAAGTTGCGCAAGCGCGATTTTCGCCGACTCTGGAATATCAGAATCAACGCGGCTACGCGCGCCCACGGGCTGCCCTATTCTCGCTTTATCTATGGACTGAGCAAAGCGGGCATCGCGCTCAACCGCAAGATCCTCTCGGAGATCGCCCTGCACGACCCCCAAGCGTTTGCTGCGCTCGTCGAGCGCGCGAAAGCGTCGGGGAGTCCATAGAGTCTAGAGTCAGGGAATTAAGCGACTCTACAGACTCGATTATGCCAACACTCAGAGTGCAAGGGAGTGATATCTACTACGCGCGATCCGGGCAGGGACACCCAGCGCTCTTGTTTGTTCACGGCGCGGGGGCCGATCACACCCTCTGGGGAGATCAGGTTAAAACGCTCTCCCAAGAGTTCACCGTAGCCGCTCTTGATCTGAACGGTCACGGGCGCAGCTCCCACCGCACCGACGCGGGCATCCCCAGCTACGTCGAAGACGTCCGCGCGCTCTGCGAGGCTCTAGAGATCCCGACGATATTGGTCGGCCACTCGATGGGCGGGGCAGTGGCGCTCACCCTCGCGCTCGATCCCCCGAAGAACCTCATTGCGTTGGCTTTAGTGGGCACGGGAGCGAAGCTGAGAGTCCATCCCCAGATCTTAGAACTCTGCCGGAGCGACTTCGCCGGCGCTCTCGATCTGATCGTGACGTGGGCCTTTGCCGCTCAAGCTTCTCCTAAGCTGCGCGAGCAATCGAGAGCGCAGATGGAGCGCAACGGGGCCGAGACGCTCCTGCGCGATTTTTCTAGTTGCAATAACTTTGACATATTAGCGCGTCTGCACGAGATTCAATTCCCGACGCTCATTCTCTGTGGCCGCGACGACCAGCTCACCCCGCCCAAATACTCTGAGTTCTTACAGAAGAACATCTCACAGGCCCAGCTCTCTTTGATAGAAAACGCCGGGCATATGTTGATGTTAGAGCAACCTCAAGCGTTGCAGCAAGCGCTGAGAGATTTTTGCATTTCACTCAGAGGCTCTCTAGAATGAGCATGTGAACCTCCCTAACGCGTTGACGCTCTTGCGGGTCCTGCTCATCCCATTAATTATTTTCTTTTTATTCTCGGCCCAAGGAGCTTCGATAGCGCTGGTGCTCTTCATAGTGGCAGCTCTCTCCGATCTCATAGACGGCTACTTGGCTCGCCGGAGAGCGCATGAGACCGATCTGGGCAAGATCGCCGATCCCATCGCTGATAAGCTCTTGGTGATGGCTGTCTTATTGGCTTTTATAGAACTAGATCAAATCTCGTCCGTCCCGGTGATGGTCTTGTTGGCGCGGGAGTTTCTGGTCACCGGGCTGCGGATTGCTGCGGGGGCTAGGGGGATCGTCGTGGGAGCGGGTCTTTCGGGCAAGCTCAAGACGGTCTCGCAGATGGCGCTCGTCTTGGCGCTGCTGGGAGAGCGCACTTTCGGTGGGGATGCGACGAGCGATCTTCTGATTACCGTGCTTCTCTCTCTGGCCGTAGTGCTCTCGGTCGTTTCGGGAGCGGAGTATTTTTATCGTTATTATTTTAAGGGCCGACCGTGACGGTTTTACGCGCCGTGCTCTTCTCGCCGTCGTTGTCTGTCACCCTGAGCGTCACGGTGTAAGTTCCCGGCTGTGAGAAAGCGTGCTCGACGTGCACGCCCTGGGCGTCTATCGTCCCGTCGTTCTCGAAGTCCCACTCGTATTTGATAATCTGCCCGTCGGGATCGAAAGATTCTGAAGCGTCAAAACGGACTCTCTCTCCGGCTTTGGGGCTCGCCGGTGCGAACGTAAAATCCGCGACGGGCGGAAATTTCACAACTTTGGGTCTCTCGGCGGCGCCGAAGCTGACCGTCGCGCGCTCTTGGGGTTTGAGCGCGACGCTCACTTCTGCGGGCGTCGTCGGGGCGAAGTTCTCCGGGAGCGTGCGCGTATCTAGAGCAACTGTGTAGTCTCCGGGGATCAAGTCGCTGAAGGCGAAGCGGCCCTCTGAGTCTGTAAGCTGATCTCTTGTCTGCCCGGCGCTATCTGTGAGTAGCACTCTGACGCGCGCTAAGCCCCTCTCATCCGCGTCGAGCGCACCGTTACGATTGACATCGTTAAAGACAATCCCTTCGATCACGGCGACTCTCACTAAGGGAATCTCTATTGTGAGAGTCTGTCCCGCGCGCAGCGCGATCTCTCTGGGCAGCGAGACCGTTGCGCTCACGCCGATGGGAAGTTTTTCAATAGTGAGCTTATAGTTTCCGGGAGCCATTGGGGGGAAGCGATAGAAGCCCGTCTCGTCGGTGCGGGCTTTCTGGTTGTCCAGAATCAGAATAATATTTTTGATCCCCGTCTCGTTGGGGTCTCGTCTTCCGTTTCCGTTCGCGTCTACGAAGAGAAAGCCCTCGACGCGACCGTTGGTGACCATAAACGGAATAGGGGCCTCAAAGTTAAAGACCACACCGAGAGCAAAATCAAACTCGACGCCGCTGGGACTGAGAAAGCTCGTGCGCGTGAAGAGCGAGAGCAAGAGAACTCCCAGAGTGCCGTCGAGCCCGACGGTCAGATCTAGACGGTCCCCGGTGCTCGTCCAGCCGAAGCGCAGTGCGAAGGGCCGTCTTCGCCACTCCAGACCCGCCGAGGCCAAGATCGCCTGACTCAATATCAGATCCGTATCTAAATCTACCTGAGTGCGGCGCTCCAGGCGCAGCGAGGCGCGCAGCTCGTTAAAGCGCAGCGAGAAGTCTATTCCCGTGGTGCCGGCACCAAAGCGCGTTGCTGCAACAAAGTTCGCGCTCTGCGTCTGATCGGTGAAGAACGAGATATCGCTGTGGCGCCCTACGGGCTGGGTGAGGCGCAGAGACAGGACGAGATGGGCCAGATCAATCAAGGGGCCCGGGCCGCTGGACTCGCGCCGACGATAGGAAGCCGAGAGCCTGAGATGGGGCCAAACTTCCGAGAGCTTCAGGCCTATCGCGGCACGGATATTTTGATCTATCAGTGTCTGCTGGAGCGGATCGTTGTTGACGTTGTTGCGCAGGCGCTCGAAGCCGCCGCTGAACAAGAAAACGGTGCTGCCGAAGGACTGAAAGATCTGTAAACTCTGCTCGTCGCGGCGGTCGCCCACGAAGTCCCGGCCCGCGCGCAAAAATTGGGCTAGAATCGAAAAATCCCCCAAGCGCAGTTGGGAACCCCAGCGAAAAGCCGAATCCAAAAAAGCCCCATTACGAAAGCTCAGGCCGCCCTCGACGCTCGTCGCGCTGCCATCGGGGATCTCCCAGACGAGCCGACCGATAGTCGTGGCGGTCCACGCCGGGCTTATCCCGTCGGAAAGACCTAAAAGACCCGTCGTTCCCCACGTGAGCCCTTTGATCGGGGTCGCTTGCCCGTCGAGCGCCGAGCAGAAGAGAAAAGAAGCTTCACAGAAAGAACCGGCCAAGAGAGCGAACGTCACCGTTGCTGTATCAATAGTGACAGGAACTTGGCCTACGGTGCTGAAAATATGAACGAATGACTCTCCGGGGGCGAGGATCTGCGTGCCAAAGCCGGGGATGGTCACGCTATGGGGTAGCAGCCCTGTATTGCGAAAGCGCACGGGCTGGTTGAGCCGAACCGTGATAAGCGCGGGCAGCGTGCTCAGATCATCGCCGATGGGCAGCTCGGCTTCTGCAAGTTTTTTGAGACCGGCAACGGCAGTCAGCGAGAGTTTAGTATCGAAGAGGCCCGGCTGCCAGAGGAGCTCTCCCCCGCGCCCCACCAGCGAAGCCAGCGCGCCAAACGACGGGCGCAGATCGCCCAACGCAAATCCCAAAGGCTTTACGCGCAACGCGAAGAAGATCGCATGGAGCTGAAAGAGATTTTGTAAATCGAGCAGGAAAGAGATCTCGCCCTCTCGGCCGATGGGCCCACGACCCTGAAGCCTCTGCCGAAAGACCAGATCGTGCACCGTAATAAGAATCGTCGAGGAGACGAGCGCACCTCCGCTGAGGGTTATCACATAGAATCCCGAAGCAGCGAAAACCAGCGTATCGCTGTGGCCGTCTAAAATAACAACGGGAGGGCGACCGTCAGAGATGGTCACCGTAACCGCAACTCCCGAACTGTTGAAGATGCTCACCGTCCCGCCCACGTCCACGTGCAGAGCAGGGCGATCGGGAATGAGAACGCCGCCCAGGTTCTGGATATCGGCAAACGCGCTGACGGGGGTGCCCGTCCGCCCGTCAAAGCGAAACTCTATCTCTGAGGGGATCGTGAGCAAGAGCGAGCCGCCGACGTGTTGGGGCAGCGGCGGCAGAATATGAAGAATCGCCGTCGCTTCAGCGTGAATATTTTCAAAGCGCTGCGAAACGGCTCTTAAAACAATGCGCTCGCGCACCGGGGGGGCCTCTTTGGGGATGAAGATTTCTACTTGCACCTCACGGAATTCTCCGGGCGCAAGATCGATCCGCCGGAAGATCGAAAGCCTCACCGAGATGCCCGCGCGAGCGGTGACAGAGAGCTCGATGCGATCAGGAGCGTTTCCCGTATTGCGCGCGGTGAATCTCACTAAGAGCGCGCTACCCGGCTCAGCGCTCGCCTCCGCCGGGGCGATCACTTCTAGCCCGGGAGCTTCTTTGATGGTGATCGTCACGCTCGCTTGCGCCGTGAGCGCGGGGTTCTTGCGTCCGCGAGCTCTGAGCGTAACGGGATGAGCTCCGGCGCGCGCTCGCGCAGTGATTAACAGACTAATAAAGACTTTCTCGTCTTCGCCCGCAGAGAGCTCAAGAGGCTCCGGGGGTGAGAGCACCTGAACTCCGTCGGGAAGTTCTAGAGAGAACTCAAATATCTCTCTTTCGTTTGAATCATTCTTGAGGTCAAAAGCCAGGGTGATGACCTGGGTGGGGCTGGCCGGTGGTGGATTCGGTGGAGCGGTGAACTGGAGCTGGGCGAAGGCCCCACTCCCCCATAGGCCCACCCCCAAGACGAGGCCAACTAAGATGCGCATCATGATGGTAACTGCTAGATTTTAAGCTGTCTTTGGCGCTTAACCAAGGACAGAGGCCTGAGCTTTAAGCCCCTTCTGTCCGCAGCTTGGGCCGGGGTAGGCAGCGAAAAATTTGCCTTCGCGGGGGGAGAGCCTTTAGAATAAGAAACATAATGGCTCATCGGGCGGCCTTCCAGGGCCGGCAGGAAGGCCGTCATAAACCTGAGAAGCACTGCGAAAGGGGGGTAGCTGATTATGAACAAGACGGAGTTGGCCGAGATGGTGGCGAGACAGACCGGGCTCTCGAAGAAGGCCGCCAAAGAGGCGGTTGACGCGACATTCAACACCATCGGCAAGTCGATGTGCGACGGGAATGCCGTGAGAATCACGGGCTTCGGGACGTTTGAGGCCCGCCCGCGCAAGAGCTCGATGCGCATCAACCCGCAGACGGGCCAGCGGATTATGGTCGCTTCCAAGGCCGTTCCGGGGTTCCGCGCCGGGCGCGAGCTGAAAGAGATCGTGCGCAAGAAGCTCAAGGTCGTCGAGGCTGGCGGTAAGCTCTCCGTACGCCGCTGACTCTTTATTCGGTTAACGGATGGACGTGTTGACCGATCTATTCCGAGTAGGGCGAAGCATTTTGCTTCAGAAATGCTTCGCCTCTACTTTTGCAGCCAGGGCTTTCACGTCTTCGAAATTGAGCACCCCATCGCGATTAAAGTCAAAAAAGCGCTTGTGCTCTTGGGCGACGGGGTTCTCCAAGTGAAAAGCCAAGAGAATGGGATCGTCAAAAGTGAGTTTGCCATCGCCGTTGACGTCTTCGTAGAGCCCGTCGCCATCTAAATCTTGGGGCGGGCGCGCTCCGGGCTCGAGTGCCGGTGGACCGGCGCCGACAGCCAATTCCAGCGATTGGACCGAAAAGAGAAGGGGCTGGCTTTGGTCGTCTGTGGCTGCTTTCACTTCGAGCGAGAGTTTTGCTTTTCCCGCGGCCTTCCCCTCCAACGCCAGAGCAACTAACGCTATACTGGAAGCCCCGGGACGAATCTGTTCGTTCAGGTCAACCGCGCGAAACTCCGCGACCGTCTCGGTCAGCCGCAAGACCTGAAAGAAGCGTTCGTCCAGAGCGAGGCTGCGCACGTTTTTGAGCCGTGCCGTTGCGCTATCGTTCAGGGTCACTACGAAATGATACTTCTGCAGCCCGTTGGGCAGCGGGCCGGAGAGCACTTCCACTATAGACTCAGCTCCCAATCGAAGCTCCAAAGGCCCCCGAAATCCCAAACTGACAGCGTTCGGAGCGGCGCTGGGCGGCGGGGGTTGCGGCGCAGTCGGCGTCGGCGCGGTGACCTCCAAGATTCCCGCTTCAGCAGTAGGACTAGCTCGCGCGCCGCTGTCATCCGCGAAGATGTGCGTCTCGACGGTGATCTCGGTCTTGCCCGGCTGCAGAGCCCTGAGCGTAAGGACGGCCAACATGACGTTCTTCGTATCCGTGCGCACTAGATTGTTGAAGTCCAGCCCCTGAAGGCGCACCTTCGCGTCGCTCTGCTCGGTCACCCTGAAGAGCGTCTCCGTGATCGTGCGCGCTTCTACACCGACGAACTTGGCAATCGCGGGGTTGCGCACGACCAGCGTGACTTCATAGCGCTGCATCCCGCGCGGTGCGTTGACCAAAATAAAACCGAGAACAGCGTCACTGCCCACTTGGACTTGGCGCGATTCCACGCGCCAGTGCGGGGCTTCGCTCGTCTGGCCCCATGAGCCCACGACCAGACCGGTGAGCACCCCCAAAGAGAGCCCAAGCGCTTTGATCTTCATAGTTCAATAGTTCATCTGCTCTGCTCTTCAGCCATCTTTTTCAGCGTCAGCACGTCGTCAAAATCTGCATCGCCGTCGTTGTCGAAATCAAAAGCCCGCGCGCTCTCCTGCACGGCGGGTTTATCAATATTAAACCCCAGAAGCGCTGCGTCTTCGACAGAAAGTCTTTCATCAGCGTTAATATCTTCATAGAGACCATCTTTGTCCAAGTCTTGCGGCGGGGCTTTGGCCTCGCCGATGGGAACTAATTTTAAGGGATTGATGCGCAAGATATACTGTCCCCCCGTGAGCGATTCCCCTCCGTAATCCAGCATCGCTATAACTACATAGCGTCCCGGAGGGAGCAGATCGCCCTTCTTGCGCGCGCTGGTGACTTTCAGCCGACGCTTCGCTCCGGGAAGCGTGGGGAAGCTGTCGAACTCGATCTTATCTACAGTACTGCCCTTCTCATCGCGGATCTCGACGCGCCCGCTCACTTTCTGGATGTGTATCGTCCCGCGGTTCTCGAACTCCATCCAAAGATTGGGGGGATTGAGACCGCGCACGTCGAGCATCGTAATCCGTCCGTCTCGCCTCCCCGTCCCCGGCGGTGTCTCGAAGACCTTTACAGCAAAGCGCCGACGCACGATGACCGTCGTGCCGGGCTGGGCTTGGGCTTGTTTGGGAGCCGCTTCGACCAAGATCGCCGCCCAATAGGTCCCTTCGATGTCGCGTGGGACCCTCAGAGAGAATTTCACTTCTTTCTGTTCGTTGCGCGCCAGATCGAAGCGCAACGGGCTGATGCTCAGCCAACCGGCCGCCGAGCGCGGCAGGGTGCCCACCTGATAGAAGCGATTCTCCCCATGAAGATCACGATCCCAGTCGGCCAAGCCGATCTGAATCTCCAACGGGTCGGCTTCGTTATTGATGAGCTGAAACGCGAAGCTTTCAGTAGCGCCGCGCGGCAGCACCAGATCGAACTCGATATTGGAGATCAGCAGAGCGCGGGTATCAACAAAACATAGAGCGAGTCCAAGGATCAAGAATCCGGAAAGACGAGCCAACGCGCGCACGGTTCTCCCTCGCTTTCTCAGTGTTGGGACAGATAGATTCATTATGGCAAGGAAGTCTCAAAAAGGCAAATATATCTGAAAAAGATAGGGCAAGCCTCCGTGCGCCTCTGCTAAGGGACTTGCGCTTCTTTCTGTTTCTGGCGGGATTTGTCTTGAAGCAGCAGGGCTCGTTCTAAGTCGTGCTCGCCGACCCAGCGCTTGGAGAGCAGGATCTCCCCCAGCGTGCGGACGTCGCCCTCTTTCTTCTGCAGCTCGAGCGCTTGTTGCAACTTGTCTTCCGTTAGCTTGCCCAAGTCAATCAAGATCTCGCCGACGCGCTTGTTGCGCTCAAAATACTCTTCGATGATCGAGAGGATCACCGAGCTCTTGCTGCGACGCTCGCGCTCCGCCTTCGCGTCAATCTTCTTTATCAGATAGAGATCCTCTTTGGTATAATAGATCGTCAACTGCATTCATAATCACTCCCTAGATTCCAGCTTAGAACAAACTTTATCAAAAGGGAAACGGATTGTCAATAACCGACTTCATTCAAGCAGCGTGCATAATTTCGAGCAATTGCTTCAGATCGGCGATACGAGCCGAGGCGCGCTCATTGGTCGGGATGTGATGGGAATCGCTGGGGGAGAGCCGACCCGGATAGAAGCGCCCTTTGAGTTCGGGTCTTTCGATCCAGACGGCGTGGAGTCCGGCGCGTCGCGGCCCGCGAATATCCGTCTCAAAATCGTCGCCGACGTGCATCGCTTGATCGGGACTGACGCCTGCAGCGCGCAGCAGCTTGGCCCACAGCGTCCCGTCGAGCTTGCCCAACGGAGATTTCATCGCGTCCGGGCTGGCAAGATATGAAAAATAGTCTTTAATCTTATGCTTCTGCAGAGAGTATTCGATTCCTTCGATGGGGCGGTGAGACATAATTCCCAAACGTATCCCGCGTCGGCGCAGTTCTTCTAACGCTGCGGGCACTTCGGCGAAGAGCTGGTCGGGAGGGGACTCCCAATAGCGTTGAATGCGCTCGGCTAAACCGTAGAGATCGCCGTCCAGATTCAGCTCTTCGAGGATCATCTTGTTCCACTCGACAAACGAAGCGCTGCTGAAGCCCAGTTTCGGGCGCACCTCGCGTTGCCAGCGCTCTTCGGCGGTGTGATACGCTTGTTCTAGAGCAGCCCGGTCGGGGAAGATTTCAAACTGCTGGAGGATCTGTAAGAACCAGTCCGCTTGTTTCTGGCCGGGCACCCAGACGAGCGTGCCGTCCATATCAAAAAAGATCGCCTTCACGCGCATAAGAACGCTATCTTACGCCACAGGGGGGCCGACGTCAAGGAGACAGCCATACTGATTTGTGCTGGCCCTGTGGTCACCAAAGAGCTGACAGCAGATTCGGGTAGCAGATTCAGCAGATTCTTCAAAATAATCTGTTTAATCTGCTACCGAAATCCGCTGTCAGCTATCGGCTCTCGACGACATCGCGAAGGCCTGATG
Source organism: Candidatus Acetothermia bacterium (assembly GCA_022683945.1). GTDB lineage: Bacteria > Bipolaricaulota > Bipolaricaulia > RBG-16-55-9 > DRXL01 > SKYB132. The sequence continues at coordinate 26,474 of JAJHSH010000025.1, read as the reverse complement.
AATCTTTAGGAGAGCTGAAATGTTTCACAGAGCAACAAGGCGGCGATGGAGAGCACGTATCACGGCCTGTAAAACTTCGCTTCGTCCGATTTGAAGCCCACTTTGCTGTGCGTGCCGTCGCACAACGGCTTGTTGTTCGACTGGCCGCAGCGACAGAGCGCCACCCACTTGCGGTCAATCACAACTTCTTTGCCGTGGGCGTCCACGAGCTTGAGCGGGCCGGGAATGAGATTGGGGCCATCTTTCATCGTCTCAACCACAACAGAGTTGTCCATAGCCCAAACACCTCCAAGTTTTTATTATACTCTAGAGCGCTGCTCGAATCATTGCGCTCCCGGACGATCTGCGCTACTATAAACACTATGGATTTCTCTATGGATCGCATCTCCATCCCCAATCCCTACTTTGAAGGAGCCAGCAACGTCTATCTGCTGCGAGAGCGCTCTCTAGCCGTGCTCATCGACACCGGGATCGGCACCCCTGAAGCATCAGCGCTCTTGCAGAAAGAGCTCTCAGCGCTGGGCTGTCCCCTAAGAGAAATTTCCGTTGTCTTGCTCACGCACAAGCACATGGATCACTTCGGTCTGGCGCGCGCCGTAGTGGACGCCTCAGGAGCCGAAGTCTATGTGCACCAAGACGACTGGAAAGATGTGGCTTCCTATGATGAGCGCCACGAAGAGATCTCTCAGCTTTATCTGAACGCGATGCGGCTTTGGGAATTGCCCCAAGAGATCATTCTGCAGATGGGCGCAGTGCGCGAGCGCTTTTCTGAGCTGGCACGCTCAGTGCCCTCAGCGAAGCCCTTGCAAGACGGGGAGACGCTTGACTTTGGGGCACTGCAGGTGCGTCTCTTACACACGCCGGGGCATACCCAGGGCTCGGCGTGCTTTCTCATAGAGAATAGGCTCTTCACTGGCGATCATCTCTTGCCTACCTACACGCCCAACGTCGGGGCAACCGATGTCACCTCCGGGCGTATGCTCAAGCGTTTCATAGATTCGCTGAAAAAGATTCTGTCGCTTCCCAACGTAGCTCATCTGGAAATCCATCCCGGACACGGCCCATCGTGGCGCGATCCGCGACTGCGAATCGAAAAGATCCTGAAGCACCACGACGAGCGCACCGAAAAGATCTTGAACATTCTGAGCGACAAAAAGCCCTATACGGCCTTCGAGATCGCGCAGAGACTCTTCGGCACAATGCGCGAGCATCACGTGCTCTTAGGGGCCGGCGAGGTCTATGCCCATCTGGAAGAGCTTTACGCCGAAGGTCACGTAGAACGCTTGTTCCCCAATTTTTTTCAGTCTCGCTAAATCTAAATCTATGAAGATGATCAAGTTCTACACCAAGCCCGACTGCCCGCTCTGCGAAAAAGCCGAAACTGTTCTATTAGAGATACAGAGCGAGATCCCTTTTCGCTTGGAGAAGCTTGACATCACTCAAGACGCAAGACTCTTTGAAGCCTATCGCTACGAGATTCCCGTGATCGTTATTGATGGACGTGAGTTCTGTCGCTATCGCGTAGAGCGAGAGGCGCTGCAGAGAGCGTTGCAAGACAAGAAGTAGAAGCGCTTCTTAACGGCCCTCTACGCTTAAACAGGCAGATCTACAGATGCGTTAAGCGCCATCTCGGCGATATTGATCGAATAGTCTTTGGTGCGTCGCACGCTGTCAAAAGCGATCCCAATGAACTGTGCTTCGTGGGGCTCAAGATCGCGCAGGAGTCGGCTCGCGGGCAGGAGTCGCTCTTCCAGCTCTGCCCCTTTCTCCATCACGCAGGCGGCGCGCTTGGCGCTGCGCTCTTGAAAGGCTTCAAAAGTCTCTTTCAGCAATGCAGCCACAGGTTCACCGGCGCGCTGCAACGCTTCAGCGACTTTGCCCGGAAGCTTCTCTTTCAGCGACGTAGTGACGCGGGCGATTTTGACCGCGTGATCGGCGACGCGCTCCAGCTGGCGCGCGACGCTATGAATTTCAAAGAGCCGCAGGCGCGAGAGCCCCAGTTGATCTTCGGCTAAGAGGTCTCTCAGAGCGATGCGGAACTGTCGCGAGAGCATCAAAAAGAGTTGATCTATATCTTCATCGCGCGCTGTGACATTGCGCGCCAAGCCCAGATTGTGCTCGACCAGCGCGCTGAGGGCGTCGCCGAACATCTTATGGGAGATCGAGAAGATACGTTCGAGAACTTTAGGAGGGGCCAGTTCTGCAGAGTGCGTCAAATTCTGCACGACAATCGTCTGGCTGGTATCGTCAACGACCCCCAGCCCCAACAACGCACGGGTGACCTCACGAATGGTTTGAAGCTGTTCAGAAGAGATGCGTTCCCCCTGCACTTCGATAATATCATATCCGGCGATGTACATCGAGATGAACGCTCGTTTGAGCGCTATACCGCTAAGGCCATTTAATTCCAAAATGCCGCGCGACGGCTTCGACGGACGATGGGGCTGCACGATCAGAGCCCCCGATGGCTGTCGGTGGATCTCCAACGGATCGCCCGCCCGCAGTTTCTGGGCTTCTGCCCAGTCTTTGGGCAGGGTCACCATGAACGTTGCGCCGCCGGTGATCTGCACTTTGCGAATCTCCATAAATCCTCCGTGTGAGTGCATATTATAACTGCGTGCTATATAGAATGTCAAGGAGATCCAGATAGCTATGGGCTTGACAACGGGGCGCGCTTTGCATATAATTAACTGAAAATCGTTTTCAATAACGAGGTGCTCAGTGTGAAGATCGCGGAACTGGAGCAGAGATTAAGAGAGCAGGGCTTGAAGTTGACCCGGCCTAGACAGGCCGTCCTTGAGGTGCTGAGCCGTTCCGGTTCTCGTTTGAGTCCGGCGGAGATCCATCGCCAAGGGCGGCGGAGCTATCGTCGCTTGGGGTTGGTCACGGTCTATCGCACGCTGGCGCTCTTGGAGGAGATGGGATTGGTGCAACGTGTGCATACAGAGACGGGTTGTCACAGCTTTGCGGGAGTGCGCTCTCCAGAGGGCCATCACCATCAGCTGATCTGCAAAGACTGCGGACGCGTTGAAGAGTTTTCCGATTGTGCTTCAGAACAGCTTCTGGCCAAGCTCCAGAAGGAGACGGGCTTTGCTGTCGAAGATCATCGCTTGGAGGTGATCGGCTGCTGTCCGAAGTGTCAATAATTTTTCGTCGTTATTGAAAATTTCTTTCATCTAGAGCAACTAGACTAAAAAGGAGATGATCGCAGTGAAGAAGTTGACGTCGGTCTTGATGTTGGCAACGTTGGCTCTTGTATCGGTGGGGACAGCTCAACCGAAGCTCAGTGTAGTGGCCAGCTTCTATATCCCCTATGAGTTTGCTAAGAACGTCGGTGGGGATCGCGCTGAAGTCAAAAATTTGGTGCCCGCGGGCGCCAGCGCCCATGACTACGAGCCGTCGCCTGCAGATATAAAGACTGTAGAGGCTGCTCAGGTCTTCGTCTATAACGGCGCAGGCATGGACGACGCTTGGGTGAAGAAGATTTTAGGCGTTGTGAGAAATCGCGACAAGTTAGTGGTCATTGAAGTGACCAAGGGACTGCCGTTGCGCAAAGCGCCTGAGGGTGAAGAAGAGTTCGAATTCGATCCGCACGTCTGGCTCGATCCCCTTTCGGTCAAAGAGATGGTCAAGAACATCGAGAAGGGGCTTATCACCGCTGACAGCGCCGGACGGGCCATTTACGAAGCCAACGCGAAGAGCTATCAGTCCAAGCTGGACGCGCTCGACGGGGTGATCAGACTGGGATTGGCGAATTGTCGGCTGCGCGATCTCATCATGTCGCATCAGTTCCTAGATTACTTCGCGGCGCGGTATAATCTCAGAGCGCATGCGCTCTCGGGTCTGGAGCCTGAAGAGCCGACCGCGAAGCGTCTGGCAGAACTCATCGAACTGGGGAGACGCTTGGGGATTAAGTATGTTTTTGCTGAAACCTTGGAGAAACCCAAGGCGCTAGAGGTCTTGGCGCGTGAGCTGGGAGCCAAGATCTTGACTCTTGATCCCATCGAAGGGCTGAGCGAAGAAGACGAAAAAGCAGGGAAGAATTATCTCTCTCTTATGGAGGAGAATCTCGGCAATCTGAGGATCGGCCTCGAATGCCGATGAGTATAGCTTGTGTATAGCTATTGTTGAGATAGAGAATCTCTCGTTCGGTTACGGCGCTGAGCCCGTGTTGGAGAACCTCTCGCTCTCGGTGCAGCGGGGGGCTCTTCTCGGACTGATCGGGCCCAACGGCGGCGGGAAGACAACTCTGTTGAAGTTGGTCTTGGGGTTGCTTCCCGCTCCGTCGGGACGTATTCGGCTCTTCGGCCAGCCGTTGGAGAGTTTCAAGGAGCGCGCGAAGATCGGCTATGTGCGCCAGCGGGCGCTCTCTCTGGAGCAGCGCTTCCCAGTCACCGTAGAAGAGATGGTCTCGCTGGGGCGCTCGCCTAGACTGAGCCGCTGGCGTCCTTGGAGTTCTGAAGATACGCGAGCTGTGCGAGCAGCCATGCGCGCCGTCGAGATCGAAGAGCTGCGCTCGCGCTCGGTCTGGGAGCTTTCGGGAGGGCAGCAGCAGCGCGTCTTCCTGGCGCGCGTCCTGGCGCAGGAGCCAGAGCTGCTGCTCTTGGATGAACCGACAACGGCGGTTGATCCCAAGGCCGAAGCTGAGTTCTATATGTTACTGGAAAAACTCAACCGGGAGCATGGGCTGACGGTGATCTTAGTCTCGCACGATATCGAGACAATTGCGCAGCAAGTGACGAAGATCGCCTGTCTGAATAAGCGCTTGCTCTACTACGGAGTTCCCGAAGAGTGCGCACACCCTCTATTAGAGGAGCTTTACGCAGGCAAGAGAGTGCTGCATCATGGACACGGCTGGACTATCTCTCCGTCCCTTCTCCTTTCCCAACCCTCACCCGGCCTTCGGCCACCCTCTCCCTCTCAGGGAGAGGGGACGGGGTGAGGGTGTAGAGTGAGAATCTATGCTTGAGATCTTCGACTATGAATTTATGCGTCTGGCTTTCTTGGGGGGGACGGTCATTGCGATTCTCGCGCCAACGATCGGCATCTTCTTGGTGCCAAGACGCTATGCGCTCATCGGCGATGGGCTGGGGCATATCGCGTTTGGCGGAATCGGGCTGGCGCTCTTCTTAAAATTCGATCCGACGGCAATGGCCTTGGGGACTTCGGTTCTGGCCGCCTTGGGGATTGAGCGTCTGCGCGCGGCGGGACGCTTGAGCGGTGATGTAGCCATCGCGCTCTTCCTCTCCGGTGGGCTGGCGTTGGGGCTGATCTTCGCGCGCTTGGCCAGGCGCTCCACCGATCAGCTATGGACCTATCTCTTCGGCAGCATTCTCACCCTCAAGATGGAAGATATTCTGCTGATGATCCCCGTAGCGCTGCTCGTGATAGCAACGGTCTTTCTGTTGCGACGTGAGTTGCTCTACAGCACATTGGATGAGGAGACGGCGCGCGCCTCGGGGATTGCCGTGAATAAGATCAATCTGCTCTTCGTCCTTCTGACGGCGGTGACGATTGTCTTATCTATGTCTATTGTCGGGCTCTTACTGATCTCGGCGTTGGTCGTATTGCCCGTCGCTGCGGCGTTGCAGAGAGCGCGTAGCGTGCGACAGGCGTATCTATTGGCGCTTTTCGCGAGTTTGCTTTCGGTCTATCTGGGGTTGATCGGAGCGTATTATCTCAACACGCCGCCCGGCCCGACGATTGTGCTGAGCGCGTTGGGGATCTTCGGTGCGCTGAGTCTGTGGCGAAGAGCTTCGTGAAAAAACTAAAGAGCCCTGCCGGAACTCCCGACAGGGCTCTCAGTCAAATCACTCTACTCACCACTTATAGAGAGACTCTCTATTTTACTCCCTCTGCTAGTTTCCGCCCGTAAGCTTCGACCAAGCCGGAGGTCAGCGGCTCTTTCACCGAGACGGCTCCGACAGTCCAGCGCAGAATCAGATCGAGAATCTCGCGCTCCGTAGACTTGGATAGAGCGTGTCGTCCTAATACCAAGCCCGCGGCCTTGGAGCGTGCCGCGCTACCACCATTAGCATCCTCGATCAACTTGCCGACCGAAGCGCCGGAGATCAAGCGCGCGAGAGCTTCGATACAAGCAGCTTTATGCTCATCCTTGCCCTCGTTGCCGCACTTCTCGGCATCGGCTTCGGCCTTGGCTGTTACCAGCAGCAGTGTCACTTCCAGACCACTGCCGCGACGATATTGAACTTTCGTGCCATCGAGAGCGTATTTTTCAACGACGACCTCACGCCCACGCGCGACCGGCTCCATATAGGTGCGGACCAGATCTAAGCCGCGTGGATAGAAGTACGCATAGGCGCCCGCGCGCTTGTAGGCTTCGTTCTTGCCCGTCGTGGCCTGACCCCAGTTAGCAGCGCGCGACTTAGACTTGGCCCAAGCTTGACCGACGGCCAGCCATGCCGCGAGCTGCAGGTCCTTATTCGGATCGTCCAGCAGCTTGAGAGCATTATCGAGATCGGCGGGCTTGCAAGCACGATTGAAGTCGTCAATGCCGCAGAGCAGAGCTGAGAGTCCACGCGGCTTGCTCATAATTGTGATCGTCCTGCCGCGGGAAACACCAGGGCCATCCGACTCCGGATAGAGCGTGACGACGTCACCGGCGGCCTCAGCGCGTAGCTCGGCGCTGCGCGCGGTCCTTGCTAGACGCAACAGCGCCTCTTTGCCTTCGACACAAGGCTGGCGAATGCCCGGGGGTACCAGTCTCCCGGCGATATAGGCGCGCGCTGCTCCCAAGCGTGCCCCGGCCCACAAAGAAGTCTCGGCCACATTGCGCAAAAGATCGCAACTGATGGTCTCTGCGGCTGCCGTGTAACCGGTGACGAGACCGGGATAGACGTCTGTGGCTACCGCAGCGCGGAGCGCTTTATACTTGCTGCAATCAAACGGGAGGCCGCGCAGCACCAGACTGCCTCCGGTGAGGCACTGATTGACGCGCCGGAAGGCCTCTTCCAAACCACGCTCGACCCAAGCGGTGCCGCCGAGAGGCGCCGAGGCGAGATAAGCGCGTGCGAGCGTATAAGCCAATTCCATCTTGCCATCGGTCTCGGCCTTGATTATGCGATTATAGAGATCTTGAGCCTTGGCAGCGGTGATGCCCGTTGGTGGCGTGAGATCATTAATGATCTTTCCCCAGCCTATATCACTTCCGGCAGCCCTTGCGGCTGGTGTTTCCCCTGTGACAATCAATCCCGTCTCATTGCCGGGAGCCTTGCCTAACGTGATCACTCCGTCCACGAAGCCAAAGCGCAAGAGGAGCACGTCGTCGCTGTTGAGGGCGTTGGCCGCGACGGCTTGAATATCGGTGTTAGCGCCGCTGGGGGTCTCTGCGAACTCGGCCTTGCCGCCACCGGCAATTCCCCCTAAGCTGCCAGCGTCAGCAGCAGGCTTGACCAGTTTCACCTTGGAGTACTGATCCAAACGCGCGGCCAGCGCGGCACAATTGGCCGCGTTCTCCGGCCTGTCGCCCTTGCAGACGTCGGCGAAGTCTTCAGCTTCTTTAGCGCTCTTTTCTAACGCATTACGAGCATCTTCGAGAGCCTTCAGCAGCCCCGCTGCGATTATATTCTCTAAGGGCTGCTTCGCCAGCGCTGCCGGAGCGGGGATCTCACCCAGCTTCTTCTGCAGATTTCCGTCCTTGAGCGCGTCAGCGACGTGACAGCTTGCGGGAACCTCTTTGATCAAGTCCTCGGTGCGGGCGCATTTTTGCAGATCGGCAACGGTGGGATACTGGCTCGCCCCTGCCAGTCCTGACAGGAGCAACAAGACGCCTAGAGTGGCAATTATGGGTCTTAAAAGACGCATTCTGACCAAACCTCCTTTGTTCTTTTTCTCCAAGACGGATATGCTACCCTTAGAGAGTGGCCTGCTGTGCTCTTCCCCTCGCAGTGCTCGACCACCTCCTTCTTAGATCTCGTTCGCTCGATGCTCTTTCCCGCTATTATAAGCGCTCTCGGTCACAAAAGTCAAGGGCGGCCCTTGCTCAAGACTTCAATCTGCTTGCGCGCCAGAGAGAGAAGCTCGTCGGTTGCCAGCTTCACCCGCAGGATTCCGGCGCGCGCCCCCTTGCGAAAGGCCAAGCCCAACGTCTCGTCGCGGCCTTCGTATTTGAAGAATTGCACCTCGTCGGCCACCCCTTTGAGGGCCTCTTGAACGGGCTTGACTTGCTCGGCAGGGAGCGCAACGGGTGACTCTGGAAAGACGGGGATCAACCCCGCTAACCCCCGCTCAAAAAGCTCTTTGGCGTCTTGCTCCGAACGATGTTGCCAGAGCGCTGTTATCAGTCTGATAATATCGTCCCGTGTTCGCCCGCGCTTCAGATAGATGCCGAAGGCGCTGACCGCGTTCCCCAGATCGCGTTCGGTCTCGAATTTCAGTCGTCCCGTCTGGTCCAGCAGCCACGCTCCCCCAAGGAGCTCGCTGATCTCGTCTCCACTGAGCAGGAGTTTCTTGAGGGCCTCGTGAATAGCTTGGTCGTCGTCGGCTTGGGCCAATCCAACTCCGCCGACGCACAACAACGCTGCGAACAACACCACTAGAGTGTGCTTACGCACAGCCGATCACCTCGCGATGACTGAAAATATACTCTAAAGCCTACTCTATACTCTGTGAAAGGTCAAGAGTTTCACTGACGGATGACCTTGCGAAACCCCGACAATCCAGTAAACTGGTACCGTGTTTAAGCCCATTTTATGGGCTTTAAGGGAGGTTCTTCACCTATGGCTATCAGCAAGATCCCCATGACAGATTCCCAAGCGCTGTGGCAGAGACTGGAACGCTATGTGCCGCGTGCGGTCTCGCCCTTGGCGCCGTTTATCGTCTCCGAAGGCCGTGGGGCCATCGTCAGGGATTTAGAGGGCCGTGAGCATATTGACCTGACCGGGGGCTGGGGCTGCCTCAATGTCGGTTATTCCCATCCCCGCGTGGTGCGCGCCGTCCAAGAACAAGCCGCCAAGTTCACCCACACCGATTGCAGCGTCATCATGTACGAAGTCTATATAGAACTGGCCGAGCGCCTCTCAAGATCGGCTCCCGGCCCCTCTCCCAAGAAGACAATCTTCTTTAACTCCGGCGCAGAGGCCGTCGAGAACGCCGTCAAGATCGCGCGCTCTTACACCAAACGCCAAGCCGTGGTCGTCTTCGAGGGCGCCTTTCACGGGCGGACGTTTATGGCCCTCTCCATGACCCACAAAGCCAGACCCTATAAAGAGAACTTTGCCCCGTTTGCTTCGGATATTTACAGAATGCCCTTTCCCAATCCCTATCGCCATCTGATGGATTTTAAGCACTGGGAGCGACAATTGCTCACGCTGGTCAACCCGGATGAGATTGCCGGTATCGTCGTCGAGCCGATCCAAGGGGAGGGCGGCTTTATCGTACCGCAAGAGGGTTTTCTGAAATTCCTGCGCGAGTTCACTCAAAAGCACGGGATCGTGCTCGTCGCCGATGAGATCCAAACGGGGATAGGCCGCACGGGCACGCTCTACGCTTATGAACACTTCGGCATCGAGCCCGATCTCATCACGCTGGCCAAATCTTTAGCTGCCGGGATGCCCCTGAGCGCCGTCGTCGGCGTCGAGAGAGTGATAGACGCGCCGGGAGAGAGCGCGATTGGTGGGACCTATGTGGGAAACCCGGTTGCTTGTGCTGCCGCGCTGGCCGTCTTGGATATTATCCAAGAGGAGAATCTGCTGGAGCGCGCCGTCGTCCTGGGCGAGTATATGCGCGAGCGCTTTGGGCAGATGCAGCAAAAATACTCTGTGATTGGCGACGTGCGCAGCCTGGGCGCGATGGTCGCCATTGAGCTGGTCAAAGACCGTCAGAGCAAAGAGCCCGCCACTGAAGAGACCATGGCCGTCATCAGAGACTGCTTGGCTCACGGGGTTATTATCGCCAAGGCCGGACTCTACGGCAATGTGATCCGGATGCTCGTCCCGCTGGTCATTAAAGAGAGCGAGCTGAAGAAGGGATTCGACGCGATCGAGAGCGCAATAGCAAAAGTGTCAAGATCGGTCAACGGATAAGAATACCGGAGCTATCGGCTGACCGATTCAAACTCAGGCGGAGCTTCGAGCTCTTCGCGGGGCAATTCCCAGACGAAGCGCGAGGGCGAATTAAAGAGCACCGATCCGTAGAGCGAACGCTGCGCCGTGAATGTCAGATAGAGCCTCTCTTTAGCTCTGGTCAGGCCGACATAGCAGAGACGGCGCTCTTCTTCTACGGTGCCTTCGCGGATGCTCCTGCTGTGGGGGAGCAGATTCTCTTCTAGGCCTACGATAAAGACATAGCTGAACTCCAAGCCCTTGGCCGCGTGCAGCGTCATCAGTGCAACGCGCTCTTGGTCGTCGTTATAAGCATCTGCGTCGGAGACGAGCGCCAGCTTCTCTAGAAACTCCCCCAAGCCCCCCGGCTGCTCCGATTTGCGCATGAACCCGAGAAATTCTTTGATATTTCCCACGCGCTCTTCTGCGTCGGTCTCGTTTGTTTGTAGCTCACGCAAATATTCTGTGCGCGCGAGCAGCTCCTCGGTCAGCTCGCTCGGCTTGCCCGTCAGTACGGCGCTTCGCACATTGGAGATCAGCGTAGCGAACTCTTTCAGGCGCGCTTTAAGAGCACTGCCCAGCGCGCCGTTCTCTTCTATGCGTTCCAGCACCTCCCAGAGCGAGAGACCCGCGCGGCGCGCCTGGGTTTGCAACGCGGCGATCGTCTTCTCGCCGATCCCTCGGCGGGGTCGGTTGATGATGCGCATTAAACTAAGATCGTCTTGGGGATTGTGGAGTACGCGCAGATAAGCGATGATGTCTTTGATCTCGGCGCGCTCGTAGAATTTGAGCCCGCGAACGATCTCGTAGGGGATGCGCCAGCGCAGCAGCGCTTCTTCCAAGATCCGCGAGAGGGTGTTGACCCGATAGAGCAGCGCGATCTGGTTCAGTGAGATGCCCTCGATGCGCCAGAGCCGCGTGATCTCTTGTGCGATAATTTCAGCCTCGTCGTGCTCATCGCGGGCGAGGTAGAGCGTGATCCGTTCGCCCTCGTGGCGCTGGGCGATCAGCTCTTTGGGTTTTCTCAGTTGATTGTTGGTGATGACCGAGCCGGCCGCTCGTAAGATTCGAGCGGTCGAACGATAATTGGCTTTTAACTGTATAATTTTGCAGTTGGGGAAGTCACGCTCGAATTTGAAGATATTGGTGGGATCCGCGCCGCGCCAACTGAAAATAGACTGATCGTCGTCGCCGACAACACAGATATTCTCATACTTTTCGGCCAGCAGACGCGTCAGTATATACTGAGCATAATTGGTGTCCTGATACTCGTCAATCAAAACAAAGCGAAAGCGCTCACGATAGCGATCTAAAATCTCTAGGCGCTCTTGGAAGAGCTGCACCGTCAGACGGATGAGATCGGCGAAATCGAGCGCATTGCTCGCTGCAAGCCGTCGCTGATAGTGCTTATAGACTCGGTCAAGAAATTCGAGCATTTGACTGTCGAACTGCCCGGCGCGGCGCTCGGCGAACTCTTCGGGAGCGATCAGCTCGTCTTTGGCACGATCTATGACCGCAGCGACCAGCGCCGGACCGACCCCTTGATCGCTGTAGCCCAACTCTTTGATCGTTTGAGTCAGCGCCGTTCGGCTGTCCCCTTCGTCGAGAATAGTAAAATTCGATCTATAGCTTCCGCCCAGATGATGAATCTGCTCGCGCAAGATCGCCGCGGCGGTCGAGTGAAACGTTCGGACCCAAGGGGTTTGGTGCGTTCCCACCAGCCGTTCGACCCGCTCGCGCATCTCTTCGGCGGCTTTATTGGTGAAAGTAACCCCGAGAATCTGCTGGGGATGGACGCCGTGATGGGCCATCAAATAAGCTATTCTGTGGGTGATCGTGCGGGTCTTGCCCGATCCGGCTCCCGCCAGAATCAATAGAGGGCCCTCAAAGTGCGTCACGGCCTCTTGCTGATAGGGGTTGAGATCCTGCAAGATCTGCTCGGCGCGCATGAAGCTCACGGTCTCTGATTATACGAGCTTGAGGTGATGGGCTTCCAGATCTTGGGGCGATTGAAAGGGCTTCACGCTGATCTTCGAAGTCTCGTGCGCGCTCTCGAAGCGCCAGTGGGCTTGGATCGTCTCGTTGGGTTTGGGAATATGAGCAGCAGCAACCCGTGCGGCTGTCTCGATGATCTGCGTGATCTCTTGAGGGGCTTTGGCCTTCCAATTGGCGCGCACCAAGGCCATCGGCCCACGATGTCCGGGCAGATAGAGCCGCAGGTCTTCAGGGAGAAAGAAGCTCTGCAAGCGACGCTTCTCTTCGTCGTCGCGCCCCAGCACAATCGTTACGTCGGGCGGGCACTTATAATAAAGTGGGAATTCTAGGAGCTCCAAAGCGTTCATCGTCAGCGATTCTTCGCGCAGCAGCCGTTCGAGACGCGGGCCGAAGTAAGGAATGGTTAACTTGCAGCGTCTCTCCGCGGGAAAATCTGCTGTTTCTATGCCCAGCTCGCGCGCCAAGGCGCGAATCTTCTCTTTATCGGATGCACGAAAGCCCTTCAAGCTCTGGCGCTCCACCCAGCCCATCTTTTCGGGAGTTGTCTCCGGCAGCAGGTGCGCAGAGAGCGGTCGCAAGACCAAGCCGGTGGCTCCGGCCAGCTCTGTCAATCGCTCGATCTCGGCAACGCCCAGACCGCGCTCGCCCACGACTTCTCCCGTCACGATGAAGTCGGCGCTTACGTTGGCGCGTTGCATATAACGCAGCGCTTTGCGCAAGAGCCAGTGGCGGCAGTTCATACAGCCATGCTTCAGCCGCTGGCTGCTGGAGCTGTTGCGCGGAGGAATGAAGCTGGGAGCTAAGACTCTCAAGTCTTTTTTGACGCTCTGACTGCGAAAAGTTGCGTGTAGGGATTCGTGAGCGATGTCTTTCGCCGTGCGGTGCGTCATTCCCGTATTGGCGACGAGCACGGGCTCGTACTCTCTAAAGAAGGGCGAGCGTAAATGAAGCAGTTTGATTTCGCGCACTTCGGGTTGTTGCAAGACCAATTTGGCCGCGACGATGCTGGCCAAGCTTCCTGAGAAGAGCACAACGGCTTTGGCCACACCCCATTCCCCCTTTCCCCTATCGGAATGAAAATGAACCTGTAGGGGCAGGGTTACCCTGCCCCTACTAACACCTAATAGACCAACTGTAGCAGCTCGTACTGGCCGTCCTGACGCCGGTGTAAGATATTCAGATCGCGGCTGTCGGCGTCGATGAAGACCAAGAAATCTTTATGATACGACTCCAATTGCAAGCGCGCTTCTTCTACGGTCATCGGTTTGCGCAGATAGAGTTTGCTGTAAGCGATCGCATCTTCAGATTGCGAATCGTCTTTTGCGCTGGCGTGCCGGCGCGCTTGCGCGGCGATGCGTCGGGCGGGGCGCTTGTCGCGGAGGCGCTCTTTGTACTTTTTCAATTGCGTTTTGAGTTCCGCGACGGCCTCGTCAATAGAAGCGTACATATTCGTAGATTCCTCGCGCGCCTTGACGACCTTGCCCCGGATCAGATGAGCCACTAGGTCAATAATATGGCGCTCCTTCTCGACATCCATCACGACATTGACGCTGATGATGCCATCGAAGTATCTGGAGAGGGACTCGATCTTGGAGAGCGCGTAGTCGTTGAGCGCTTTGCTTTCCGGCATGTGGCGTTCGGAGATAGAGATTTTCATCGAGGTCTATCTTAGCAGAAAGAGCGCGAAAAGTCAAGGCTCTGACGGGAAAATCTCTATTTTTCGAGCTTTCTTAAGAGGACGATGCCTCCATCCCCACTGCCCCGCTAGAGAACTTGCCCCGCTCGGCGCGGTACGCTAAGCTAATAGCGTATGGGGCGCTTGGAAGAGTTACAGCAGCGTCGGGAACGTGCCAAGCTCGGCGGCGGCGCGGAGCGCATCGCGCGCCAGCATAAAGCCGGAAAACTGACCGTCTACGAACGCTTAGAAGTCTTACTCGACGACGACTCGTTCGCCGAGCTTGATCCCTTCGTTGTGCATCGCACGAGCGATTTCCCATTAGAAAAAATTCCCGGCGACGGCGTCGTCACCGGCTACGGACGGATCGGAGGCCGAAAAGTCTACGTCTTCGCCCAAGACTTTACGGTCTTCGGCGGCTCGCTCTCGGAAGCGCACGCGGAGAAGATCTGCAAGATTATAGACCTAGCGATGAAAGCGGGCGTTCCCGTCATCGGACTGAACGACTCCGGCGGCGCGCGCATTCAAGAGGGCGTCGTCAGTCTGGGCGGCTATGCCGAGATCTTTTTAAGAAACGTCTTGGTCTCCGGGGTCATTCCCCAGATCTCGGCTGTTCTGGGGCCCTGCGCCGGCGGCGCTGTCTACTCCCCCGCGATCACCGATTTTATTCTCATGGTGCAGCAGACCAGCTATATGTACGTCACCGGCCCCAAGGTCGTCAAGACCGTCACCCACGAAGAGGTCACGCACGAGGCCCTTGGCGGCGCGGATACGCATGCTTCCAAGAGCGGCGTGGCGCATTTTTCTGAGCCCGATGAAGTGAGCTGTCTCGAGCGCATCCGAGATCTGATCTCGTATATCCCTCAGAACAATCGCGAGACTCCCCCGCGCGCCTTCTGCGACGATCCCCCGGATCGCTACGAGCCGGCGCTCAACGCGATCATCCCTGAAACCCCCAATAAGCCCTATGAGATGAGAAGAATCATCGAGTTGATCGTGGACGATGGCGTCTTCTTGGAAGTCCATAGGGACTGGGCGCAGAACATCCTAGTGGGTTTTGCGCGCTTAGACGGGCGCTCGGTAGGCATTGTGGCCAACCAGCCCACACATATAGCAGGGGTGCTGGATATCAATGCCAGCGTGAAGGCTGCGCGCTTTGTGAGATTCTGTGACTGTTTTAACATCCCGCTTATCACTTTTGTAGACGTGCCCGGCTTTCTACCGGGAACCGATCAAGAATGGAACGGCATTATTCGTCATGGCTCGAAGCTGCTCTATGCGTTTGCTGAAGCAACTGTTCCTAAAGTGACGGTGATCGTGAGAAAAGCTTATGGGGGCGCGTATGACGTGATGAGCAGCAAGCACATTCGGGGTGACTTTAACTTTGCTTGGCCCACCGCAGAGATCGCCGTGATGGGGCCCAAGGGAGCCGTCGAGATCATTTACAGAAAAGAGATCGAGCAGGCCAGCGATCCCGACGCGTTGGAAGAGAAACTGGTGCAAGAGTATATAGAAAAATTTGCCAACCCCTATATTGCTGCGGAGCGCGGCTATGTAGACGACGTGATCGAGCCGGCGCAGACGCGCAATATTTTAATTAAATCTTTAGAGATGCTGGAGACCAAGCGCGACACCAACCCCTGGAAGAAGCACGGGAATATCCCGCTATGACGACTCTGACAGCTAAAGCCGTCAGCTTCTCAGGTGCTCTTGACAGCGCACATGCTTTGGCGCTACGATTCTAAGGGCGAACGTAGATCGTCCTTACAGAAGCCGAAAGGAGTGGGCCGATGATCGTCTTTATTATCATCGCGGGAGTGGGTTTGCTCTTGTTGCTGCTCTCCGCATTGGGGGGCTTCTTTGAAGATATAAACGCCGCCCCCGAAGTCGAAGGAGGCGGACATGGCTTTCTCAGTATGCGATCTATCGCGGTCTTTCTCACCGTCTTCGGCACCGTCGGAGCCATCGGCAGTTACTATAATCTGAGGCCAATGCTCAGCTCGCTCTGGGGGATCTTGGCCGGTCTGGCGATGAGCGGTATCTATCTCTTTGCCATGAACTTGGTGCGCTCCCAGGAGGCCAGCTCACTGATCGGAAGCACAGATTTAATAGGGCTTACGGGGCGGGTGACGGTGACGATCCCGTCGGACGGGCTGGGGGAGGTCAGTTGCACCGTCAAGGCCCAAAGGACGCAGCGCATGGCGCGCGCCAGAGATCTTCAGGCCATCCCCGAAGGCGCGCTCGTGCGCATTATCGAAATCCAAGGGGATGTCGTCATCGTTGAAAAGATATGAACCCCTCTCCCAACCCTCACCCCGTCCCTCTCTCTGTAAGGAAGAGGGCGTAGGGAAAGGAGTCAGAGAGAGAGGTCTCAAAAAGAGAAGGAGGTAGAGGAGAATGTTCGGATTGACCGTCTTGCCCCTCTTGCTCGTCTTAGTAGCGCTCGTGGTGCTCGTCGTCTTTATGACCGCCACGCGCAACTATATCAAGGTGCCGCCCAACAAAGTCGCGGTGTTTTACGGACGCAAGCACCGTCTCGCCGAGGGGCGCATCGTCGGTTTCAGGCTGATCACGGGCGGCGCGGGCTTTCGCTGGCCCATCATCGAGAACGTCACTTATCTGGATCTGACGATCTTTCCCATTGATCTTGATGTGCGCGACGTCCCCAATAAAGACGGGGTGTTGGTGAGTGTGCAAGCCGTTGCCAATGTCAAGATTCGCAGTGATGAAGAATCGCTCATCGCTGCTGCCGAGAGATTTTTAGGACGGAGCGTCGAAGAGATCAAGCAGATCGCGTATAAGAATTTAGAGGGCCACTTGCGTTCGATAGTAGGACGCTTGACGGTTGAAGAGATCGTGCGCGACCGGGCGAAATTTAATCAAGAAGTTCTGACCGAGGCGGCCTCCGATTTAGGCAAGATCGGGCTGGGCGTAGACGTCTTGACGATTCAGAAGATCGGCGATAGCGAGGGCTATATAGAAGCCTTGGGCAAGAAGCGCACCGCCGAAGTCAAGCGCGACGCCCAGATTGGAGAGGCGCTGGCCGCTCGTGAGGCGACCATTCAGTCCACCACGGCGCTGCGCGAGGGGAAAGAGCGCGAGAACCAGAACCTGGCGCTCGTGGCGCAAGCCGAAAAAGAGCGCGATGTGAAGAAAGCCAGTTTTGAGGCCGAAGTCCAAGCCCAGCAGGCGCAGGCCCGCCAAGCCGGCCCGCTCTCGGAAGCCAAGGCACGTCAAGAAGTCGTTGAGCAAGAGGTCCAAATTGAGTTCGTGCGCACGAAGAAGCAGACCGAAGTTGCGGAAGCCGAAGCCATGCGTCGCGAGCGCCAGCTCTTGGCCGAAGTGATCAAGCCCGCCGAAGCTCAGAGACAGCAGATTATTTTGCAAGCCGAGGCGCATAAACAGAAAGAGATCTTAGAGGCCGAAGGCCGCCAGACGGCGATTGTTGTGATCGCCGATGCCGAGAAGCAGCGCTTGGCGCTGGAGGGTCTGGGCGAGGCCGACGCCCTGCGCGCCAAATTACTGGCCGAGGCTGAGGGCACTAAAGCTAAGTTGTTGGCTGAGGCCGAGGGCGAGAAAGCGAAGCTCTTGGCCGAAGCTGAAGGTATTCGTGCGAAGCTCTTGGCCGAGGCCGAGGGCGCACTGAAAAAAGCCGAAGCTTTTGCCAAGCTCGACGAATCTTCTAAGACCATGCTCGTCTTGGAGAGGTTCCCCGAAGTGATCAAAGCCTTCGCGCCGGTGGCCGGTGCGGTGGCGGCCCCCCTGGGAAATATAGATAAATTGGTCATGCTCGACAGCGGCGGCTCCGGCGACGGAGCGAACACGCTCAATCGCTTGGCGAACACCGTGCCGACGACGATGTTTAATTTAATGCAGACAGCGCAGGCGCTGGGAATAGATCTCAGCGGGCTGCTGGGCAAGATGGGGATCAAATCTGAAGAGACGGAGGGAAAGGGCGCATGAGGGAGGATGCTCATGTCGGAAACCGCCTATAAATCGCAAACGCCATATCACAAGAAAGAGAGCTCTGTCTTGGTCATCTGTTGCAGCGGGTATGATTTTCTGCCCTACACGCGCGAGTTCTTGGAGAAACACTTGGGGATCTCAGAAGGGAGTTACGATCTGCTCGCAGTACCGGGCGGGGCGCAGTTTCTGTTGCTGACAGAATATCTGCCCAAGTTTGCGTGGGTGGGCCATCGCTGGGTCAAGTTCTTGGTGGAGCGCCATCGCCTGCGAAAAGTGATTGCGATCTCGCACGAGGACTGCGGTTGGTACAAGGACGACCGTCTCGTGCCGGCGTTCTTGCAGAAGTTTGGCGTCGGCCCTAGATCGCTGAAAGAGCGCCAGAGAGAAGATCTGCGTGAGATCGCCAAGTCGCTGCAAAGAGTGGGACTACCTATTGCAATTGAGGCGTACTATGCGGAGAACCATCCCGACGGTTTTGTGCATTTTACCAAGGAGGTTTGATGGGACGACTGATCGTCCTCAACAAAGACGAAGATTCGATCTCTTTTATCGCTTTGCCCACGGGAGAGACGCTCAAAAAGATAGCTGTGGGCAAGAATCCACACGAAGTCGGACTCTCTCCCGACGAAGAAACGGCTTATATCTCCAACGCCGGGGGCAACAGTATCTCAGTGATTGACACCCAACAGATGCGCGAGGTCGAGCGCTTAGAACACCCGGAGTTTCAGTTCCCGCACGACATAAAGATCGCTCCCAACGGCAAGAAGCTATATGTCGCCGTCACTTATGCGCACAAGATCTTCGTCTACGAGCGCCCCTCTCACAAAGTCTTGAAAATCATTCCGACGGGACAGAGGCTCTCTCATATGCTCGCGCCTACGCCCGATTGGAAGTCTATCTATATTCCTAACATTCAGTCTCATACGCTCACGTTGTTCGATACGACTCGCGATGAAGTGATGAAGCATATCGTTGTGGGCAAGGGCCCGGAGGGCGTGGCTGTGCACCCATCGGGAAAGTTTCTCTATGTGGCTAACCAGGACGAACATAATCTCTATGTTTTGAGCGCTGAGCACCACGGGATTTTAGCTCGCCATCCTTTGGGGAATTGCCCGGTGCGGATGGTTTTCTCTCCGGATGGAAAGTATGCGTTCATTCCCAATCGCGAGTCGCATGATCTCTCTATAATAGACTGTTCGCGACACTGGGAGATCAAAAGAATTCCCGTGGGGCGTTGGCCGGGGGGTGTCGTCTTCGATCTATCAGGAGAGTTCGCATACGTCGCGAATAATAAAACCAACGACATTTCCGTCATTGACGTTGGGATGCTGAAAGAGATAGCCCGGATTGACACGGGGGTTCACCCAGATGGGATTGGGTATTTGAAGAGTTAAAAGCTCCTGCCCCCTCTTTGTAAGGAGGAGGGGGCAGGAGGGGTAAGTCTGGAGGTCCGGCCTACGGCTTGAGGTTATAGAGCGCCAAGAGCAAGATCACTTGCTTCTGCGTGAAGAGCTTGTTGCCCTTGCTGTTTTTCAGACTGAGCAGCTTGCTCACCGTATCAATGGGGACGGCTTTCTTCATAATATCAGCCGTCTTCGCTCCAAAGTCCGGGAGATTGATGATCCGTTGCTCGATCTCCGCGACGGTGATGACCGCCGGCCGATTGCCGATCTTGAAGTAATTGACGAAAGCAGCCGCTGCGTCATTCAACTGCTGCTGATCCGGATACCCGTTCTCCTGCGCCGCGCCCCAGAAGACCCCGCCCATCAGCACCAACCCGACGACCATCGCCGCTACCGTCCGCACCAACTTCGTGTTGAACATCTCTTTCTACCTCCTTTGTAGGTTTAGATGTTTGTTCAACGCCTGCAGCATAACACAGACTTGCAAAGTGGCTGCAAAGTGAGCGCTTTGCACTTGCTCAATGAGACCAGATGCGCTATTCTAATTGTCTATGGCCGCGATGATCGAGACCCAAGACCTGACCAAATACTATCAGAGAGGTGGGACGCCGGCGCTCCAGGGCGTCACGGCGCAGATCCCCGCGGGGAACGTCGGGCTCTTGGGCGAGAACGGTGCAGGCAAGACGACGTTTATTAAAATCTGTCTGGGATTGCTCGCCCCGACCGCGGGCACGGCCCGCGTCTTGGGCATGGCCAACACCGAACGCGCGCTGCGCCGCAAAGTCGGCTATATGCCCGAAGACGATTCTCTTTCACCCGATCTTAGCCCGATGGATCTCTTAGTGCGCTTGGGGCGCGTCTCCGGGTTGCCCTTCCGCGCGGCAATGGAGCGCGCCCACGATGTGCTCTATTTGGTGGGCTTAGGCGAAGAGCGCTTTCGCCCCATCGAAGGGTTCAGCGTGGGCATGAAACAGAGAGTCAAGTTGGCCCAAGCCCTCGTCCATGACCCTAAATTGGTCTTCTTAGACGAGCCGACCAGTGGGATGGACCCCCAAGGACGCGACGAGATACTCCAGCTCATTAAGAACATCCGAGAGAGACTACAGATCAATATCTTGCTCTCGACGCATCTGTTGGCCGATGTGGAACGGACATGCGATGCTGTAGTGATTCTGCGTGAAGGACAAGTGCTCGCTCAAGGGTATTTGAAAGACCTGCTCGCGGGCTTTGAAGATCTCGTCTATGTGCGCATCTTTGGTGATCTGAACGGCTTTGCGCAGTGCTTACAGAGGGCGAGCTTGAGCGTCTCGGTGCTCGGCTCGGAATTGGCGATAGAATTTGACGGCGAGCGAGTCTATGAGATTCTGTGGCGCGAAGCTGCTAACCAGGGCGTCCAGATTCGACGCATCGAACGACAGGGCCATACGCTGGAACAGCTCTTTTTGCGCTTGCATAATTTGAACCCTCACCCCAGCCCTCTTCCTGCGAGGGAGAGGGGGTAAGGAGCGCCACGATGCAAGCTCCCAAAGGCGTGATCTACGATCAGGGATACCGACGCTATGAAGGGGCCTATCGCGGGCGGGGCTACGCTATCTGGAGCCTGTTCAGCGCTGACTTCAAACGCGCCCTCGGCATCAAAAAGGGCCTATGGTACAGGGTCTTTCTCTGGATTTTTTTCTTGATTATCACCGTGCAGACGGTCTTTGTCTTCTTTTTTGATTTTGCCGCTGAACTGGGATCGCCGACGCCCGCGACTTTCGGCCAGCCACACAGTTTTCTCTTCGATCTTATGAGCGTTATTCTCTTGTTTCTCAGCGCGATGGTCGCCCCGGACTTGCTCTCCAACGACCGCAAGTCCAAAGCCTTGCAGCTTTATTTGGTCCGTCCTATTGAACTTTATGACTACTTATTAGCCAAAGCGGGCGCGATCTTCGGATTTCTGATGCTCGTAGCTCTCGTTCCCCAGCTAGGGCTTTTTGTGGCCAAGACTTTCACTTCCGAAGATGCTGTCCAATACATCGCCAACCACGCTCGCGATCTGGGAGCGCTCACTCTCAGCAGTGGACTTTACGCGTTTTTTTATACGGTTTTTGCTATGGCCCTCTCCTCGCTGACGACGCAGCGCAGTCAGGCGACCGGAGCGATCATCGCGCTGCCGTTCTTTCTGGGGCTGGGGGCGGCCTTGCTCTTGATTCTCACCCAGAACCAATACGTTCAGTTGCTGGACTTGGACAGCTTGCCCGCGGGGCTCAAGAACGCGCTCGTGGGAGTCTCCTACGGCCAGCAGAACGTGCAAATCACTTTGGGAGATCGCAGCTTCTCGTTCGAATCTTTGGATTGGCCGATCTATCTTCTGGCCTACGGTGCGGTCGTCGCCTTCTCGCTGAGCGTTGTGCTCTTCAGCTATGCCAAGGAGCGCCCGTGAAGACGACCATCTCGGTGAAGAACGTCAGCAAATGGTACGGCCAAGTCGTGGCCGTGAGCGATCTTTCTTTGGAGATCGGGCCGGGGGTAACGGGACTACTGGGCCCCAACGGCGCGGGGAAAACGACGCTCTTCAAGATGATCGCCGGGCTGCTCACGCCCAATCAGGGGACGGTGCGCGTGCTGGGGCATTCTCTCCGAGCGAGCCCGCAGCTCTATAGAAAGCTGGGTTTCTGCCCGGAGACGGAGAATCTTTATGACTTTATGACGGGACTGGAGTTTCTGAGGCTCAATGCCGATCTGCACGGGCTGGCTCATCCCGATGAGGCCGCGCAGCGCGCGCTGGAGCGCGTCCAGTTGGTGAAAGAGCGAGAGAAGAAGATCGGGGCCTACAGCCGCGGGATGCGCCAGAGAATCAAACTAGCCCAAGCGCTGCTGCACGACCCGGAGATCTTGCTCTTGGACGAGCCGCTCAAGGGCGCTGACCCTACGCAGAGAGTTCTTCTCATAGAGATCATTCGCGCTTTGGGAGAGCAGGGCCGCACAGTTATTGTCTCTTCGCATGTCTTGCACGAAGTCGAGCGCATGGCCCGCGAGATTTTGCTCATTCATCGTGGGCGGTTGGTCGCGTCGGGGGATTTTCGCGCCATCCGTGAGGCCATCTACGACCGTCCGCACAGAGTGCTCTTGGGGACTTCCGAGGCCAAGCGACTGGCGGCGCTGCTGACCGAGCGCGCGCTCATCAGCGGCGTGACGATCTCCGATGGAGAACTTATAGTCGAAGTGCGCGATCCGGCGCTCTTTTACAATGGGCTGCCCCGGCTCGTGGTGGAGACGGGCATAAGAGTCGAGCGCGTAGTGGGACTCGATGAAGATTTGGAGAGCGTCTTTCGTTATCTAGTGCAATAGCCCCCTTCCCTTTAGGGAAGGGGGTGAGGGGGTTAGGTCCTATGTTCGCACTTTTTCGTTTCAGTCTGAGACAACTGATCGGGCGACACCGTTGGGGAGCGCTGAGCTTTTGGATCGTGCTCACGTTGCTTCCTGCGGGGTTAGCCGCTCTGGGCATGGCGTTCGCTCAAGACGGAGCGCAGCGCTCGGAGATGAATTTGGTATTTTTCAATAATGTCACGCTCGCGCTGGTCTTGCCCGTGCTGGCGCTGCTGGTGGTCTCAAGTCTGCTGCGCGAGGAGATACAGAATCAGACAGTTGTTTATCTCTATCTCAAGCCCTTGGCGCGCGCGGGCTTGGTGCTCGCGCCCTTTGCGTCTGGAGCTGTAGTTCTATTGCTGTTGATGGCGTTGAATCTGATCTCTGTGAGTTTCGTCTTTCAAGAGAGTCACCTGATGACTTTTCTTGCGGTGGGCGCACTGGCTCTGTTGGCATACGCGGCTTTCTTCACTGCGCTGAGTCTCGTGGTGAGGCGAGCTGTGCTTTGGGGATTGGGGTACTTATTGTTGTGGGAGGGTTTTTTAGCGAATCTCTCGCGCCCGGCGTCGTTTCTGAGCATCAGAAAATATCTGCTGAACTTAGAGCAAGCGCTGCTGGGGAATTCTTCAGAAATTCCGTTGGGGACAACGCTGGGCGTGCTAGTGGGAGTGGTGATGGTTAGCTTAGGAGCGGCGATTTGGCGTCTGTGGAGCATGGAGTTTGTGGGAGATGCTGAGTAGGGGCGAGGTCACCTCGCCCTTACAAAGAAATGAGATCGGTTGACATGCTCTTTCTCGTTGTGTTAGAATTATGCGTGCATCCTTCGATGAGGCAAAGCAGGGGTCTATAAGGAGGTGGTTATCGGCCAAGGGTAACTTGTAGCGTTTCGCGCCTCTCTTAATTTCGCTAAATAGATCTTAAAAAGGAGGATCTTTCTATGTGGAGGAGTTCTCTGTGGAAGTGGACGGCTCTTACAAGTGTAGCGATCATGGTGCCTCTCGTCTTGGTCGTAAGCGCGTTTTTTCTCACCTCAGGCAACATGGCGCAAGGGCAAACGGGTTGGACGATCTCTACCGTTGCTGAAGGCGGTCTATCGGGCAAACTGGTCTACAACCCGGATATCGCTGTAGATGACGGAGGTGCCATCTATGTCGCTTGGGCCGATCAGAGAGAGAATAAAGACGTCTTCTTGAGTCTCTCGACCGATGGCGGGGCCAGCTGGGGCAAGGCCATCAACGTCTCGAACAATAGCGGTCTTTCGATGCAGCCCGATATCCATGCTGTTGGGAAGGGGATCGTCTGCTTGGCTTGGCAAGACGACAGCGGGGGCGCCATGGATATCTGGGCACGCTGCTCGGCCGATGGTGGGGCTACCTGGCTCAGCGATCCCGTGAACGTTTCTAACAGTCCTTCTCCCTCCGGTCAGCATGACTTGCAGGGGGAATGGGACGGGAACTTGGATATTGCAATCAATGCGAGCCCGGCTTGCACCACCAACGGCTTTCCGACTGTTTATGTCGTCTTTACCGACGATTTTGAGAAGTTGAGATTCAGCGTGTCTAAAGACGGCAAGAGCTGGCAAGCCGCTGCCGATCTGCCCGGCAGTAGCGGATTGGTGCGCTTCCCCTCAGCGTATGTAGCGGCCACCGGTGTCAACTATGTCGCGGCCAATGATGCCGGTGCCAGTCCAGACGTGCGGGTCTGGCGCTCGACCGACTGTGCGGCCACTTGGAGCGATCCGGCCAATGCTTCCAGCAATGCCGGCTTCTCAGATGCGGGTCAGTTGGCGGCTATTGGTGATAACGTCTGGGTGGTCTATGACGATACCACAGGCGCAGCTCCGGGAGATGCAGATAACCGCATAGCCACCTCACCCGACAGGGGTGCTTCGTGGAGTGAGAAGCTGTTGGTGGCTAAGGGGGCTTTCCCGGATATCGCTACCGACGGCAAAAATCTCTACGTTGTTTACGACTCACTCGGCGGCGCTGCTCCCGCTAGATCGGTAGGTGCTCTCTGCTCGACCGATCAGGCTGCCAACTGGAAACAGATCAACATAGACGAATCTGCTCCTGCGCGCGTTCAGTTCCGCCACGACTATGGGATCAATACTTCCGTGCCTTACGTGGCCGCTGACAGCGCCGGAAATGTCTATGTTACATGGATGATCCGTGTAGCAGGGCAACCGGTCACACAGATCAAGGTGGCTAAGCGAACCGGCTGTTGAGATTAACTTTGCAGGGACAACAGAATCGGCATGGGTGGAGCTGCTGGTTTGGTGCCAGTGGCTCCACTCGATCTTTTTCGTCAGGGACTCCCAAAACAGAACTTTGTTCGAGGTGACAAATAAAATATGTCAAATCGCATCTGGGTGGTTGCTCTGTTCGTATTGGCGCTGTTGGTCGTCTCGTCGGGTGGGGTTGTGGATCGCGCACAAGAACAAGTACAGTTTGGCCTTGTGCACAAGATCGCTTCCGGTGGCTGGGGCCGCAATCGCTTTGTGATCAATCCCGATGTGAAAGTTTTGGGCAATACGGTCTATGTCGCTTACGCCGATAGATACCCCGGCGGCGACATCATCCTAGCCAAAGTCGAGAATGCGACCTCCCCCGAAGCGCAGATCACTCCAATTGTTGTCGCTCAGACGCAGGGGCCTTCTATTGAGCCTTCACTGGCGGCCAAGGGCACCAAACTCTGCGTGGCTTGGCAGGAAGGCATCGCAGGATCGAACTGGGATATCTTTGTTGCTTGCTCCAGCGATGGCGCCCAAACGTGGGGGCAGCCTGTGAATCTCTCTAATAACGACACGGCTTCGGGATGGATCGCGCTCTTCACCGGCGACGACTGGCCCGGCAATCTCTGGATCGAGATGAGCAAAGATGGGCAAAATATCTATGTAGTCTGGTCTGAACTCGAAGACGAGAAGATGTTTCTATCTGTCTCCAACGACGGTGGGAACAGCTTCTCTGCCCCTCAGGAGCTTAATGGCGACGGAATTCTCCCGCGCTTCCCCTTCTTGAAGCTGCTCGATGCCGAAGATGCCCCCGAAGTTTTCAAAGATAAGCTCTTGCTGGCTTGGGCCGACGGCATGAACGACTTTAGCGATCTGCGTGTGAGCTTCTCCTCCGATGGCGGCAAGACGTTCTCTGATCCGGTGAAGGCGACCGACAACCCTGGTTTCTCCGATGCCCCAGAGTGCGTAGTATCTGGAAATTCCCTATTCTGCGTCAACGATGATACGACGACCAATCCCGACAACGCCGACATCAATCTGACAGTCTCCAGCGATGGCAAGAGCTGGTCTGGGACGAGAGCCATTCTTAAAGATGGAGCCTTCCCGACCATTGGCAGCAGAGGCCAGAACGTCTATGTGGCCGCAGAGAATATCGCCGAAGGGGGTAGCGGTGTCATCTTCACCTACTCCACCGACGGCGGAAAGACGTTCGCCCCTCAGCTCATCATCCCAAACACGAGCGGGCCCTTCGATGAACCCCAGATGGCCGTAGGCGACGATGGGACGGTCTATATCGTCTCTGTTGGAGGTGTATCTAGACAGAGCACGGAGATTCAGTTGGTCACATTAAAATTGCCGTAGGCGTTCGCCCCTACAACTCGACAATCCGCCCCGCGCACCCACAGGTCAATGATCTGTATGATGATACTGTCGCTGATGGGCTGGGGTAGATCGGGATGACGGCTCTGCGCCACCCAGAGATTGATGGCGATGAGAACTTCTTCGTCGTCAATGGTGTGATTGATGGTGCGCAGCCGCGCGACCAAGCAGGGGATGGTGCGTGGCTCTTGAGAAGCTACACTCGTCAGCCAGCTCAATCCCAGTAGGACCATCAATATCCAGCCGGCCCTCACCGGCGAGGGCCGGCTGGATATTGATTGTCCTACTGGGGTTGAGCTGGCTGACGAGTGTAGCTTCTCAAGAGCCCCGCACCATCCCCTGCTTGGTCGCGCGGCTGCGCACCATCAATCACACCATTGACGACGTAGAAGTGATCATCGCCATCAATGTCT
>JAJHSH010000018.1 GCA_022683945.1 Candidatus Acetothermia bacterium | reverse complement strand
GCGTAGACTTCCTGGTACGATAGTTCCATAGTGGGCCTCCTCCCTGGGCACTCTTCCAAAACTTTGCCCGTGAGAGGATGCCCGCTTTTCTCAGCCAGCGCCACACCTCCCCCTGGTAACAATCTCTTGGCGCACCGACCGTGCAGACTTGACACTGAAAGTTATGTGTGTTATAGTTTTAATTATTCAACAATTGCTGAATTATTGAAAAAAGCATGACGAAACTCATGACGCTCAGCCCTACGGTCCATCGCGACGTCTGCGACGTGCAGTACGTCAACGAGAAGAGCGTCAAGATCGTGCAGAAAGTCATGATCGGCGATGACACTGCTGACGCTCTCGCCGAGACGTTCAAAGTGTTGAGCGACCCGACCAGGGTCAAAATTCTCTTTGCCCTCTGCAAGGCCGAGCTGTGCGTCTGCGACCTCAGCGCGCTCCTGGGGATGAACGATTCAGCGGTCTCTCATCACTTGCGATTATTAAAAGCCCTGAAGCTTGTCAGGTATCGGCGCGCGGGGCGTATGGCCTACTACTCGCTCGACGACGAGCACATTGAAAAACTCTTTCAGCAAGGGATGGAGCACGTGCAGGAACTGAGTTATGGATGAACGCACCGAAGAGCTGGCTGTAGATGGCTTGCACTGCGCCAGCTGCGCCGACGAACTGGAACAGGCCGTCTCTCGTCTGCACGGCGTGACGGAAGCTCGAGCACATTTTGCTTCTGGCACCCTACGCGTGCGCTACAGCACGTCCCAATTAGATCACGCTCTGTTGGTCGAGCATGT
The DNA here is from genome assembly GCA_022683945.1 of Candidatus Acetothermia bacterium. Taxonomy (GTDB): domain Bacteria; phylum Bipolaricaulota; class Bipolaricaulia; order RBG-16-55-9; family DRXL01; genus SKYB132. The sequence goes on along the minus strand of JAJHSH010000018.1, from coordinate 28,808 downwards.
TGAGCGCATCGGCTACACGGCGCGCCACGCTCACCAAGAAGACGCAAAATCTCTGTGGAGACGCCGCGAAGCCGTCTTTACGGGAATCTCCGGTGCTCTGTTAGCTCTCGGACTTGCGCTCTCAGTCTTTGGCTTGGACCCAACGCTGACGGTATTGCTGGGACGCGCGCTCTCGCTCTCGACGGTGCTCTATTTATCTTCGGTCCTCTTTGGGGCCTATCACTTCGCGCGCCGGAGCCTCTACGCTCTCAGGACGTTCTCGCTGGGCATTAACTCTCTCATGAGCCTCGCTATTATCGGGGCGATCATCATCGGAGAATATGTAGAAGCGGCGAGCTTGGCTTTTCTCTTCGCTTTAGCCGAACTGCTCGAAGAATTCTCGGTAGCTCGTGCGCGGCGCTCGCTGCGGGAATTAATAAAACTGGCGCCCTCTGAAGCCCGCGTGCGACGTAACGGGCAGGAGCTTATGCTCCCGCTAGAACAGATCGAACCGAGCGAGATTATTGCTGTGAGACCTGGCGAGCGCATCGCCCTCGACGGTCAAGTGCTCACCGGTAGCTCTGCCGTCAATCAAGCGCCCATCACCGGAGAGTCGGTCCCGGTGGAGAAGCAGCCGGGCGACGCCGTCTTCGCAGGCACCATCAACCAAGAGGGCTATTTAGAGATTAAAGTCACCAAGCGCGTCAAAGACACGACGCTGGCGAAGATCATTCACTTGGTTGAAGAGGCCGAAGCTCAGAAAGCCCCTTCAGAGAAATTCGTGGACCGCTTTGCGCGATACTATACCCCCGGCGTCGTCGCGGTCGCCGTAGGCGTTGCCACGATTCCTCCGATCTTCGCGGGAGCACCCTTGGTGGATTGGTTCACCCGCGCGCTCGCGCTCTTAGTGATCGCCTGCCCGTGCGCACTGCTCATCTCGACCCCCGTCTCGATCATCTCAGCGATCACCAGCGCGGCGCGCCACGGCGTGCTCATCAAGGGGGGCATTTACTTAGAAGAACTGGGACAGATCAAGACCATCGTCTTCGACAAGACGGGGACGTTGACAACTGGGCAGCTCGCCGTCACCGACGTGATCGCGCTCGACGGCTCTTCGTCTGAAGAAGTGCTGCGCATCGCCGCGGCGCTGGAGAACAAGAGCCAGCACCCTATCGCCCGGGCGATTGTGCGCTATTACACAGAGAGCGCGCCGGGAGAGTCGCTTCTAGAAGCACGCGATTTCGTCTCGCTGACGGGCAGGGGTGTGCAAGCCCGGCTCGATGGGAGGCTGTATATGGTCGGCAAGCCGGAGCTCTTCACTTGTCCTCCCCCCTCTCCCTTCAAGAGAGAGGGAGAGGGATGGGGTGAGGGTCAGGGAGAGGTCGGGAGAGAGATCTGGAAGCATCTCGCACGCTTGGAATCCCAAGCCAAGACGGTCGTCGGCGTGGGCACCCCGGAGCGCCTTCTAGGACTGATCGCCGTAGCTGATCAACTTCGCTCAGAGGCTGCCAAGACCGTGCAGCGCTTAGAGCACCTTGGGCTCAAGGTCGTGATGATCACGGGAGACAACGAGGGCACCGCACGAGCCGTGGCGCAGCAGCTTGGTATTGCACACTATCGCGCCGGCGTGCTGCCGGATGGCAAAGTCACTGAAATTCAGAAGCTCTTGCGGGAGCACGGCAAAGTCGCGATGGTCGGCGATGGGGTCAACGATGCGCCGGCGTTAGCGACTTCTACGGTGGGGATCGCGATGGGAGCTATGGGCACAGACGCAGCTTTGGAGACGGCGCACGTCGCGCTCATGGCCGACGATCTCAGCAAGCTGCCATATCTCATCTCGCTGGGGCGTCGGGCGCGTCGGGTCATCCAACAGAACGTTTGGTTCTCGATTCTGACGAAATTCAGTTTAGGAGCAGGCGTCCTCCCCGGCTATGTGACGTTAGTCTTAGCTGTGCTTGTCGGCGACATGGGCGCGTCGCTGGCCGTGACGGGGAACGCGCTGCGTCTAGCGCATATCAGGCCGAGCGAATCTAAATGAGCACCCCTGCGATCTCCATTGAGCATCTGCGCAAGTGCTACGGCGATCTCGTCGCCGTGGACGATCTCACTTTACAGATCGAGCGCGGGGAGTTCTTCGGGCTGCTGGGCCCCAACGGCGCGGGCAAAACTACTACTATTAATACTGTCGTTGGATTGGTCAAGCCAACGAGTGGGCACATCTTCGTCCACGGGCTAGATGCTCTTCGGGACTACCGACGTGTCCATCGCCTGATCGGTATTGCCCATCAAGAGATCATCTTAGACGGGCAGTTTCTCAATGCCCGCGAGATCTTGCTCTATCAAGCCGGTTATTTTGGCATTCCACCAAGACGAGCCAAACCCAGAGCCGACGAATTACTGGAGCGCTTTGGGCTGTGGGAGAAACGCTCAGCCCGCGTCCGCGAGCTCTCCGGTGGCCAGAAACGGCGACTGCTCTTAGCAAAAGCACTAATGCACGATCCCGAAATCTTAATTTTAGATGAGCCGACCGCCGGGGCCGACGTCGAGCTGCGACTTCAGCTCTGGGAGATGCTCCAAAGCTTCCACCGCCAGGGCAAGACGATTCTCTTGACGACCCACTATCTCGAAGAGGCCGAACGCCTCTGCGAGCGCGTCGTGATCCTCCATGAGGGCCGGCTGCGGGCGCTCGGCGCTCCTGCGGAATTGAGACGCTCTCACCACCGCGAGCGCCTCGAAGACGTCTTCTTAGAGCTTGTCCGGGGCGAACAGGAATGATCGGGTTTCTGACGTTGCTCAAGCGCGAGATCGTACGCTTTCTTAAAGACGCGCTCGACACGATTGTGCCTCCCACGGTCGGTGTCATTCTGTTTATGCTGATCTTTGGGCTGGCGCTGGGGGCTCGCTTGGGAGAAGTAGACGGTGTTCCCTATATTCAGTTCGTGATGCCGGGACTCATACTGATTTCGGTCATTCGCAACTCTTTTATGAACCCGGCGTACAGTCTCTTCCAGTCGCGCTGGGAGGGAAATATCGCCGACTTCTTGGTGAGCCCGCTCTCCCATACACAAATAGCTCTAGCGATCATCCTTGGGGGGGTCCTGAGAGGACTGATAGTAGGGGCACTGGTGCTCTGCGCTGCCCTCTTTTTGACGGATCTGCCCTTCGCGCAGCCGGTTCTTCTGTTCATCTACGCGCTGGCCGTCTCGGTTGGCTTTGCCGGGCTGGGCTGCATCGTCGGTCTTTGGACGAAGGGCTGGGAGGGCGTGAATACGGTCAATACGTTCGTGCTCGATCCGTTGGTAATGCTGGGCGGGGTCTTTTATTCGCTGGAGATGGTGCGAGGCGTTCCCATCATCGAGCCGCTGACGGCGCTCAACCCACTCACGTATATCACTGAAGGTTTTCGACAAACAGTGCTGGGAGGCAGTGAAGCGCAGATGCTGACGGGGCTTGGCTTGACCTTGGCGCTGGGAGCGATCTGTGTCGGTGCTGCGCTGGTGCTCTTTCGAGTGGGGTATCATCTGAAGGCGTGAATCACACCCTGCCCAAATAAACTTTCTGTACACGCTCGTCGGTGCGCAATTCTTCGGGTGTGCCCACTTTGACGATCTGGCCCGTCTCCAACAGATAGACGCGCTGGGCGTTTGCCAGCGCAAACGCTACGTTCTGCTCTGCCAACAAGATCGTCACCCCGTGTCCGTTGATCTGTTTGAGCGCATCCGCGATGGCCTTTCTCACAATGGGCGCCAAGCCTAGCGTGGGTTCGTCCAATAATAAGAGCTCAGGACGACTCATCAGCGCCCGCCCAATCGCGAGCATCTGTTGCTCTCCCCCGGAAAGAGTCCGAGCGATCTGGTGCTCTCGCTCTTTTAAGACCGGAAAGAGCGTGTAGACTCGCTCCAAGTCGCCGCTCAAGTCGCGGTGATCCCACCGGAAAGCGCCCATCTCTAGATTCTCTCGCACGGTCATATCGCTGAAGAGATGCCGTCCTTCCGGGCAGTGAATCACTCCCACCCGCACGATCTTTGCCGGGTCTTTGGCCAACGGGGTATTCTGAAAAGAGATCGTGCCGTTGTGGCTCTCTTTTAGGCCGGAGATCGTGCGGAAGAGCGTGGTCTTGCCCGCGCCGTTGGGCCCGATCACTGCGACGAGCTCGCCGGGCGAAACGTGGAGCGAGATCCCGCGCAGAACGTGTGCCTTGCCGTAATAGACGTGAAGATCTTCAATCCGCAACATGGCTCGACTAGACACCGCCCCCGGCCAGATACGCCTCTTGGACATGAGGGTTGCGCACGATCTCATCGGGAGTGCCCTCGGCAAGTTTTTCACCAAAACAGAGCACGACCACTCGATCTACCAAGCCCATCACGCCGCGCATGTTGTGATCTACTACGATGATCGTCTGGCCTTCGCTGCGCAAGTCGGAGATCAATTGAGAGATCTCGTCCACCTCTTGGGGGCTTAATCCCGCAAAGGGTTCGTCCAGCAAGAGCAGCTCCGGCTCGGTGCCGATGGCGCGCGCGATCTCCAAGCGGCGCAGGCCCCCTTGGGGCAACATCCCCGGCCATTGCGCACGGCAGAGACAGCCGTTTCCGCCTTGGCAGTTCTCTTCTAGGCAGAGCCCCGTGCGCTTGCAGACCGTTATCGTTTTTGTTTCTGTATTTTCTGCACGCTGAAAGATCTCGTTGGGGATAGCAGAAATCTCGACGTTCTCGTAGATGGTCTTATGGGGAAAGTAGCGGGCGATCTGAAAGACGCGCGCCAATCCCTGATTGACGACTCTGTACGTCGGCCAGCCTGTGATATCTTGGCTCTTAAAGAGAATTCGTCCGTAATCCGGTCGGAAGCTCCCCATAATGAGATTGAAGACCGTGCTCTTGCCGGCGCCGTTGGGCCCGATGAGCCCTAAGATCTCCCCCTGATCTACGTGAAATGAAAGATCTTTGATGGCCATCAGGCCCCCAAACGACTTGCGCAATCGCTCGATTCTCAATGTCTCCATACTAGCTCTCCTTTCGTACGGCTGCCCGTCTTCTGAAGAGATTCGCGATCAAAGGCAAAAGCCCCAGCCGGGCCACAAAGAGAAAGACCAGCAAGAGCGCAAAGAAAAAGAACGTGGCCCATTTCTCCAGATCCGTAAAGCCGCTCAGATGCGCCAAGTCACGCATCCCTTGTTCGCCGATGCGAATTAGCAACCCCCCCCAGAGCGCTCCTAAGATCGTTCCCATGCCCCCGATCACCGAGGCGACGATCATCTCGGTAGAAGCCGTGAGCGACAAGAGCGCATTGAAGAAGACTCCTTCGTTGAGATGGACGGAGAGGGCGCCTCCAAAACCGACGACCAGCGCACTCACGGCGAACGCGAAGATCTTATATTTAGCTGGGTTGATCCCCGCGGCCTCTACGGCCTCTTCGTTCTCGCGAATCGCTTCCAATATCTTGCCGATGCGCGTGCTGGCCAACCAGATCAGTCCCACCGCGAGCAGGGCCAGTACCCCCCAAATAATATAATAATTGCAGAGCTGATTCAGTCTGAAATCGAAGACGAATTGCTGAATCGGGCAGAGCGGCGTCGCCCCGAATTTCCCCAATTCACCACCCGTCCAATCCCCCAGAATAATTACCAATCGCGCGGCGGCTAAGGGCAAGATGAGCGTCACCAGCGAAAAATACGGGCCCTTCAAGCGCAGCGCGGGCACGCTAAAGAGCAGCCCCATGAGCATTGCCAGAATCATGCCCGACGGTATGGTCACCCAAAGGGGCCATTGGAGATACATATTGAGCAGCCCCGTCGTGTAGCCCGATACCCCAACAAAGAAGATATGCCCGAAGCTGATCTGACCCGTCATCCCGGAGAGCACATCCCAGCCGATCGCGTAGATCGCGAAGAGTTGCGCGAAGGTCACCGTTGTAGCCCACTTCGGAGGCAAATAAGGGCCAATCAGACCCAGAGTGATCATTGTCAGAGCTAACAGGATCAGCTTGAACGTGCGGGGGCTCATCCGTGAGCCCTCCCGAAGAGCCCGGAGGGCTTGAGAAAGAGAATCAGCACCAGCATCATCAAAGACGGGACACCAACCCAAGAAGGGCCTAGAAATTCAAAGCACCGAAAATCTGCACAGAATCTGATTGACGGCGAGTAGGTCATGAAGACCTCCAGAAAGCCGATCAGATAAGCCGCGACGATAGAGCCCTTCAGGCTGCCCAGCCCGCCGACCACTACAATGGCAAAACTGATAATGAGCGGGTCGCGCCACATGAAGGGGCTCAGATTAACCCAAGAAGCGAAGAAGACGCCTGCTAAACCCGCCAGCGCGCCGGAGAGCGCCCAGGTCACCGTATAGACATGACGCACGTTGATCCCCACTAACGCGGCGCCCTCTTGGTCTTGCGCCGTCGCCAAGATTACTTTCCCCCAGCGCGTGCGGTGCACAAAGATCCAGAAGAGCAGAATCGCCGCCCACGACGCGCCAAAGGCGAGAATGCGATTGCTGATGATCGTCGTCTGATGAAAGATGACGCTGCCGCTGATAAAGGGCTGCAAGATCTGGGGAGTGGTCGTGAAGAATATCTTGACGATCTCTTCGAGCAGGAGCGCGCAAGCCAAGGTAGCTATCAGCGTGATAATCACGGAATGCTGCACATGGCGGATCAGCCCCTGATAGAGCGCCACGGCGAGCAGCGCGCAGACGACGACTGCCAGTCCAGCAGCTAGATAGAGCTCAAGCCCCAACCGTTGAGCGAACCACGCCGTATAGGCCCCGACCATCAAGAGCGCTCCGTGCGCCAGATTGAGCACCCGGCCCACCCCGAAGATCATCGTGAAGCCGAGAGCGACTAACGCATAGAGCGCGCTCACCAAGACGGAAAAGATAACAATACGCTCTACAATGACCAGAAACTGTTCCATTATTTTTAGTAGGGGCGAAGATCAACAGCAATAGCTTCGCCCCTAGTCCCTAGCCAGTGAAGCAGCGCGCCACCGCGCGAGCCCAGGTCTGCCAGTGCTCGAAGCGCCTGCCCCTAGGTCTGTTTTGCCTCTTCCATTCTTCGATTTGCTTTCGGTACTCTTCGTTGGCTTTGGTGATGCACTCGTTGATGCTGACGGGCTTGCCCTCGGCATCGGCCTTGAGACGAAACTGCGGCGGCCAGACGACGACCCGCTGCGGCTCGGCACGCGCATCGCGCGGATCGCGTGCGTTCGTCGCCCACAAAACCCACTTGGCTACGACATAATCGGGGCCATAGAGGGGATCATGGGGATAGATATCGTTGCGGTCGCGGAACTTTAAGCGCCCTAACGTGCCGATATAGTCTGTCTTCGCCAACTCTTCGACCAATTTGTCGGCATCGGTCGAACCCTTGGCGCGGTCGAGCGCTTCTTTAAAGAGATAGACGGCGTCATAAGTGGTGAACGCCGTGTAGAGCGGGCGCGAAGGCTGAGACTCTCCGTAGCGCTCTAGATAACTCTTATAAAAGGGTCTGGTCTTCGGGGTGATGGGTGTCTCGCCGGTGGCGGCATCTGCATAAGTGTGCCCCATCACGCGCCCTCCCGTGCTCTTCCAATACTCATACGATTGGCCCTCGACGATCACGCCGAAGACGGGCATATCCAATTGGGTTTCGAACGCCTGCCCCACAAAGGGGATGCCGTTATTAAAAGCGAATCCGGGGATGAGCGCGTCGGCATCAGAATCGGCGATCTGCTGCAAGATCGAGGCGAAATCCGGATTGCTGATGGGAAAGACGAAGCTCCTGGCGATCGGAATACCCGCCTTGGGCAGACGATCTTCTAAGATCTTGATGCTGTCGCGCCCGTAGGCGCTATCTTCAAAGAGCAGTGCGACCTTCTGCACCCCCAGCTCTTTTGCCAAGAACCTCGCGCTCATATCTACGTGCTCTTGCGCCAGCACTTCGCTGTTGATCATCACGCGAAAATAGTACTTATAGCGCTCGTATTCTTCTTTAACCAGGCGACTGAAATCTTTGCCGGAGGTGCCCGTATTGAGAAAGGGCTTACGGAGTCGGGCCAGCGCGGGGAATATGCCCGCTACCGTTTCGTCTAGGAATCCGCCGAAGACGGCGACCGCGCCTCGCTGCACGATATCTTCAAAGGCCGCGCGGGCCACGTCGCCGCGCAGCACTTGGTCGTCGCGAACGAGACCGTCAAAGGAGAGCTTCGGGGGGGGCAATTTTCTATCATCTACGAGCTTATTGATCTCGTCTTGGGCGATGAGCGCGCCGCGCAGCATGGCGCGCCCGACATCGAGCAGATCAATGGGGCCGATCAACCCGACTCTGAGCGGGGCTTGTCCCCAGCTGAGCGTCTGCGACAGAAGGGCCGTTGTTGCGCCTAATCCCAGCGCGCGCAGAAAAGTTCGCCGGCTCCAACGGCTCTGCATAAAGATTCCTCCTTCTTCGGCGAAAGCTTTTGACTATCTTAGCGCTGATAGGGCTCGATTGCAAATAGCGCTCCTAACAGCGATGAACCCAAGATCAATTCCGCGCATAGCGCTTCACCATTTCTTCGTTGATCCCGATCCCCAGCCCCGGTCTTGAAGGAACGTTGATATAGCCATCAGAGTCTATAATCAAGTGGTCTTCCAAGAAGAAGTCCCGCGTTTGGGGCGTCCATCCCGGCGGCTCATAAGGGAACTCCGCCCACTCGCAGTTTGGGCATGCCCCCATCACCTGCAAGTTGGCCGCCAATCCCAGTCCGCTCGTCCAAGTGTGCGGCGCGATGCGCAGCCCGTGAGCTTCAGCCATCGAGGCGATCTTTTTTGCCGTGAGAATCCCTCCGGAGAGCATCGCGTCCGGTTGCAGAATATCCAGTGACTCATTTAGAATCAGCTCACGGAATTCGTGCAGATCCGCGTTCATCTCGCCGCCGGCGAGCGCAATCCCCGTTTTTGCGCGCAGCAGCCGATAGCCGCGATAGTCATTCTTATCTAATGGCTCCTCGAGCCAGAGCACCCCAAGCTCTTTGAGTTCTTCCGAGACGCGCTGAGCTGTTGTTAAGTCCCAATGCGGAGCTCCGCCTAATCCCGCCACGCGCCAGCCCATGTTCGCATCTACCATCAGTTCTATCTTGGGGAAGCGCTCGCGCACCGCGCGCGACTTTGAGATCGTCGCGCCAGTCTAAGCTATGAAATCTCAGCTTTACGGCACGAAAGCCCAGCTTCTGAATCTGCTCAATATACTCTAAGCGTTCTTCGGTGCCCTTCAGCTCCCCGGTGCTGGCATACGCCTTGATACGATCTTGATAGCTCCCTAAAAGTTTATAGATCGGGACGTTCAACGCTTTGCCGATGATATCCCACAGCGCCGGCTCGATGTACCATAATCTCAGCCCAAGAAACGTCGCCGAGCGCAGAATTTTTATGACCTCTTCGACGTTGAACGGGTCGCGCCCTAGCAAGAAGGGCGCAAGCAGCTCCCCCAGCTTCAGTCCTTCTTGTCCGAAGGCGAATCCTGCCGAGTAGCCTTTTATGCTCTCGTCGGTCTCAAGAATAACGAGATTGACTCGATGAAACGCTTGGGGATACCCCGGCAGCCATGCGGGATAGAGCGGCTCTTCCAGCGGATACTCTAGGAGCTTGACCGTGACGCCTGTGATGCGCATAGGGACCTCTCCCCCAGCCCTTTCCCAAGCCTCAACCTGCACCCTCCCCCTACTAGGGAGAGGGACGGGCTGGGGCAGGGGAGTTAGGTCTGCACCCCTTTCTCTGCTAAGAATCTCTTATATGCCTCAACGGCTTGCGGCATCGTGCGCGTCAGTTGCATGATCCCGCTGACTTTGCCCTTGGGCTGGATGAGTCTCTTGGTGAACGCGAGCATCGCGTTCTCTTGGCCAGTGTAGAGCTTATGGAAGAGATCTGCCGTCAGGGTGAGAGAGGCGCTCTCTTCACCGCCGGGGTGGGTGTCACAGATTTGCATGCCCTCGCCGCGGGCGTCCACCCAGAAATCTATTTCTGGGTGCTTGATGTGAATCCCGATGAGCATCTTAAGCGCCGACCAGCCCTCGTAGATCTCTTTGACGTCTTTGAGGCTGCCGGCAAATCCCAGTACAAACGATTTGGCTTGTTGTGGATCCGAATATGGGAAGCCCATTACGATCTCCTTTCGTGGTCCCCTTTGCGTCTTTTCGTTTGTTCTTGCTTGAGTGCGCCCTGTGTGGCTTTGATCAAGATCTCAGAATCCGGCAAGCGATCTAGACCTTGCTCATGGAGGTGTACCGCATCATGGCTCAAGCTGCGCAGCCACACCACAGTATCCGGTGAGATGCCCATATCAGCGAGAAACTTCATAGACCCGCTCCTGAGCGAGCCAAGCTGCATACTGCAAGGCTTGAGTGATGTCCTCTGGCTCAAGATACGGATAGGCTTTGAGGATCTCTTCGTGAGTCATGCCGTTGGCGACGAGGTTCACGATCAGCGAAACAGTGATGCGCATCCCGCGAATGCAAGCTTGGCCGCCCATGAGCTGCGGGTCAAAAGTGATGCGATCAAACCCTAGCATGAGTGTCTCCTCACTGGCAAATTATAGCATAAACGACTGGTCCGCGAGAATCTCAATAGCCAGTCAAAAGATCTTCTGCAACACCTCGCGCAGATCTTCAGCGCTGGGCTGGCGCGGATTAAACAGAACCGAGCCGTCGGCTAAAGCCAGCTCAGCTATTCTGTCAAGATCGCTTTCACGCACGCCCACGTCCCGCAGACGCAACGGTACCCCGACTGTACTCATCAACGCCCGCACGCGCGCGATCCCCTCTTCAGCCGAAGCCGCCCCAAGCGCCCGCGCGATCTGCTCGTATTTCGCTCTCTGAGATTCTACATTGAACTCCATCGTCGCCGGCAATGCTAACGCGCAGCACAGCCCGTGCGGCAGATCGTACAGCCCGCCTAAAGAATGCGCAATCGCGTGCGCCAGTCCCACCCAGCCGTTGTTGAACGCGATCCCCGCGATCAGCGCAGCATACGAGAGACTCGCCCGCGCCTCCATCTCCGATCCGTCTTTGACAGCACGGGGCAGATGCTCAACGATAAATTTGATCGCGCGCAGCGCCAACAGATCGCTGATGGGCTGCGCCGAGATCGAGACAAGAGTCTCCATAGCGTGCGTGAGCGCATCCAGTCCCGTGTACGCCGTCACGCTTGGGGGCAGGGTCTTCGTCAGTTCAGGATCAACGATGGCGAGCGTCGGAGCTAAGTAGCGACTGACCAGGGGAAGTTTTTGCTTGCGCTCCGGCACGGTGACCATCGCAATAAACGTCACTTCGCTGCCGGTGCCGGCCGTCGTGGGAATGGCGATGAGCGGGCCGCACGGGCCGGGGAGAGCATCGTTGCCCTCATAATCTAATACGGAGCCGCCGTGCGTCTTCACGGCGTTTATTGCTTTGGCGCTATCTATGACACTGCCGCCGCCGATAGCGATGAGCAGATCACGCCCCTGAGCGTGGGGCAGCGCCCCCTCGATGCACGGCACGGTCGGGTTGGGGAGAATGCCGTCGTAGGCGGCGTAGTCAACCCCTTCCAGTTGCGCCGTGAGCAAGTCGAGTAGTCCGGCGTTGCGCACTCCGCTATCGGTGACGATCAGCGCCGACTTCCAGCCGTGAGTGTCAAGCTCCAAGCGCAGATTGCCCAGAGCGCCCATGCCGAAGAGGATGCGCGTGGGCAACTCGAAACTGAAGAAAGTCTCGTGCATAAAATCTCCTTCAAGACCTAACCCCCAGCCCCTTCCCTAAAGGGAAGGGGTGCGATACCCCCTCCCTCTTTAGGGGAGGGGGCGTAGGGGGAGAGGTCACATAAACCAATCGAAGAAATCCGGGCTCGTGTCTATCTGCACGCTCTTGATCTCCGTATAAAGATCGAGCAGACAGTGCAGCCCAACTTCGCGCCCAAAGCCGCTCTTCTTAAAGCCCCCATAGGGCACGCCCGCCGGATGCATATTGTAACAGTTCACCCAAATTCTGCCGGCTTTGACCCGATGCGCCATGCGCAGCGCTTTGCCGACATCTTGCGTGAAGACCCCCGCTGCTAAGCCGTAATCTGTCGCGTTAGCGATGCGCACGGCTTCGTCTTCGCCCTCAAACGCCATCGCTGCGACAACAGGGCCGAAGACCTCTTCACAAGCAAGAGTCATCGTCGGCTGTACGTCTGTGAAGACCGTAGGTTCGAAGAAGAAGCCGCGTTGAAATTCTGCCTTCTGCGGCTGCTTGCCTCCCAGCACCAAGCGCGCTCCTTGCTCTTGAGCGAGCTTGACATAGTGCTTCGCTCTGTCGAGCTGTGCTTGCGAGTGCAGCGTGCCGAACTCGGTCATGGGGTCGCTGGGGTCGCCGATTCTAAGTTTGGAAGCGCGCTCGACGAACGCGTCTAGAAATCTCTGATAGATAGAACGCTCGATGAGCAATCTCGCTCCGGCGGTGCACATCTGCCCCTGAGCGAAGAAATTCGCCAAGAGCGCCTGAGCGAGAGTTCTCTCAAAATCGCAATCGGCGAAGAGAATAAACGGGGCCTTGCCCCCAAGCTCCAGCGAGAGGCGCGTGATGTTGGGAGCAGCCAGTTGCATGATCTTCGTTCCCGTCGCCGTCGAACCCGTAAATGCGATCTTATTCACTAATGGGTGCGCGCACAGGGCGCTGCCCACGGTCGCGGGAGTGGGGTCGGTGAGCACGTTGTAGACTCCCGACGGCAGTCCGACGCTCTCGGTGATCTTAGCGAACTCCAGCGTTGTCAAGGGGGTCGTCGGCGCGGGCTTGAGGACTACTGTATTTCCGGCAGCGAGCGCCGGGGCAATCTTTAACGCTGCAAGCCAGAGCGGAAAATTCCAGGGCGTGATCGCGGCTACTGCTCCCAAGGGCTCGCGCCGAGTGTACGTGAGATACTCCCCGGGGACGGGGATGGTCTCGCCCGTAGTTGCTGGGCCGATCCCGGCGAAATACTCAAAGAGACTAATGGTCGCGGGGATGTCGTGGGCTTGGATCTCTTTGACGGGTCGCCCTGTCTCTTGACATTCGAGAAGGGCCAGTTCATCAAAGCGTTCTTTAAGCGCGTGCGCTATCGCGTGCAGATATTCTCCGCGTTCTTCATAAGAGCGAGCCGACCAGTTGGGGAAGGCTTCTGCAGCGGCTTGCACAGCGCGATCTACTTCAGCTTCGGTGGCGACGGCGCACTCTGCGATGGACTCTTGGTTGGCGGGATTGCGGACTTCGTACCGGCCCCGTCTCTCTTCCCAGCGACCCCCGATGTACAGACCGTAGGTACGCATCCGGCTCCTTTCCAACCCGCAGTTGATTTTAACAGAGAAGACTCCGCTTGGCCACAAGTGCGCTAGCCAACGCCGCCCTCTCTCGTTACAATAGTAATAATATAATAATAACAGTAACAGAAAGATTACCCAGATACTAAAGGAGGCCCGATGCCGGATCGAATCCCGATGACCCCAGAAGGGTACCAACAGATCAAAACCGAACTGGAGCGCCTGACCGCCGAGCGCCCCAAGATCGCGGAGATGATCGCGCGCGCCCGCGCCTACGGCGATCTCTCGGAGAACGCTGAGTATCATTCGGCTAAAGAAAAACAAGCCCTCGTCGAAGCGAAGATCAGAGATCTGGAGTATAAACTGACACACGCATTCGTTGTCACCCATGACGCTGCGACGTTCCAGAGCGCCGCGCTGGGCTGCTGGATCACGCTGCAAGATGTGCAAACGGGCAGCTCTTTCAAGTACAAGCTCGTCGGGCCGGCGGAGGCCGACCCGGAACACGATATGATCTCGGCGGCGGCGCCCGTGGGAAAAGCGCTGCTGGGATGCACAGTAGGGCAGACGGTCGAAGTGCATACCCCCAGCGGCCCAAGAAGATACAAGATCACCCATCTCGAATAGATTTACAGATGCGCCATTTCTAGTTCTAGAACTGGAGGAACATTCTATGAACAGACGCTGGAGACTTGAGAAGCCGCAGCACGACGTGAACAAAATCCCAACGTACGCTCCGGGAACTCCTGAGCGCCAGCAGCTTTTTGCAGAGTTCGAGGCTCTCAAGCGAACTACCGAAGAGATACCCTTGATGATCAACGGCGAGCCGGTCAGGACCGGCCAGACGGTTGATGTGCCATGCCCGCACGATCACAAACGCATACTGGCGCGTGCGCACCTCGCCGGCCCCAGAGAACTGAACGCTGCAATCGACTCTGCGTTGGAAGCCCATCGCGCTTGGGCCGCGCTGGACGGCTACGATAGAGCCGCGATCTTCATGCGCGCCGCGGACTTGCTCGCTGGGCCACGTCGCAGGGAAAATATCGCTGCTATTATGATCAATCAGTCCAAGACGCCTCACGAAGCCGAGATCGACTTGGCGGAATTAGTGGATTTCTGGCGCTTCAATGCGTACTATATGCAATTTCTCTACGAGCAGCAGCCCGATCAGATCTCCAGCGAGATCAATCGTTTTGATTGGCGGCCCTTGGAGGGCTTTGTGCTCGCTGTTCCACCGTTTAATTTCTATTCTATAGGAGGCAATCTCCCGACTGCCCCGACGATCCTGGGCAACGTCGCCCTCTGGAAGCCCGCCCGCTCGGTGCTGCTCTCCAACTATCGCATCATGCAAATCTTAATAGAAGCTGGGCTCCCCAAGGGTGTTGTCAATTTTGTGCCCTTCGAGAGCAAGCACAGCGACGTTGTCATCAAACATTCTGAATTCGCCGGCTTGCACTTTACGGGAAGCTACGAGACACTTATTCGCTTATGGAACGAGATCGGGAAGAATCTGCCCAACTATAAAAACTTCCCGCGCATCGTCGGCGAGACCGGAGGGAAAGATTTCATCTTTGTACATCCTTCTGCAGATGTCGAAGCCGTCGTTGCCAATGCGATTCGCGGAGCTTTTGAATATCAAGGGCAAAAATGCTCGGCGGCATCGCGGCTCTACGCCCCACAAAGCCTCTGGCCATCGCTCCAGAAGCGCATGACCTCTGAAATGGCCAAGCTCAAAGTGGGGCCCGTCGAAGACCTGAGCACGTTCATGGGGGCGATCATCACCGAAGAGGCCTATCGCAGTATTGTACGCTATATCGAGGAGGCCAAAGAGAACCCTAAGATTTATGAGCTTCTCTTCGGCGGCACCTATGACGAGAGCGACGGCTGGTTTATCCGGCCCACGCTGATTCGCGCCCAAGACCCCAAAGCAAAACTGATGAAAGAAGAGATCTTCGGCCCGGTCTTGACGGTTTATGTCTATGCCGATCGTGATGTTGAGCAGGCGCTGAGGCTCTGCGACGAGACGGCTCCTTACGCCCTTACCGGCGCGATCTTCGCGCAAGAGCGAGACGCAATCGTGCAAGCCGAGCGCGTTTTGCGCTACGCAGCGGGAAATTTTTACATCAACGACAAGCCCACGGGCGCGGTGGTCGGCCGTCAGCCCTTCGGCGGGGCGCGCCACTCCGGGACCAATGACAAAGCCGGTTCGTGGGTTAATCTAATCCGCTGGCTCAGCCCACGAACGATTAAAGAGACGCTTGTGCCACCTAAAGATTGGCGACGACCCTATATGAGCTAGAAACACCAGGAGGATGGTCATGCACAACAGACGGTTGATATGCACAGTCTTCGCGTTTTTGTTTGCTCTGGTACTCGTCGGGAGCAGCGGGGCAGCTTCGGTAAACGCGAAGGAGCGCGCCGCGGCTCTGCTGCGCAACGCTGAGGGCAAGAGGGTAGGCATGGCCCAATTCACCCAAGAGTCCAAGGGTGTGCGCATCGTTTTAACCGTCAAAGATCTCTCGCCCGGCGAGCGCGGGATTCACATTCACGCCGTCGGCAAGTGCGAGCCCCCGGATTTCGCTTCAGCCGGGCCGCATTTTAATCCCACAGACAAAAAACACGGACTGAACAACCCCGAAGGCCCTCACGCTGGGGATTTGCCTAATCTCACCGTAAGAGAAGACGGAACAGCCGTCTATGAACAGATCACCGATCGTGTGACGCTCACTTCGGGAGAGCTGTCGCTCTTCGATAAAGATGGAAGTGCTCTGGTCATCCATGCCCACGCCGACGACCAACAGACCGATCCCACAGGCAACAGCGGCGCACGGATCGTCTGCGGTGTGATTATGCCTGTGAGGACGATCTCGATGGGAATGCCGCCGGGCGCGGGGACGCTGCTTCTGCTAGGCGCTGTGGGTTTATTGCTCTGGCTTCTGTTCTTGCGACGATAAGCCGATAAGAGCTAGGGGCACCTATCTGCGCTGAGCAACCGAGCTTTTTTGTGAGTCCAGAGGCGCTGGAACTCGCTGAAGAAAGCTTGAGCAAGTTCAGCGCTCTCGATGACCAAGAGATTCTCTTCGTTACGGGTCTGGGCTGAGGTCGTCCAGTTATACGAGCCGGTGATGACAAGAGCGCCATCAATGACGGCAAACTTGTGGTGCATAATCCCGCTGTCGGCGAATTCTTTGACCGGAATTCCGGTGCTCAGCAAGAGACAGCCTTTGCTGCCCCGGCTTGGCTCGTCATCCAAGAGAATCTGTATTTCTAGGCCGCGACGAAAGGTCTCTTGGACAGCCTGAGCGATCTCCGGATCGGTGAGCTGATAGAGCGCGACGTGCACGGACTGTTGGGCACTTTGCAGTCTTTGAATAATGGCTTTCTCCGGCTCCGGGGAAGGGGAGAAGTAGACAGTGATCGGTGCGCTAGGAGCACCGGAGCCTTGGGATGTTGGCGCAAGTCGGTGCTCTGTATCTGTATCTGAATGCGAACTGGCGAGCCAACCAAGCATGAAGCCTATCCCTAGGCCCACCAGCAAGATAGTAAAGGATTTTCTCATAGTTTGATTGTAGCTCAAGACGATATGCCACGCTAGAGAGCTCGTTCTGTTGACAGAGGGACAGTTGCGTATGATCTGCGAACAGACGAGAGCATGTTAAGCGAAGATCAACAAATCTGAAAATCTTGTTGGCAGAAGCTTTTCAAACTCGTTCTGCAGCACTTTCACATACGCCCAAGGCGTTTCTGTCAGGCGCGTGGCGTTCTCACACCAGAGCCGCGCGGCGCGATCTTTGTGGGAGACATCCGGGTCTTCGCGGCCTTTGGTCTCGATCAAATAGTGCGAGCCATCAGAGAGCACTGCTACAAAGTCCGGTTCGTAATAGCGTAGATTTCCCCCAGAATCTGTGTACTCTATGGAGAAACCGAACTGTTCTGGCAGCTTCGCGAAGGCTGCCACATCATGAGCACCTTCGAGAAACTGGGCGAAACGTTTCTCAAACTCGTTATCACAGGGCGCTCTGTTGAAAACAGTCTTTCGGGCGCTCAGGGTCACGCGTGAGAACGGGAATGGCGGGGTTTCCGAGAGCTTACGGCCTGCGTTCATGAGTTTGGGTTCTAGCTCTTGCACGATCACAGTGCGCAGAGCCTTCACGAATTCTCGGACAGTTACAAACTGCGCGATGTTATTGTTGATGGCTTTCAGCATTGACGGTTCGTCTAGGCTTATGCGCTCACCAAACGCTTTCGTCTCTAGAAATTCTCGCACTTTGGGCACGAGCGCCGCAAACTGAGAGGGCAGTTTCAAATCTTGAGCGATGCGTTTGGCGTAATACGCAATCACTTCTTGTGCTGTTTGGATCTCCGGGAGCGTATAGTCTCGCTCGACGAGTTTTTCTAGAGTGAGAAAGTCATAGCCTTCATAGCGAAATCTCTTCGCCTCTTCATCGCCGGCTTTACGTGGAAGCTTTGAGCACTCGAGTCTGGACACATCAAGCGCCGCGATCTCTTCGGTTAAGTTCTTCTTGCGCACGAGAATCGGGCTGAGAACGGGGATAGAAATATCTTTGTCGAACTTGCTGGGGTCAGGCATGATCGTGATGATCTCAAGCTTGTCTTTGCCTACTCGGAATGTTTCTAGTTGCATCTCCTCTTCGCGTTCAAGCTGCTCGACGAAATTAATAAAAGCGTTGTTGCCGATGACGTCCACGCGCTCAATATATCCCCCGCGCTGGGAGCTGCGAAACATCAGACGCAAGCCACGCCCGATGGTCTGCTCTGGCAAGATATTCGCTTTGGATGTGTAGGGCCGCAGGCCCACGACGACCGTGACGTTCTGAACATCCCAACCCTCACGCAGCATCAAGACACTGACAATCGCGTTCACGGGGCTGATCTCTTCGTCCACTTGGCGAGCAACTTCACGAGCCTTCTCTAAATCTTTCTTCGAGACTTCGCCCGCTCGATCCGTGTGAATAACCAGGAGCTTTTCGCTGCCAAACTCTTCGGGGTATTTCGTCCTGAGATAATCGCCTACGTCATCAGCCTCAGCGGTGCTGTTCATCATGATGAAGAAAATGGGCTTCTTGCCCAAGGGCTTGAGCTGTTCACGATACTCGCGCCACCGCTCGACACCGGCGGTCAGATACGCTTGGTAGCGCGTGCTGGCGACATCCGAGCGAGCCTCTTGAATATCTGTGGCAATACCCTTAATAGGGCGTTTGACAATGCCATCTAAGATCGCTTGTTTGAGCGGGTAATCGTAGATCGTCCAGGTAAAGAGCGCGCCTTTCTGAAAGCGCGGGGTTGCAGAGAAATCGAGCTGCGCGCTCAAGCCGCCCTTGATGGATTCGTGCAGCTTGCGAACGAAATCGTTCCATTTCAGCTCTTCGTCGTGGGTGTGATGCGCTTCGTCGTTGAGCACGAGCACCGGCCCACCACGAGCGATGATTCTCTTGTCGAAGTCTTCAATTTGTATCTTCTCTGATGGCGGCTTTGAGCCGAGGATATCGGCCATCGCTTCTGGCTCATCGCCTTCTCGCTCGTTGGAGCGTTCGTAGAATTGTTGGATATTCGTAAGATAGAGCGCACCCTGGGAGCTGGCCCGCTCGCCTTCACCCCGCAGATAGACCTCAAAATCCCAAAAGACTCGTAACTCCGGGGGGATGATGGGATCTGTGACAAAGATGCGTCCGTTGGCGAAGTCTGTGCGCAGGCGCTCGAAGACGATCACGTTGGGTGCGATCAAAAGAGAAGTTTTGGCGTAGTCGTCGCGACCCTCGGCGACAGCATTAAAATATTGCCAAGCGATAGCCAGAGCCATCACTTTGGTCTTGCCGCTGCCCGTTGCCATTTTGACACAGTAGCGGGTGAATTCGTCGTATTGTAGCAAGCGTAGTTCTTCTGAGACAGTCGAGAAGCGTTCGAGCAGGTCTTTATGTCGCCGGACGCGAGCGACTTCGTAGAGATAGATAAGAGTTTCAATAGCCTCGCGCTGGGCGTGATAGAACGTAAAGCGTTGTCCGTTGGGCAGCTTATGGTCTGTCTTGAACCAGTAATTGAGCAAGAGACGGCTTGTGTCCGTAGCGCCCTTGTAGTTGGCGTCGCGCCATTCAGCGACGGCCTTGCGGATTGCTGGGACGCACGGAGCGGTCTTGACGCGGGCTTCGAGGAGCTTCAGCTCGTCTGTTGCAGTGCGCTTCTTGAGGGGCATTTTGCACCATTTATAACCCTGTTATAAACCTATTATAAACCTGTTATGAACCATCTCGGTGATTCGGCGTATAGTACCGTCCGCGCCGTTTCCCATGTGATTGTAATACCCCCTGCGTAGCTAGCCGTTGAAGCAGTTTGGATGCACGCCAACGGGGCATCTGTAATCTTTTTATACACATTCCTGCTGTTATCCGCCCTTCGCGCTTGGCTAACTGCAAAACTCGCTCTTCATCGCTGAGCATGGTGTCAAGCAAACTAGGTTGAGGCTGAGGTAGTCTTTCAGACAACGTATAGTAAGCTCCACCTCGTGTGCCATGCATCACCAACACGCCTTTGTCCACCATACGCCGCAATGCTTGGGTCGCCTCTGCACTGGTGTAGTCGGTCAACCTTACATAGTCGCGGTTATAAAGTCTTTCATTGACTCGCAGATACACCAATGCCAATCGCTCTTGCGGTGATAGAGCGAATCCCTCAAATTGCTTCAGCCACTCCAATGCTTCTGGAGACATCAACACATGGCTTTTAAGACAGAGACCAAAGGATGAGCCATCATCGCGGAGGAGCGGTGGTGAGAGCCCGGCCTCACGCATGGCAGCCACGATACCGTTGAATCCATATCCACGACGTTCCATGTAGTGAAAGTCCTGCAATAGATTCACAATTGCTTCATTGCGCGTTGCCTGCTCATCCTCAATGTTATCTACTGTCACCGGAGGAGGAAGCCCACCTGGCGTGTAAATTTCTAGGCGGTCAGGGAAGAGACGCACCTGAATACGCGAGCCACGTAAAGTGTAATCTCGATGAGCAACGGCATTGACGATGGACTCACGCAGAGCGAATCGCGGATATTCAGGCTCATCATGACGGCGGAAGCTATTGATGATGCCTCGAGTTGCGATCCGCTCTAACAATAAGGTTTCGACTTGATCGATAATCTGTGGCAGAGTGCCAAGGATCTCGCGATTCAGCCGCCACCTGGAACCATCTGGCCCCAAGCTTGTCAGTTCTGGTCCCCAAAGATGCAAAAATTCGACCGACGACTGAGGCAAGTATCGCTGTGGCTCACGACAGAAAAAGAGTAAGCCAGCCGGTGTTGGATACCAACGGTCTTCATGTTCAGCTACGGCATAGACACTCCGTAGAACTCCTTCGCGCGACAAACTCTCGATTTGCGAGACGGGGCGAATCTCCTTGATCCGCTCGATATAGTCACTCACCAATACATCGTCAAGAACGTCTAGGGGAGCTTGAAGACAGGGTGTCATGTCAAACGGCAATATTGTTCCACGGGCAATCTCGTCCGCTGCGACCTCCCGGCGCACCTCGTCTCGTGTCATGCGTCGTGTCGAGTTGCCAACCCGTATCCATGAACCGTCGTAAAACCCCTCTCTCTTAAGATGACATGGGCGGTGCCCTGGAGAGCATGGGGGCACGATAACTGCGAGAATAGTATGGCCTTCTCTCTCTAGCAGTTCAGGAATCACCCGTAAAGGCACATTAAACACATCTGAAGCCCAGTCAATTATGACTTGCTGGGCACGTTCTATGTCTGGTACACCCACAACCCGGAAGTTTCTGTCTACACCGACAAAAACAACGCCCCCATTACGGTCACGGCGATTGCTCATGGCACATAGAGCGTGCTGTAGGGTATTTCCAATATCAGGCTTGCATTCTACCTCATCCAGCTCTGTACGTGCTGATAGCACTTGATCTAAGAGTTGTTCAACCTGCTGGTTTGTGAGCATGTTACTACCTTACTCTCACCCTGATCGTCTTCGTCGTGTCGTTGCCCAGAATATCTATCACCTTGACAACGATGGTGTACTCCCCCGGCTCTGAGTACGTGTGCGCCACTTGCATCTGCAAATCACGCTTCTTGCGCGTCCTGTAATCTTGCCATTCATTGTGAAACGTATCGCCATTGTTGTTCCAGTCTACGGCCCAGTAGTCAATCCACTGCGACCAGTGCTTGATTGCTCTCTGGACTTCTTCGGGGACTTCATCGGGCGGGATGACGAAATCCATCAGCTTAAGTGTCACGGTCTTCCCATTCGTTTGCACATCTACTGAGAGGGCTGCCAACTCGAAGAACTGAATGTCTCCTTGCTCGACGGCTCGCTTGTCCATCACGTCCCTGGGAATTTTTAAGAAACGCATTTGAATATTCGCTTGGGCTGCTTGTTGTTTGGCAACTTCGTTCAGTTCAAAGGCGAAGTCCCAGCCTAGAACGTCTACGCCGTTGACGGTGGGCGCGTCCTTGCCGGTGCCGATGGCTTTTTTGAATTCTGCGGCGATCTGGGCGATGTCGCCGGGCGAGACGGGAGAATCTACTGCGCCAACGTGCACCATCCGCCCGGCTTTTACGCCGTGAAGCCAGCTATAGCCCGTGATCGGCTGGGCGTGATAGAGCTCTAAGATAAATCTGCGATAGGCTTGAGTCTTTGCCTCAGCCTCTTCGCCGAACTCGGCGGCCTGCCAGACTTGGCGCTCGTACTTGCCCAAGTTCTGGACGATGAAGGGTTTTACGTTGGGGATGCTGAGCAGGCGCTTGCGCGTGGTGTGAACCGCAAAGCGTCCGAGATCGCAGGCGATCCAGCGGCGGCCCAGCTTTTCGGCCACGGCTGCTGTTGTACCACTACCGACAAAACAATCCAAGACAAGATCGCCAGGATTTGAAGAGGTTTTGATTATTCGCTCCAGAAGGGCTTCCGGTTTCTGCGTAGAATAATTAACTCTCTCCTCCGCGAAAGTTCCAATATGTGGTAGATCGTCCCAAATGTTGTCTACGACTTTGCCTTTGCCCTCGTCTAAATAATGCTTATATACTGGATATTTCGACGTAGGAATGATCATTGCTTCACCTGTGGCTAGCATCTTCTTCAACTTATCCTCTGAATAGGTTTTCATCGGATTCCACTTGAACCTTCTGCCTTGCTCATCTACCTTGTCGTAACGTTTTAGCGCGCCTTCACTCAACTCTGTGTACTGCTTATTGAACACGAAACTGGCGCTTTTCACGTAATAGAGGATGTAGTCATTGTTAATCGGAAATTTCTTCGAAATGGCTTTACTGCTCCCAACATTAAAAGTTCGCTTCCAAATGACTTCATTTAGGAAATGCTCTTGTCCGAAAATCTCATCCATGATGGCTTTCGCGTAGTGTCCCACATGCCAATCCAGATGCACGTAGATGCTGCCCGTCTCGTGGAGCAGCTCGCGCAAGAGCACCACCGTCTCGTAGAACCACTGCAAGTACGAGTCAAGCCCGCGGCCCCAGGTGTCGCGATAGGCCTTCATCTCAATGATGCTCGGCTCTTTGGTGAAATTCTCGCCGTCAATCTCGACTTGGAACGAAAAATCTGCCCCGGTGTCAAACGGCGGGTCAATGTAGATGAGATTGACTCTGCCCGCGAACTCCGGCAAGAGACTCGGCAGGACGTATTTTTTGTCGCCCCAGATCAGACGGTTGCGCCACTCGCTCGTGCGCCCGGTGCGGAAAAGCTCCAAAGACTTCTGACGATCTTGCGCCGACTCGTTGACCGTTTCGACGGTCTGAAACGGGAGCGCGACCCGCAACGGAGCGGTCTTCTTGCCGTCCTTGTCGTACTTGCCTTCCCAGATGAGTTCGGTCATCACTGTCTATTTTTAGCGCAGAAACTCAATGAAGGCAAATTCACACTCACACTCCTGCCTTGACAGCCGTCACATCTCTGCTATAGTGTAGCAGTCTATCTCTCTGGAGGTCTGTATGTTCTATCTCTCCACCTACTCCATCGTCGCTTTCGATAAGGAGCTTGCAGAATTTGGGATCGCCGTTCAATCGCGAGCGTTTCGCGCCGGTGCCATCGTTCCGCACGCCAAGGCCCGTGTGGGAGCCATCGCAAGCCAAGCCATGGCCAATCTCTCCTATGGCCCTAAGGGTCTGGAGCTTCTCAAGGAGGGGTTGAGCGCCCAGGAGACCGTGCAAAAGCTCACTTCAGAAGACGAGCAGCGCGAGCACCGCCAGCTGGCGGTGATAGATTCCAAAGGCCGGATCGCCCAACACACTGGAAGCGAGTGCTTAGCTTGGGCCGGACACAAAGCGGGCATAAACTGGGCAGCCCAGGGGAATATTTTGGTCAGCAAAGAAGTCATAGAGGCGATGGGCGAGGCGTTCGAGAAGACAGATGGGATATTAGCTGAGAAACTGATGGCTGCGCTCGAAGCGGCTCAGGCCGTCGGTGGCGACCGGCGCGGCCAACAGGCAGGCGGGATCTTGGTAGTGCGTCCCAATGCTTATTTCGACGGTGTTTACGATCGACTCGTTGACGTTCGCATAGACGACCATCCGGAGCCGATCAAAGAGCTCCGACGGCTTTTAGGAATAGCTCTCCCATCGGTCTATCTGCTCAATACGCGATTCTTTCTCGAACAAAAATCCCCTAAGAGCGCACGTGATCTTCTCGATCGGGCGCTGGCCAAAGATCCTGAACAGCTCCTCTTGCGTCTGGCTCTGGCCGGATACTACGCGCACACGCAGAAGCGCTCTGAGGCTCTGCGGGAGATTGAACTTGCCTTGGCCAAGGCAGGAGCCGACCAAGAGGGCTTCAAGCGCTATCTGAAGACCAACGCGCTCTTTAAGCCCCTTCAGAACGACACGGAATTCCAAAGATTGATATTGTAACCGTCGTCAGGGGAGAGCTCACCCCGTCCCTCTCCCTCCCAGGGAGAGGGTGCAGGGTGAGGGTTACTGATGATCTGACCCGTAAGGGATGAGCGCGATCTGGCGCGCGCGCTTGATCTCTCGCGCCATACGACGCTGGTGCTTCGCGCAGAGCCGCGAGGCCCGTCGCGGAAGGATCTTCCCCAGCTTGTTCACATAGCGTTTCAATTCGTCGGGTTGTTTATAGGCCAGTTGAGTCTTATTTTCACAGAGCTTGCAGTCCTCGCGATTTTTCGTCTTGAATTTTGCGCCGCCTTTAAAGCTTCTTCTACTTCTCTGATGGCGTTCCATAAGTGATAGTGATCAGTCTCAGAATGGGACCTCTTCGTCACCTCCTGCTGCGGTTTCTGCTTCTGCGGGCTGGGAAGAGACCGCTTCGCTTTCGGCTGGGGCCCCTTCCTTGCGACTGCCGAGGAAGACGACGTTCGAGGCAACGACCTCCGTTACTTTGCGCGGCTCGCCCTCTTCGGGCTGAAAGGTGTAGATGCGCAGGCGTCCTTCCACCGCTACTTGACGGCCCTTCGTCAGGAAGTTCACGCAGCTCTCGGCTTGGGAGCCCCAGACGACGATGGGGATAAACGTGGCCTCTTCTTGGAGATTGCCATCGCGGTCGCGCCACCGTCTGTTCACCGCGATCTGGAAGCGCGTGCGCGCTGTCCCGTTCTGGGTGTAGCGCAATTCGGGATCGTTCGTCAAATTCCCTACTAAGATAACGCGATTCAGGCTGGCCATAGCCGCTCACTAGCGTTGCTGCACCACTTGATAGCGCAGGACGCTCTCGTCCAATTTAAAACGCTCTTCGAGCTTGCGGATCTGTTCCGGCGTCCCTTGGAACTCCATCATGAGATAATAGCCCTTGTCGCAGTGCTTGATCTCATGAGCCAGTAAGCGCAGGCCCCACTTATCGGTCTTGAGGAGCCGGCCCCCGGATTCTTCAACGGTCTTCTCGAACTTGGCGATGGTGCTCCCCAAGCGTTCTTCGGTCATATCTGGCCGCAAAATATATAACGCTTCGTATGAACGAATAGGCATATCAGACCTTCCTCTAGCAAGCGACGCAAAGTATATCAGAAGATGCGCGGACTGTCAAACATGAGATATGAGAGAAGACGATGGGAGGGACGACGGGATTTGAACCCGCGGCGGCCAGCTCCACAGGCTGGTGCTCTGCCAGGCTGAGCTACGTCCCTCATGTCTATCGTTGGTACGCCCGGCGGGACTCGAACCCACAACCCACGGCTTAGAAGGCCGTTGCTCTTCCAATTGAGCTACGGGCGCACGCTGCGCGTGGACTTCATCTTTTCTTTACCGGCCTGTGGCCGGCAGAGGCACACAGTCCAGACGAAGTCTGGGGAGCGGGCGACGGGAGTCGAACCCGCGACACCTAGCTTGGAAGGCTAGTGCTCTGCCGCTGAGCTACGCCCGCAATCTGTCACTTAATTGTAGCGCTCCAACGCCTCGCCGTCAACGCGTACCCCGATCTCCCTTCTCGTCAAGGGATTTGGGAACGGGCTGGGCGAGGGCCCTCTTGGGCAACCTTCACCCACTTTGAGGTATGCTTGCCCGTATCTTTCTGATCTGTTAATATCTCTGAGCAATCGGCTTATTTATAATTATAGCAAAGAGAAAGGGATAGGACGCATGGAACTGCCCAAAGCCTACGAACCCAAAGAAGCCGAAGAGCGATGGTACTCGTTCTGGGAATCGCAACGCTACTTTGAGGGCAATGTCAACCCCCGAAAAAAGCCCTTTGCTATTGTGATCCCGCCGCCCAACGTCACCGGCGGCCTGCACTGGGGCCACGCCCTCAATAACACCCTCCAAGACATCGTCATTCGCTACAAGCGCATGGACGGTTACACAACGTGTTGGTTCCCCGGCACCGATCACGCCAGCATCGCCGTGCACGTGCTCATCGAGCGCGGACTGGCCAAGCGCGAACTCGATGATCTGTTGGTTCAGATCGGCTATCCCGTGCCCTCAGAGAAGCGCCCGCTCACCCGCCACGAGCTGGGTCGCGAGAACTTTCTCAAGCTCGCTTGGGCGTGGCGAGAACGCTATGGCTCGAGAATTAAAGAACAATTACGCGCCTTGGGAGCCTCGTGCGACTGGCGGCGCGAGAGTTTTACGATGGACGAACCGCGCTCGCGGGCCGTGCGCGAGGTCTTTATCAGACTCTACAAAGAGGGCTTTATCTATCGGGGCGACTGCCTGGTCAACTGGTGCCCGCGCTGCCAGACCGTGCTCTCCGATCTCGAAGTCGAACGCGAAGAGACCGAGAGCCAGCTCTATTATATTCGCTATTCTTTAGCTCAAGGCAACGGATCGCTCACGGTAGCCACGACGCGACCGGAGACGATGCTCGGCGATACGGCCGTCGCCGTGCATCCGCAGGACGAACGCTACCGAAGACGGATCGGACAATCGGTGATCTTGCCTCTGATGAATCGCTCGATTCCCATCATCGCCGATGAAGCGGTAGATAAAGAGTTCGGCACCGGAGCCGTTAAAGTCACGCCCGGCCACGATCCGACAGATTTTGAGATGGTGCGTCGCCACGGACTGCCCATTATCAGTATCTTCAAGCCCGATGCGACTACTAACGAGCACGCTGGGCCGTATCAGCACTTGGATCGCTTTGTGGCGCGCCAGAGGGTCGTGGAAGATTTGCAAAAGCAAGAGCTGCTGGAGCGCATAGAAAAACACATATACGCGTTGGGGCACTGTCAGCGTTGTCATACTATTATAGAACCGTTGATCTCTACCCAATGGTTCGTGCGCATGAAAGAACTGGCTGAACCGGCGATCCGCGCCGTCGAAGAGGGCCAGATTCGGTTCATCCCCGACCGTTGGAAGAAAGTCTATTTCGACTGGCTGTATAATATTCGCGACTGGCCCATCTCCCGACAGCTCTGGTGGGGCCATCGCATCCCCGCGTGGCATTGTCACGAGTGTCAGAAGATCACCGTCGCGCAGGAGACCCCGGCGGCGTGTGGGCACTGCGCTTCTCTAAAGATACGCCAAGATGAAGATGTGCTCGACACGTGGTTCAGCTCGGCGCTCTGGCCCTTCTCGGTGATGGGCTGGCCCGAGGAGACCCCAGAGCTGAGATATTTTTACCCCACGCAGTTTCTCAGCACCGGGCACGATATTATCTTCTTCTGGGTCGCGCGGATGATCTTCATGGGGCTGCACTTTATGAAAGAGATCCCCTTTGAGAAAGTTTTCTTTCATCCGATTATCAAAGACGAGCGCGGGCAGAAGATGAGCAAATCCAAGGGCAATGTCATTGATCCGATGGAGATCAAAGAGCGCTACGGGATGGATGCGTTTCGCTTGACGCTCGCGGCGCTCTGCGCGCAGGGGAAAGAGATGCGCGTGGGCGAGCGCGACATCGAAGGCCATAAGAAATTTCTGAATAAACTTTGGAACGCGGCGCGCCTGGTGCTGTCCTTTCCCCTAGCCTATTCCGACCCTCATCCCATCCCTCTCCCTGAAAGAAAGAGAGTACTGGAAGATCGTTGGATTCTCTCATGCTTGAATACTGCGATTACTGAGACACGCGAGGCGTTAGAGAATTATGAGTTCAATCGTGCGGCCAAAGGGCTCTATGAGTTCGTCTGGCACGACTTTTGCGATTGGTACTTAGAAATGGTCAAGCCGCGGCTCTATAGCACCAATGCGGAGATCAAGCAGACGGCTCAACAGATATTGCACGAGCTCTTGAGCGATATTCTGAAGCTCTTGCATCCGTTTATTCCGTTTATCACTGAAGAGATCTGGCAACGGTTGTCTGTAAAATCTGCCGAGAGCGTGATGATCGCGCCCTTCCCGCAAGCTCGCCCGGAGTGGACGGATCGGGAGGCCGAGCGCACCATGACACAGCTGCAAGCTCTGATTACAGCCGTCCGCACCATGCGTTCCGAGCTGAACGTTCCCCCGCAGAAGCCGGCGACCGTGCTGATCAAGACCGAGAGTAAAGAGATCGAAGCGTTGGTGCGTCAGTATCGGCAGTTCTTTCACGAGTTGGCCGGGGTGGAGCAGCTGACGGTGGGAGCGCAGCTCTCTCGACCGAAGGCAGCTCCGAGAACGGTCTTGGAGTGGGCCGAGGTCTTCTTACCCGTTGACGGACTTGTAGATCTCGCGGCGGAGCGCGAGCGCCTGCAGCGCGAGCGCAGCGAAGCACATGCGCATTTGGAGAGCACGCTGAAAAAGCTGAGCAGTGCAGAATTTCTCGCGCGCGCCCCGGAAGAGATCATCGAGAAAGAAAAGCAGAAAGCCCAAGAGTTCCAAGAAAAACTCCAGCGGCTTGAACAGAACTTACAATTATTGCACAGCCAGTAGGATCTCTTATGGATCAAGCGATCTCTTATCTGAAGCAGTTGCCGTTCGCGGAAGTCAAGCCCGGGCTGGATCGGGTTTCGGCGCTCTTAGAAGCTGTCGGCAATCCCCAACGCTCGTTGCCGACGATACACATTGCAGGCACCAACGGAAAAGGCTCTGTAGCCGCGATGATCGCCAGTGTTTTGCAGAGCGCGGGCTATCGCACGGGGTTGTACACGTCACCGCACTTGCTCAGCTACTGCGAACGGATTCAAATAAACCCTCTCTCTCGCTCCCTCTCCCTAGCCCTCCCCGTATACGGGGAGGG
>JAJHSH010000047.1 GCA_022683945.1 Candidatus Acetothermia bacterium | reverse complement strand
TTTGGGGCGAGAGATCTCTCGCCCCAAAAGCGTACTCGCACAGCATCATTATCATTGGTTACCGTCCGCTACTGCGCGCAATGAGCACCAGTCGGATGAGCTGGAGAACAGCAGCGGCTGCTGCAGCCACATAGGTCAATGCTGCCGCGTTGAGAACTTTTTGCACCATGCCCAGCTCGGAGGGAGAGACGATCGTCCCGCCATCGCTCAGAATACGCACGGCGCGCCGGCTGGCGTCAAACTCGACGGGAAGGGTGACGAGCGTGAACAAGACGGCTGCAGAAAAGAAGATCACGCCCAGCCAAATCAACGTACTGTTCATGTTCATAATAAAACCCGCCAGCAACAACGGGAAGGCCAACATACTGCCGAAACTGGCCACCGGGACCATCGCGCTGCGCAACATAAGAGGCGCGTAGCCCTGCGCATCTTGAATCGCGTGTCCTGCTTCGTGAGCTGCTACACCAATGGCCGCGACTGAAGGGCTCTCCGGTGCAGAGAGTCGCAGCGTCTTGGAGCGCGGATCATAGTGATCGGTCAATTGGCCGGGGACAGCCTCGACTTTGACGTGATAGAGCCCCGCGCGATCTAAAAGTCGTCGTGCAGTTTGCGCGGCTGTTAAGCCCGAGCTGGCCCGTTCGCGCGAGTAACGGTTATACGTCGACCAGACTTTGTACTGAGCAAAGAGCGAGAACGCCAACGCCGGCACCAAAAAGATCAAATCCAGTGGACTGAAGAAGAACATTGTCTGTGATCACCTCATCAAAGTTGTATTATAGCAACCCTTAGCGGGCTTAGCAAAAATCGGTGCAACTTGCAAAGATACGTGTTTATTTGCTAAGATTAGGTTGCTCTGGGGTGTGGTGCAATGGTAGCACGTCGGCCTTTGGAGCCGAAAGTAGAGGTTCGACTCCTCTCGCCCCAGCCATAAACGACAGCAACAGTCCTAGCGAGGTGTTAAGGTGCGGCTGTGCGCAAGCGCTGCAGCTAAGAGAGTTGCAGAACTTCCGCGCAGTTGTACTCGTCTGTGAACGAGCTGGAGCGGCTGCGAGAGGCTCTCGATCTGTGGCAGCTCTCTCTTGAAGATCTCGCGCGTCCCTTCTATCACAGTTCCTATGTGAACGAGAGCGCAGCGCCCGTTGAGTCCAATGAGCGCTTGGAATTTCTGGGCGACGCAGTTATTGAGTTGGCCGTCGCCGAATATCTTTTTGTGAACTATCCCCGTCTGACAGAAGGCCAACTGACGAGAATCAAATCCGTTGTGGTCAGCGGCCGCGTGCTGGCAGAAAAGGCGCGCGAGCTGCACTTGGATCGGTGCTTATTACTCGGACGCGGCGAGGAAGCGAACGGACGCACGAACGCCAATCTCCTGGGTGACGTGTTCGAGGCCCTGATGGGACTCGTCTTTGAGCGCTTGGGGTATCATCGTGCCTCTCAGGTGATCATCGAGCGTCTCCAAGACGAGATCGTCCGCGTGGCCACAGGGGAGCATCGGCGAGACTATAAGACGCTCTTGCAAGAGTGGGCACAGGCTCGAAATCAGAAGCCGGTCTATATCTTGGTGGGCACCGAAGGGCCCGATCACTGCAAAGAGTTCACGGTGAGAGTAGAAGTCAATGGGCTTCTCGCGCTGGGGCATGGGTCGAGCAAAAAAGCCGCCGAGCAGGACGCTGCTCGTCATCTCTACGAGCGCCTCTCCAAATAATATTTGAAGTAGGGGCGAACCGATCTGTTCACCCGAATCATATCATTTAGGACAGACTCTGCCCTTGCAAAGCACCCACGCATGACTTATGCTAGAGCACGGAGGGGAGAGAGCATGGTTCTCCAAGACAAAATCGCACTGGTCACGGGATCTAGTCGCGGGATCGGACGCGCCATTGCGCTCGAATTGGGCCGGCGCGGCGCCCATCTGGTCCTCAATCACCGGCGGAACAGCACTCGCGCCATGACCGAAGAGACGGCGCAAGAGCTACAAAAACTGGGCCGCCGCGCGCTCGTCGTCAAAGCCGACGTCGCCGATGCCCAAGACGTCGTCCAGATGTTCGCTCTGATTCAGAGCGAGTTCGGTAGATTGGATATTCTGGTGAACAACGCGGCTTCCGCAGTCTTTCGCCCGCTGTTACAGTTGGAAGAGAAGCACTGGGAGCACGTCTGGGACGTCAATCTGCGCGCTCTGAATCTCTGCATCAAGCACGCCGTCCCCTTGATGACCCAAGGAGCGATCGTCAACATCACGAGCTTGGGCAGCATCAAATATATGCCCAACTACGGCGCGCTGGGAGCAGCTAAAGCTGCGATAGAATCGCTCACGCGCAGCTACGCCGTCGAGCTGGCTCCCGCTGTTAACGTGAACGCCGTCTGCGGCAGTCTTATAGATGACACGGGCTTCAGTGAATTTATCTCCGAGAGCGAAAAAGCGCATTGGGCACAGTTGACGCCCCTCGGACGGCTGCTCAAACCCGAAGATATAGCAAGAATTGTAGCGTTCTTGTGCAGCGACGATGCCGAGACGATCCGCGGACAGGTCATCATCGCCGACGGCGGCATCACGCTGAAGATGTGAACGTCCTTACAAACGAAAAAACCCTCAGAGACCTGGAGTACGGCAAGCTCAAAGAGATTTTACAGGGCTTTGCCGTCTCGCCGATGGGGCGAGAGCTGATCGCCGCGCTGCGCCCATCGGCAGAATACGCGACCATTACACGCGAGCTTGATCGTGTAGAAGAGCTGTGCTCGGCTATTACGGAAGCGAATTTTGTCTTACGCTCTCTGCCCGATATCCGACCGCTTGTGCAACAAGCCCGCGAGTCCACCTCGCTCTCCGGAGAGGAGTTCTTGCTCATCTCCGAAGCGCTTAGTCAGGCACGCTATACTCGTGAACGCTTATTAGAGCTGCACGCTAGCCCGCAATTGCGCGAGCTGGGTGAACGTTTAGAGATCTTTCGAGAGTTGGAAGAGAATATCTTCAGGGTCTTCGATGAAGACGGCGAAGTTCGCGAGACGGCCTCTCCCAAACTGCGCGAGCTTACCAGCCGCCAGCGCATCTTAGAAGAGCGCGTCCAGCGCCGCTTGCAGACACTGATCCAGTCCGGCCAACTCTCTGGAATCCTTCAGGATGCCCTTATTACCCGTCGTTCGGGAAGATTGGTCATCCCCATCAAGAGCAGCGCCCGTCACGAATTGGACGCGGTCGTCCACGACAGCTCCGATTCGGGACAGACGCTCTATGTCGAACCCCATTCGGTCATCGGAGAGAACAATCAGATTCGCGAACTCGACGGTGAGATCCGCGATGAGAAGTTGCGAATCTTGAGAGAGCTCACCAGCAGACTCCAAGCCGAGAGCCGCAAGATCGAAGAGACGCTGCGCGTCTGGGCTTATCTGGATCTGCTCTACGCTAAAGCGCAATTCGCGTTGCATTCTCGCTCTCACCGTCCTCAGCTGCGTAGCGACGGCCAGACCCAGTTGATAGCCGCGCGCCATCCCCTCTTAGATCCCCAGACCGTCGTGCCCATCGAAGTGAAATTCGGCGAGCCTTTTCAAGGGGTCGTCATCACGGGCCCGAATACGGGCGGCAAGACCGTCGCGCTCAAGACCGTCGGTCTCTTGACGCTTATGGCGCAATCGGGCATCCCCATCCCCGCAGCGCCTGATAGCTATGTAACGCTCTTTGCGAAAGTCTTTTCGGACATCGGCGACGAGCAGTCTATTCAGCAGAATCTGAGCACGTTTTCGGCGCATCTCAAAAATCTTATAAAGATCCTGCAGCACGCCGATGCTCAGACTCTGGTGCTCATTGACGAGCTGGGCGCGGGAACCGATCCTACAGAGGGCGCAGCCCTGGGCATCGCCATTCTGGAGAGCCTGCTCCAGCGCGGGGCGAAGTTATTAATCACCACGCACTTCAGCGCGATCAAGCACTTCGCTTATCAGCATCCCAGACTCAAGACGTGTTCCGTAGAATTCAACGTAGAAACTCTCACGCCGACTTTTAAGTTGGTCGAGGGCATCGGCTCGAGCAATGCGTTCGTGATCGCGGAGCGTTTGGGCTTGCCCAAAGAGATCATTCTGGAGGCGCAGGCCCGTTTGGCCGAGGGCCAAGTCCGCGTGGAAGAGATCATCGCCAAATTGCAGCAAGAACGGAGCGAGCTTGCTCAAGAACGCGACAAGATCTCGCAGCGCCTTCACGAGCTTGAGGCGCAAAAGAGCGAATACGCCGAGAAAATCAGCCGATGGCGCGAGCAGAAAGAAGAAGCTCTTACAAAAGAGCTTCGACAGATCGAGCGCCTGCTCAAAGAGGCGCGTGCAGCTCTCGAAGAGGCGCTCCATCTCGCCAAACAAACGAGCGATGAATCCCAGCTACGTGAGGCGCTCAAGCGCGTTCAGGGCTTGAGTGCAGAGCTTGCCCAGGCCGGACGGACGCTGCGCGTGGACTCCGAGGTGGAGATCCCCTTTCGCGCGGAAGAGCTGCGCGAGGGCTTGCGGGTGCAATGGAGAGACTCTAAGCGTCTGGGCACGGTCCGTCAGATGGTGAGCGCGGAGCGCATTGAAATCGAGCTGGATGGTGGCCTGAGATTATGGGCCAATCTCTCGGATTTAGTCCGGCCGACGGCAGCGAAGATAAGCGAACAGGAGCGACGCAAGATAAGTATCTATGTAGATACGACGACGACGGCTGCGCCGCCGCTGGAGCTGGACCTGCGCGGGTTGACCGTCTCCGAAGCGATCCGCAAGATTGATCTCTACTTGGACAAGCTGCTGCTCACGGGCCTCAAGCGCGGGCGTCTCTTGCACGGGAAGGGAACAGGGGTCTTGCGTCGGGAGATCAGAAAACATTTGGCGACGCTGCCCATCGTCAAGAGCTTTGATTCGGCTCCACCAAATCAGGGGGGCGACGGCGTCACTATTGTCGAACTTGCGAACTGAAGCGAATATTTTTCAGTACTCGACAAAACAACAAAATTGTTGTATAACATATTTGTCGTGCAACAATATTGTAGTCAAGGAGTGATCGAGATGAGCCGCATTCACGGTGTTATCGGCCCTACGGCGCGCGGGGTGGAGTTTTGGGATCGCGAGCGAGAGATCGGGCAAATCTGGAAGGCTTTGGAGACCAGTTCCATCCTCTTGACAGCCCCCCGACGCTTTGGCAAGACGAGCTTGATGCTCCGCCTGATGGATCAACCGCAAGACGGGTGGTGGGCTTTTTTCTTCGAAGTGGAAGCGGTAGACCGACCAGAAGCGTTTATCACAGAGATAATCCGGACACTGCTCCGGGACCAAAGGTTAGATCGGTGGGCAAGGCAGTCGAAGAAGTTCTTCGGCAAGCTTGCTAATCGCATTGAGGAGATCGAGCTCGCCGGTACTAGGGTCTCATTACGAGAGCAACCAGCTCCGCACTGGCAGGAAACAGGGCGAGAACTCATCGAGCGACTGAGGGGCTTGGAGACCAAGATTATCCTTATTATTGATGAATTTCCCTTAATGCTCGAAAGAATTCACAAAAAGGACAATCTAGCTGCCCATGAGCTTCTGTCATGGCTGCGCAGTCTGCGACAGAACCCGGATTTACACGAAAAAATCCGCTGGGTAATGGGCGGCTCCATCGGAATCGAGCATGTTCTCCGACGCATCGGTGCCGGTATTAAAGAGATCAATGATTTAGAGCGTATTCATGTGCGTGAGTTCTCTCAGGACTCTGCTCGCGAGTTCATCCAGGCTCTCCTACGTAGTGCAGGAGTTCAGCGAATTTCGCGAGAAATCCTTGACAAGTTTCTTGAGGTCATAGATATTCCCATCCCTTACTTCATCCAAATCTTGGTGTGCGAGAGCCTTAACGAGATGAAACTCCAAAACAAACGCACTCTCTCCAAAGAGATGATCGAGCAGGCTTACGAGAACGGCCTGCTGGATTTGTACGGCCGCCGTTACTTTGAGCATTACTACAAACGCCTGAGAGACTACTACGACCCAGAGATGGCTGACACTGCCAAGGCTCTGCTGACGGAGATCGCTCGACGCGGCTCGCTGACAAAGCGAGAGCTATGGACTAAGTTTCAGGCGCACATGAAAGGCCAAGGCGACGCAGATACTTTCAGTCATCTGCTCTCGGATTTGGAGAACGATTTCTACTTAGTGGGCGACCACGGGCGACAGAGATTTCGCTTTGCTACCAAAGTCTTGCGTGATTGGTGGCTGCGCCACCATGCGCTCTGAAGGGAGACCGAATGGCCGAACTCTTCAAGTTTACTCCAGCTCTAGAGCCTCCAGAAAATCTACAAAAATTTCTGGTGGAGCGCGAACCGCTCGTCAAGAGACTGCTTCAGGCGATTGACGAAGCAAGCAGACGCAAAAGCGCTCAACACTTCTTGCTCATCGGGCCGCGCGGCATCGGCAAGACGCATCTGCTCTTGCTCCTCTACCACACCGTCAAAGGGACACTCAGTTGGGATGAAACTTCTCCAAATCTCTTGCAATCTTGGGAGCCGGTCTTGCTCTCTGAGGAGCAGTACGCGGTCAGCTCGCTGGTAGAACTGTTGATTGAGATTCTCGCGCGATTGAAGGAGCAAGCCTCAAGCGAAAGATTGACGCGGCTGCTCGCGCACCTGCAACGTATCAAGATGCCTAGCGAGACCGAGCGCGAAATGATTTTAGAATATCTGCTCCAGCGCAGGAGCGAGAGAGGCAAGCGCATTCTGCTCTTGCTTGACAATCTGCAGATGATCTTGGGCAACTTCCCAGAAGAGGACCAAAGCCGACTGCGCAGCATCTTGATCAGCCACGATCTCTTTATGATCGTCGGGAGCGCGCCCACACTCTTTGAAGCTGTCATAGATTACGAAGCCCCATTCTACAATTTCTTTGAGATCGTTTGGCTCAAGGAGATCAGCGAAGATGACGTTGAAGCGCTCTTGAAGAAGCGTCTAGAGCACGACAAGCGCACAGAGATTTTAGAGAGATTCGACGAGTATCGTCCTCGAATCCGCGCGATTGTGCATCTTACCGGCGGCAACCCGCGCTTGATCTTGAGCCTCTATCACATCTTCACTGAAGGCGAGATTTTAGAAGTCGAGCGGGCGCTTCTGAAATTGCTCGACGAGCTGACGCCCTACCTCCAAGATCGCATGGGCCAGCTCTCGGCGCAACAGCGCAAGCTCATCGAAGCGATGGCCTTGATGGAAGGCCCTGCAACGCCGACTGAAATCAGTCGAGCCGCCCACTTGCTAGTCAATATCGTCACATCGCAGCTCAAGCGTCTTGAGGAAGTGGGGTGTGTGCGCAGCCACAAGGAGAAGGGCAAGCGCGAGACTTTCTATGACGTCTCCGATAAGCTCTTTCGCCTCTGGCGGCAGATGCGAGTGGAGGCTGGGCGACGACGGCTGGGGTTCATCGTAAAATTCCTCAAGATTTGGTTTTCTGAGCAGGAGATTAGCGAATTTGCCGAAAAACTTGTCCGGGAAATGCTAAGCCGGCTGAGCGAAGCCAAGCATGAACAGGTGCGGGAGACCATTGACAAACTCTATTATGTGCAAGAAGCAGCTCCGTCGTATATGCATTCAGTAATCCACTATCAGCGCATCTCCGGTTTGGCCATTTTGGGTGATCTGTCAGAAGCGGAGCGCGAGCTTCAAGAACGAGAAGCACAGCTACAAACCAGAGAAGACAAAGAGCTGTTCGCATCCGAGTGCGTCAACTTGGGTACGGCCTATGGCTTAGAGGGCAAGCACGATCAAGCTGCTAAGTGGTTTCACAAGGCTTTGGAAGTCCAGCCAGATAAGCACGAGGCTTGGAACAACCTGGGC
>JAJHSH010000037.1 GCA_022683945.1 Candidatus Acetothermia bacterium | reverse complement strand
GCGCGCGCCGTGGAAGCAGCGGGTTGGCAAGCTCAAATTATCGCGCAAGAGCATACGATCGACGGCCTGATCTCGGCCATTATCAAAGGGGTGAACGATCATCTCCGGACTTAGTAGGGGCTTGGTTAACCAAGCCCCTACGCGGCTGCGGCGCACAACTTCAATGCGCTCTTTGGTTCGCGAGACGCGACTCTCTGCGAAGTCTTTGGTCTCTCCCGTTTTTGTGCGTCCGGGGCGCAGGGTGCGTGAGGAGATTCGCTCTATGCCCGGCCAATATCGCTTCTCTCCAGACGCTCTCCCGGGCGAAGCCGAAGAGATTTCTAAGTCGGGGGTCCCGGCGATATTGCTCTTTGGATTGCCCGATCACAAGGACGAAGCCGGCAGTGGCTCTTACGATGAGCATGGCATCGTCCAAGAGTCGGTACGAGAGCTGAAGAGAGCTGTGCCGAAGCTGACGATCATCACCGACGTCTGTCTGTGCGCCTATACGAATCACGGGCATTGCGGGATCGTCCGCGACGGATATGTCGCCACCGATGAGACATTAGAGCTTTTGGCCCGCATCGCCCTCTCACACGCAGCCGCCGGAGCAGATATAGTAGCTCCCAGCGCGATGATGGATCATCAAGTGCGCGCGATTCGCGGAGCGCTCGATGCAGCGGGGTTCGCAGGGACTCCCATTATGAGCTACGCTGCCAAGTACGCCTCGGCTTTCTATGGCCCGTTCAGAGAAGCAGCCGACTCTACCCCGCAGTTTGGCGACCGCAAGAGCTATCAGATGGATCCGTCGAATATACGGGAAGCTTTGCGAGAGATCGCACTGGACATCGGTGAAGGAGCAGACATAGTGATGGTCAAGCCCGCGTTGGCTTATCTCGATGTGATTGCTCAAGCCCGCCGGCGTTTTGATCTGCCCTTGGCCGCCTACAGCGTGAGTGGTGAATACGCTATGGTGAAGGCCGCGGCTGAGCGGGGTTGGCTTGACGAGCGGCGCGCCGTTCTGGAGATGCTGACGGCCATCGCGCGCGCCGGCGCCGATCTGATTATCACGTACTTTGCCAAAGAGATCGCAAGTTCGCTGAAGGAGGAAGAAGAATAATAATGACGAATGAGCAGCGGTGCGTGCAGTTTCTGGTCTTGACTCTCGACGCGGCGTGGCGTCGTCTCTCTCAAGCGGAGCGTGGCCAAGGGCGCGCAGAGTTTCTCCAAACGGCGCAGAGCTGCGCCACAGAAGTCACGACCTACAGTTACAGTCTCGTGGGGCTGAAGGCCGGTGCGGATCTTCTGCTTTGGCGGATGGCTCCAAGCCCGGAGATCCTTCAGGAGACGACCAGCCTGCTCTTGCAGACGGGTTTAGGGCGCTATCTGGAGGTGAGCTATCTATGCTGGGGGCTCATCCGCCCTTCCGTCTACGTGCGCAAGCCCAGCACTCAAGAACAAGCGATCTTCTCCACCGCGCGCAACAGATATTTGATCGTCTATCCCTTCACCAAGACAACCGATTGGTACTTGCTCAGTCTGGATACCCGTCAGGGCATGATGAACGAGCATATTCGTGTCGGCAAGGGATTCCCGTCGGTGCAACAGGCGTTGATCTATTCTTTTGGTCTCGATGATCAAGAGTTTATCGTCTCCTATGAAACAGATCGCCTGGAAGACTTTCAAGATTTGGTGAAGGCCCTGCGCGCGACGGAAGCTCGTAGATATACGCTCAAAGATACACCGATCTTCGTCGGTGTGCACCGATCTTTGGAAGAGACGCTGGCGTTGCTGGGCTAGCGAGAAAGGAGTTTCTCTATGCAACCCGATGGGCACGCGCAAGCCTTCCATCCAAGCATGGACGGACGACTGTCGTTTGATGCAAGACCGATACTCGTCTACTGGGAGATGACGCAGGCCTGCGATCTCGCCTGCAAGCACTGTCGCGCCGAGGCCATCCCCCAGTGCCATCCGCTGGAGTTAGGGACAGAAGAATCTAGGCTCTTGTTGAAAGAACTGCGCGCCTTCGGCGACCCGCCGCCTCATCTGGTCATGACCGGCGGCGACGCCCTCCAGCGCGCAGATCTGTTAGAGCTGATCCGCTACGCACTCTCGCTGGGACTGCCGGTCTCGGTGGCCCCCAGCGCCACGAACCGCCTGAGTGACGCGATGCTTCAAGAGTTCAAAGAGTTGGGAGTGCAGTCCATCTCGCTCAGCCTCGACGGCTCGAACGCTCAGAGCCACGACACCTTCCGCGGCGTGCCCGGCTGCTTCGCAGGGACGATCAGGGCTGCGCAGGCCGCTCGTGCCGTTGGCTTGTCCTTGCAGATCAACACGCTGGTCACCGCCGATACGCTCTCTGATTTGCCCAGTATCTACGAGCTGCTCCAAGGGCTGGAGATCGCGCGCTGGAGCCTTTTCTTTCTTATCGGGGTGGGACGCGGCAAAGGGCTACGCCCCATTACGGCACCCCAAGCCGAGGGCCTCTTTCATTGGCTGTACGAGCGCACGAAAGAAGCGTCTTTTGCCATCAAGACGACGGAAGCGATGCACTTTCGTCGCGTCGCCTGCCAGCGCATGAAGTTGGAAGGCTTGACGCCTGAACAGATCCGGCGGACGCCCACGGGTCGGGGGTTCGGCATCCGCGACGGCAACGGCATTATGTTTATCTCCCATATAGGCCAAGTCTATCCGTCGGGCTTTCTGCCCCTGACCGCAGGCAACGTCCGTTCTGCCAGCCCAGTAGAGATCTATCGTCATTCAGAGCTTTTTCAGAGTCTGCGCGATCCCGATCGCTACCGGGGAAAGTGCGGGCATTGTGAATTTAACAGAATCTGCGGCGGTTCGCGGGCGCGGGCCTATGCCGCTACGGGCGATCCCCTAGAGAGTGACCCGCTCTGTGTTTATCAGCCTCGGAAGAAGGTGTTGGTGTGAACGGCGAGCGCTCGCAGCAGCTCTTCGCCGAAGCCCAGAAGCTGCTCGTAGGCGGCGTGAGCAGCCCCGTGCGGGCCTTTGGCGCGGTGGGCGGTACGCCGCTCTTTATTGCACGCGGCAGTGGAGCCAAACTCTACGACGTTGACGGTCGTGAACTGATAGATTATCTCGGCTCTTGGGGCCCTTTGATCTTGGGTCATGCTCATCCGCGCATCGTTGCAGCTCTCAAAAAAGCTAGCGAGCAGGGCACTAGCTACGGAGCGCCCAGCGAGCACGAGCTCGAATTAGCCAGGCTTATCTGTAAAGCTATGCCGTCGCTAGAACTCCTGCGCTTTGTGAACTCCGGCACCGAGGCGACGATGAGCGCGCTCCGGCTGGCCCGCGCTTACACCCGACGCCCTAAGATTATAAAATTCGCGGGAGGCTATCATGGGCACGCCGAT
Source organism: Candidatus Acetothermia bacterium (assembly GCA_022683945.1). Classification (GTDB taxonomy): domain Bacteria; phylum Bipolaricaulota; class Bipolaricaulia; order RBG-16-55-9; family DRXL01; genus SKYB132. Next base: position 2,740 of record JAJHSH010000037.1, on the reverse strand, counting down.
CTGTTGTTGGTGCAGGCGGGCTCCGGTCTCATGACGCTGGGATTGCCCGGCAGCGCCGGCGTACCACAAGAGACGGTGAAAGAGACGTTGGTCGCTCCCTATAACGATGCCAAGGCAGTGCGTCGGCTCTTCGAGGAATTTTCAGATACTATTGCAGCGGTGATCGTCGAGCCCGTGGCCGGCAATATGGGAGTCGTGCCACCGACATCAGATTTTCTGCAAGACCTACGTCGGCTCACTCAGAAATATGGCGCGCTACTTATCTTTGATGAAGTGATCACGGGCTTTCGCGTGGCTTACAGTGGGGCGCAGCAGCTCTACGGCATCAAGCCAGACTTGACCTGTCTGGGCAAGATCATCGGCGGCGGACTGCCCGTGGGCGCTTACGGCGGGCGTGCAGAGATCATGCGACTGGTTGCGCCGCTGGGGCCGGTCTATCAGGCGGGCACGCTCTCGGGCAATCCCCTGGCGATGGCCGCGGGCGTCGCTACGCTCACAGAGCTGGCTCGACCGGGCACTTATGAGCATTTAGAGAGACTCTCCGGTCAGTTGGCCCAAGGTCTGAGCGCCGCAGCACGTGAGGCCGAGGTCCCCTTGCAGATAAAACGCGTGGGCTCGATGCTCACCCCGTTCTTCACTGCGGAGCCCGTGACAGACTACGCTTCGGCTCAGCGTGCCGATCCCAAACGCTATGCTCGGTTCTTCTGGGGATTGCTGGAGCACGGAGTTTACCCGCCGCCCTCGCAGTTTGAGGCTTGGTTCGTCTCCTTGGCCCATACGGATAAAGAGATCACGCAGACTCTAGTAGCCGCAAGAGAAGTTTTACGGACGGCACCATGAGAGTCGCTTCGGTTCCCCTCAAATCCGTAGCGTTGCCCTACGAGCATGGCGGCTGGGGCTTAACGCTGGAACCGATTGCCCTGGGGCTATTGGTCACTCCGACGTGGGCCGGACTGGGTTTGGGGTTTTTTGCTCTCTGCGCATTCTTGATAAGGCATCCCCTCAAACTCTGGCTCGCCGATATGCGCCAAGGCGTGCACTACCCGCGCACGGTTCTCGCCGGGTGCTTGGGACTCATCTATGGCGGTCTGGCACTTGCTGGCTTGTTAGGGGCTGCTCTCCAAGCAGAGGGGCCCTTTTGGTTTCCCTTGGTGCTCGCTGCACCCTGGGCCTTGGTGCAGCTCTTCTACGATGCGTTCAGCCGGGGACGACATCTCCTTCCCGAAGTCAGTGGAGCTATAGCCATGAGCTCGGTCGCCTCCGGGATCGCTCTGACTGGGGGAGCGGAGTTGGGGATGGCGTTTGGATTATGGTTCGTCTTGGGTGCGCGAGCTATAGCTTCGATCTACTTTGCCCGCGCCCAAGTGCTGCGGGCGCGCGGGGTAGCTGTGCGCCGCGCGCCCATTTACGGAGTCTTTTTGCTCATGTTCTTAGCGAGTTTGTGTGCCGTTCTAGCGGGCTGGATTCCCAAGCTCGCGATGCTGGCGTTATTGATCTTGGCTCTGGGAGCAGCTCATGCTCTCTCTCGGCCGCCCGTACCGGCGCGGGTCGTGGGCTGGAGTCAAGTGGCCTTCGGGTTCGTAACGGTCCTGCTGACCGCCGTGGGGATTAAATTCGGCCTCTAAATCTAAAGGAGCAATCTTATGAGCTCGTTCAACTTCAACGATCGGTTTCTCAGAGCCTGCAGAAGAGAAACGGTAGACTGCACGCCCATTTGGTTCATGCGTCAGGCCGGTCGCTACCAGCCGGAGTATCGTCGGCTGCGCGAAACGTACAGTTTGATCGAGATCTGTCATAACCCCGATCTCTGTGCGGAAGTGACCCTCCTGCCCGTCCGACAATTGCATGTAGATGCGGCCATTCTGTTTTCAGACATCTCGCTCCTGTTGGGGCCGATGGGCGTGCAATTTCAGATTGAAGAAGGCGTCGGCCCGGTGATCGAGAGGCCGATCCGCTCTCTGCAAGACCTTGAGCGCCTGCGCCCGTTGACGCCGGAAACCGACCTGCCCTTCGTGCTGGAGACCATCCGGCTTTTGAGACGAGAGCTGAGAGTTCCGCTCATCGGTTTTGCCGGTGCGCCCTTCACACTGGCGAGCTATCTCATCGAAGGCGGCCCCTCCCGCGCCTTCATCCGCACGAAAGCTCTGATTTACCAAGAGCCCGTCTTCTGGCATCGGCTGCTAGAAAAACTAACAGATGCTGTTGCGCGGTTCCTTCACGTGCAGGTCCAAGCAGGAGCACAGGCTTTGCAGATCTTTGACAGTTGGGTCGGCTGCTTGAGTCCCTCGGATTATCGCGAATACATCCAGCCTCACATGAGCCGGCTCTTCGCTGAAATACGCGCGACCAACGTTCCAATTATCCACTTTGGCGTGAATACCCATGGACTCTTGGAGTTGATGAGCGAGGCGGGCGGTGACGTGATCGGCATAGACTGGCGGGTGCACTTGGATCGGGCATGGAATTGCATTGGCTCCCAAAGAGCGATTCAGGGCAACTTAGACCCAGCTCTCTTGTTGGGACCTTGGAGACTGGTGGAGCAACGGGCACGAGAGATCTTAGAGCAAGCAGGCGGAGATCCCGGTCATATCTTTAACCTGGGCCACGGCGTCCTGCCCGAGACGTCGCCCGACCAGCTCAAGCGTCTCGTGGAGCTGGTCCATACTCAAAGCTCCTCTCCCTCTCCCGTTACCCCACCCGTTCCCTCCCCGCCTGCGGGGAGGGCCAGGGAGGGGGAGAG
>JAJHSH010000008.1 GCA_022683945.1 Candidatus Acetothermia bacterium | reverse complement strand
CACGCGGATCGTGGGGCGGTGAGGGGAGTGTGCTAGCGCTCTATCAGCTTGTAAATCTTGCTACGGTGTCCTACTCGTCGAACGCGAAACATAGAGCCTTCTAATTGACCGACCGCAACCCAATCTCTCCCAATATGGAGCCGATAAACATCCTTGTAGACCTTGAGCTTCTTAAGCCACTGATGCGGTTCAGGGTGGGCTTCGAGTTCTTTCAGTTTGTCCTTGATCGTTTGCGCTATAGCGGTTTCTAACTTATCCAGATCATCTTTGGCGCTCTTTTCGAGCTGATATTGGATCATGAAAGTCCACGTTGGCGCGAGTATTCTTCGAGGGTGATAGACGGTCCTGGAGGTTGCTCTAGCAGCTTGCGAAGTTCCAGATCGCGAGTCATCAACTCATCTTCTATAGCGTCTACGTGGGCCTCAGCTCGTTGGGCTATCAAAGCCAGAATCTTGGTGAGTTCCGAGGGCATGACTATCCAACGCCAAGGCTTGATTTCGCCGATCATAATGAGAGTGGCTGTCATCAAGAGCAAGTCAGCTTTGAAAAAATCCTCGATAGTTACCTTGAACGCGTCGGGGTCTATAGCCTCAGGGCCTTTTTCTAAGATGGTGCGCATGAGGTTCTCACTGTAGAGACAGATCCCGTAAAGGGCTGATTTCAGACGCTCTGCGTTCTCACTGTCGAGATCGCGCGTGGCTTTCTCTTGAAAGAAATCTTGGATTTGTTGGATTGCGCGGACATATTCATTGAGGAATGCCTCTGGGCCAGTCTCACTAAGGGTTTTCAGAATCAGAGTGAAGAGTTCGCCCTTCCATATCAAGTAAGCAGGAAGTTGAGCATTTATGCCCTGCTCTAATTCAGCGGCGCTCTTAGCACGCGCTAGTGGACGAGCTAGTTCTTTGAAGGCTTTCGCAAGTCGTTCCAGTTCTTTGCACACGAGAGGGTCTTTCAGCAAAGTAGACCAGAAATCTTGCTGGGTATCAGCTTGCTTCAGCAACTCACGCACTCTTCGGGGAGAAGGGAAAAGTAACGTGAGCAACCCTTCTGAAGGTGTTCGCAGTGTAGCAACTTGAGCGGTCATAGCTTCTGTCTCCTTTGGTATAAGCATTATAGCTTTTTGATCTGCAAGGCTCCAATTTGCCCGCGCCGGGGGTCGGTGTGCTATGCTTTTCCCCAAAGGAGGGATGGACGGAGTTAGGCGCACTACGCAAGTTGTGCTGGCTTGCCGAAGTGGGGAAAGCACTGATAGAGACTGCCATTTCGTTAGCTCAGCGGAAGAGCGTCTGCTTGACGTGCAGAAGGCCATAGGTTCAAATCCTATACCACCCACCAGTCGAATGGCCTGATCTTGACGAACACATTGGAGTTGAGGGGTTGTCGGCTTCCCAGTCAGCATGATTGGTGTGACGCCTTGGCTGGGATTGGACGTTCGGCACACTCTATTCCCTCTTCACCCAAGCAAGTGCCAGTCCATCGTGACCCTTCACGCCTACTTGTTGCAAGATGATCGCCTCGACACGGCGCTCGGCCGCGAGCGCGGCATTGAAGGCCCGCACGCTCTGAGCGAATGAGTCTCCCGATTCGGGAGCAAGCACCCGCCCCTCGCGTATTACATTGTCTGCGACGATCAGACTGCCGGGCCGCGCGAGGCGCAACGTCCACTCCAAATACGCCACATAGTTCTCTTTGTCGGCGTCTATGAAGACCATATCAAAGGGCCTCTCGCCGCGGGCCTGCAGGGCGGGCAGCATTTCCAACGCCGGGCCTATTACTATTTCTACAAGATGGGCGAGTCCGGCGCGCTCCAGATTTCTCCGCGCTACTTCTGCGTACTTCGCGTCGGCCTCCAACGAGATCAGCCGGCCATCGGCGGGCAAGGCCCGCGCCAGCCAGATCGCGCTATACCCCGCCAGCGTGCCCAGCTCTAAGATCCGACGCGCGCCGCACAGCTTGGCCAACAGATAGAGAAACTGGCCCTGCGCCGGGGAGACTTGAATCGGCGGCATCTCAGATTCTGTGATGGACTGCAGGACCGCGCGCAAGACGGGATCATCTGGGACAAAGAGATGCTCGATATACGCGTCAACAGCCGCAAAGAGATCGTCTTTCATCATCGTTTTCTCCTTCGCCCTAGTTGATTATACCAGATAGAACCAACTTTTTCACGCCCTTGACAAATGCCCCAAGTTCTGCTACAATACCCTTTGCTCCTCAGAAATAATTGCTCTTTGACAAGTGGATAGCGAGAAGCAAAGCGTCTATTTCTCTCGACCCCGAGAGAAAAAGGACGCAGATCTCTGTAAGAGATCTGCCCTTGAGCCTCTCTAGCCATTTACTAGAGGGTATGATCCCGGCTCAGGGTGAACGCTGGCGGCGCGCTTAACACATGCAAGTCGTGCGCGAAAGGCTTGAACCGCAAGGGGATAGCCCAGTAGAGCGGCAAACGGGTGAGTAACACGTTGCTAACCTGCCCCCGCGACGGGGATAACAGCCCGAAAGGGCTGCTAATACCCGATATGCTCACGTAGATTCGTCTATGGGAGAAAAGCTCCCGCAAGGGAGCACGCGGGGAGGGGGCTGCGGCCTATCAGCTTGTTGGTAGGGTAACGGCCTACCAAGGCGATGACGGGTAGGGGGCGTGAGAGCGTGGCCCCCCACATGGGGACTGAGACACGGCCCTGACTCCTACGGGAGGCAGCAGTGGGGAATCTTCGTCAATGGGCGCAAGCCTGAACGAGCGACGCCGCGTGGAGGATGACGGCCTTCGGGTTGTAAACTCCTTTTCAGGGGGAAGAATAAATCCGGGAGGCAATGCCCGGACGATGACGGTACCCCTGGAAGAAGCCACGGCTAACTCTGTGCCAGCAGCCGCGGTAAGACAGAGGTGGCGAGCGTTACCCGGATTCACTGGGCGTAAAGGGTGCGTAGGCGGTTGTGCATGTCGTCGGTGAAATCTCCCTGCTCAACGGGGAGAGGTCCGGCGAAACTGCGCAGCTGGAGGGCCGGAGAGGGAAGCGGAACTTCCGGAGTAGCGGTGAAATGCGTAGATACCGGAAGGTACCTCGATAGCGAAGGCAGCTTCCTGGCCGGTTCCTGACGCTGAGGCACGAAAGCGTGGGGAGCAAACCGGATTAGATACCCGGGTAGTCCACGCCCTAAACGATGCCGACTAGGTGTTGGTCTCGCAAATGCTGGACCAGTGCCGCAGCTAACGCGTTAAGTCGGCCGCCTGGGGTGTACGGCCGCAAGGTTGAAACTCAAGGGAATTGACGGGGGCCCGCACAAGCGGTGGAGCACGTGGTTCAATTCGATGGTAAGCGAAGAACCTTACCAGGGCTTGACATGCACGTAGTAAAGACCCGAAAGGGCGATGAGCACTTGTAGAAATACAGGAGCAGCGTGCACAGGTGCTGCATGGCTGTCGTCAGCTCGTGCCGTGGGGCGTCGGGTTAAGTCCCATAACGAGCGCAACCCCTACTCCCAGTTGCCATCAGTCTGCTGGGCACTCTGGGGGAACTGCCGGCGAATAGCCGGAGGAGGGAGGGGATGATGTCAAGTCAGCATGGCCCTTATGTCCTGGGCGACACACGTGCTACAATGGACGGTACAAAGGGTCGCCAACCCGCAAGGGGGAGCCAATCCCAGAAAGCCGTCCTCAGTTCGGATTGAGGTCTGCAACCCGACCTCATGAAGCTGGAATCGCTAGTAATCGCGGATCAGCCATGCCGCGGTGAATACGTACTCGGGCCTTGTACACACCGCCCGTCACACCAACCGAGCAGGAGTGGCTCGAAGTCCCGCAAGGGGCGAAGGCCGCTTTTGTGAGAGGGGTGAAGTCGTAACAAGGTAGCCGTACCGGAAGGTGCGGCTGGATCACCTCCTTTCTAAGGAGCAACTTTTCAACGCTTTGCTTCCGCTATCCCACTCTGTCTGCACTCATCAGCCCGTGCTCCAGCACGGGCTCTCTTTTTGTCAGACCCCCCAGAATCTGTTAAGATGCTCTTTACCCTCAAGAGGAGGAGAGAACGATGCACAGAGCATTAAGCTATCTACTTGGACTGATCCTAGTACTCTCAGTACTCTCACTGTTGACTGCTTGCGGAGGCCCACAGAAAGAGCCGACGACCAGCAAGCCCGAATCGCCCGCTCAACCTCCCATCACCGCCGAAAAACCCGAAACGCCCGCTCCTCCACCGACAAAGCCTACCGAGCCGCCGACATCTCCGGAGCAGCCCGAACAGAAACCCACCGAGAAGTCCGAGCCCGCCGTGGTCGTCCCCGGTGAACAACCCACCGAAGTCGTCGCCCCTGCGCCAGCGGAGATCAAAAACCCAGAGACGCTCATCATCGCCAACGCCGGCGATGCCGATACCCTCGATCCTGTTCACGCCTACGACACCGCCAGCGGCGAAGTGCTCTTTAATACCTATGAGAATCTCATCGCCTATGAAGGGAGCCGCACCGACCGCTTTGTGGCCCTCTTGGCCGGTGAAGTCCCCACTCTGGAGAACGGGCTTATAAGAACCGAGTCCGATGGGATCACTTATATCACTTTCCCCATCCGAACGAATATAAATTTTCACGACGGCAGCCCGCTGACCCCTGAAGATGTCGCTTACTCTTTTCGCCGATTGATGATCCACAGCCATGCCGACAGCGCCGCTTGGATTCTTCTGGAAGATCTCTTAGAAATCCACGATCTCAAAGATCTATCCGAGAAAGTCGGCGATGCCGAGGCCTGCGAGATGGTCAAAGAGGCCGTCACCGTCAAGGGGAACCACGTCGTCTTTAAGCTCCCCAAGCCCTCGGCGACGTTTTTAGCGCGTATCGCGCAGAGCGCCAGCTGGGCGGCGATTCAGAATAAAAAGTTCGTCATAGAAAACGGCGGCTGGGACGATGATTGCGCCACTTGGAAGCAATACTATAGCGTGGAGAAAGAGAAGCTGCCGCTGCACAACCGAGCGCTGGGCACGGGACCGTTTAAGCTCGAGCGTTGGACGCCCGGCGGGGAGATCGTCTTGGTGCGCAATGAAAACTATTGGCGCGTGCCGGCCCAGCTCAGCCGCGTCGTCATCAAGATCGTCCCGGAGTTCGGAACGCGCAAATTGCAATTGGAACGCGGCGACGCGGATATTATCAGTGTGGCGCGCCAGTTTGTCCCCCAAATGGAGGGCATGCCCGGCGTGCGCACCGTGAAAAACCTCCCCAATATACTCAACGAGACTGTCTTCTTCACCTATGAGATCGCCATCGAGGGCAACCCCAATATCGGCTCCGGGCGACTCGACGGCAACGGCATCCCCACAGACTTCTTCACTGATTTAGACGTGCGCAAAGCGTTTAATCACTCGTTCGATTGGCAAGAATACGTAGAGCAGATCTATCTGGGCGAAGCGCAACAATCCTATGGCCCAATCCCCCAAAGCTTGAGCGCGTCTGTCAATCGCGAGGGGCCGCGCTACTCTTATGACCCGCAGAAAGCCGAAGAGCATTTCAAAAAAGCGTGGGGCGGGCAGCTCTGGGAGCGGGGCTTCAAGATGACACTCGTCTATAACGAGGGCAATGATATCCGAAAGCAAGCCGCCCAGATCTTCAAAGACAACATCGAAGCGCTCAACCCGAAGTTCCAGATCGAAGTCCGGGGAGAGCCTTGGCCGACTTTCTTGGACAACTATCGCGCGAAAAAGCTCCCGATGTTTATCATCGGCTGGCTCGCCGACTTCCCCGATCCCCATAATTTTGCGTTGCCCTTCATGCACAGTCAGGGAACCTATGCGCAAAAGCAGAGCCTGAACAAGATCGCCAACTACGACGACTTAATTATGCAAGCCGCGCGCGAGTTAGACCCCGCCAAGCGCCAGCAGCTCTACTATCAGTTGCAACAAAAAGCTTACGAAGATGCGATAGATGTCTTTTTAGTGGACGCGGTGGGGCGGAGCTGGCAGCGGACGTGGGTGAACGGCTGGATGTACAACCCGATGTGGCCGGGGCAGAATTTTTACACGCTCTCTAAGAGAGCCAACGCGGATGTCCATCCCGATCTGTTGAGCGAGCTGCCGCAGGTTGTCATCGAAGCGTGGTGAGCCATTTTACCCTCACCCTCTACTCCCTCTCCCTTACAGGGAGAGGGATGGGGTGAGGGTGCATCGCCATGCTCGCCTACATCGCCCGTAGGTTATTGCTCCTGCCCTTCATCGTCTTGGGCGTGACGGTCTTAATTTTCTTGATGCTACAGCTGCTCAGCCCCTACGCGCGTCTAGCGCTGTATATCCAAGACCCCGCCCAGCTCAAAGATCCAAGACAATTAGAGAGACTGATCGAACTCTACGGGCTCAACGATCCTGTCTTAGTGCCCTTTACTCATCGTCCTTTAGAGATTTCTTTGGGATTCACTACTCTGAGAATCGCAGGCGATCCCGACTGCGGCTTTATCTGCTATTGTCACTGTAGTCCCCAGTATCTTCGTTGGCTCGGCGAAGTCGTGCGCGGGAACTTGGGCTGGTCGGAGACCGATAAGATGCCCGTCTTGAGCGCCCTGATCTCGCGCTTTCCCGCAACGCTAGAACTCGCGATCTTCGCTATTCTCCCTCTAGTACTGATCGGCGTACTCTTGGGCGTTCTGGCGGCGGTCTATCACAATCGTCCGCTCGATCACACCACGAGAATTCTCTCGATTATGGGCTATGCCTTCCCGACGTTTGTCTTCGGTCTATTAATGCTGATGCTCTTTTACGGGAGATTGGGCTGGTTCGCCCCGGAGCGCCTCACCCAATGGGCCAGCGACATCGTGCAAAACCCAACACTCTTCACGCGCTTTACTGGGCTGAATACTATAGATGCGCTGCTCAACGGGCGCTGGGATGTTTTCTTCAACGCGCTCAGCCATATTGTTCTGCCGGTGCTCACGCTCTCGTATGTGAGCTGGGCACTAATTGTCAGAATCACGCGCTCTGCGATGCTCGAGACGCTGCGCCAGGAGTACGTGACCGTAGCGCGAGCCAAGGGCCAGCGCGAACTTATAGTTATTCTGAAGCACGCCTGCCGCAATGCGCTCATCCCCGTAGCCACGATCTCCGGGCTCTCTTTTGTGGGGCTGCTCAACGGGGTGGTGATCACCGAGACGATCTTTAACTATCGCGGCTTGGGGAAGTTCGCCGCTGACGCTGCGTATAACTTAGATATTCCCTCGGTGCTGGGCTTCACGCTCTTCAGCACGACTATTTTAGTCGCGATGAATCTTTTAGTAGATATGCTCTATGCGTGGATTGATCCGCGCGTGAGGCTCGATTGATCAAAAGACTGCTCAAAAACCCGATCTCGGTCACGGGGCTGGTCTTAGTGCTCTTTTTTACTCTCATCGCCTTGGCCGCTCCGGTGCTCGCGCCGCCGCCGCGTCCCTGTCAGCCTCTGCTCTCGTACTGGGTGCCCGCGTGGATCTTGGAGGGCTTCGGACAGAAAGTGCAGCCCTGTAATCCCTATAAGATCCCGCAGGACGGGCGCTGGGCCACTCCTAAGCCCCCCAGCGAGAAGCACCCGATGGGAACGACCGCTTATCAGTATGATATTCTCTACGGACTGATCTGGGGGACGCGCACGGCGTTCAATGTCGGCTTGACCGTCACGCTGAGCATTTTGTTAATTGGGTTGGTGCTGGGGGCGCTTTCCGGCTATTACGGGCGCTGGGTGGACGAGCTGTTGATGCGCATCACGGAGATATTTTTGGCTTTCCCTTTCTTGGTCGCGGCGATGGTGCTGACGGCGATCTTGGGGCGGGGATTAGACAAAGTAATGATTGCGCTCGTTGTCTTTGGCTGGCCGACCTATGCGCGCTTGGTACGCGGCGAAGTCTTATCAGCCAAAGAGCGTGAGTACGTCTTGGCGGCGCGCGCTTCGGGGGCGAGCGATTTCAGAATCATCTTTCGTCATGTCCTGCCCAACACGATCTATCCCGCTTTGGTGTTAGCTTCTCTCGATATGGGCAGCATGGTGCTCTCAGCAGCCGCGCTGAGCTTTTTGGGTTTGGGCTCCGGGACGGGTTATGCCGACTGGGGCCAGATGATCAGTTTTACGAGAAATTATCTCACGGATCTGGACGAGTATTGGTACACGGTGATCTATCCCGGCGGCGCGATTCTCTTCTTCGTGCTGGGCTGGAACCTCTTGGGCGACGCGTTCAGAGACGTGCTCGACCCCCGATTGCGCGGGGTGAAATCGTAAAGTGTTCTGATTGAAATTGGCGAAAATTCAAGAATGCGCTATAGTATGTGCAGGTGATGGTTATGGCAGAGAGAGCCTCTTTGAATCTGAGAGTGAAAAAGTCTGTGCGTCGCAAGCTGGAGCGCATTGCAAAAGCAGAGCATCGCAGTCTCAGCGCTCAGGCAGAGTTGGCTTTGACGGAGTGGCTGTGCCGGCGAGACGAACTGCATCCACAGTTTGTCCAAGAGATTAAAGAAGCCCTTGAGGGTGTAGCACGGGGTGAAGTAGAGCCTGTTTGGAAGTGATAATGCTTGCCTTATCACTTGAGGACTGCTCAAACGCCGATCCCATCTGAAGTATTCGTAACAGCCCTCCGCTGAGTCGAAAAAAATTCTTCTCGATCTTGACTTTTCAGGGTGAGTGCGGCTACAATACCCTCAAATATTGGGGAAGGAGGTGGCTCCGATCAAGCACAGCAGTTTCTCCAAGAGCGCGATCATCTCGCGCTTCTCACAGCGCACCCGCAATCTTTTAGTATTTACGGCCTATCAATGCGTGCTGGAGCACGAAGAGAGCACTTGGCGTAAAGAGGGAGAGCGTTATGAGCGCCTGCACCCGCGCGAGCGACTAGCGAAGCACTTGGGGGTGCATAAATCTCATCTGAGCAACTATTTCTACGGGCGCACGGCGATCCCCGACGATGTGGCCGAGAGGGCCTTCGCGCTGATCCCAGATGATCTGAAGCCCTACTTTGCAATGGAGGCGATCTGCTCGGTGTTGATAGATCTGGCGCAGCTTTTTCCGAAGTTTCGTCGGCCGCATCAGTTTGAGTTCTTTTGGAACTTGCCGCATTTAGCGAAGAGTAGTGACGGGGATGGGATGCCGTCGTGTGGGGAGGTGCGGGTGCGATATGAGTTTGACTTGTGCAAGTGGGAGCCGAGCGTGGGCGCGGTTCAGGTCACCTTTGGTGCGGATGATCGTGGGCATCCGCGGGTGCGGATCTATGACAAATTTGTGGAGGGGAAGCAGTTGGTGATGAGCGTGCGGGAGATCGGGAGCGGGGTCGAAGAAAAGTGTGAGAGCGGGATGAAGAGAGCAAAGTGATCATTATGGCAGCCCTAAGAGTGCGGCGCGAGTTCGATGCTGGGGAGGGCGGGAGTGACGTGGCGTAATACTAAAATCAGTTCATAATGTCGCTCAAGCCGCCGGATGCTCAAGCAGCCGGCTCAGCAAATGAAAGCCCACTCAAGCAGGCTGTGAGCGTGCTTGAGCACGCTTCCATCTGGTGAGCCGGTGGATTCATCCACCGGCGCAAAGGCGACAGCTTCATGCGAAATGAGTATCACTCGTCTTTTCGCTCACCCTGACGGTCGCAAACTCACCATTCATTGTTCATGGTCCCGGACAGACTTTTGCCATTGGTACGCTGAAATCCATTATTGAAAGACAGGCCCGATGGACTAGAGAGCTTGCTCGTATCTTGCTCTCACAACTTGGCGAGCCAAGGGTGCCCCGGATGGCACTTGGCCAGTGCTTGTCTCAACCAGTGTCGGCGTTCGCTGCTGAGCGTCGTGTGCACATGATCGAAATCGGCTTGATCGTGCGCTCTGAGATGCTTGGCTTTGTATAACAGCACGATCTCAGGGCCCAAGAACGGCACACCTGACTCTGAGCGCACCCCGATCTGCGACAACGGTCGCGTGATCTCTAAATCTCTGCGGAACTTCCATAAGTCACTGGCAGACTCATTCAGAAGGATTTCAAGGGTTGATCGGTTTTCATTGCAAGCATGAATCTCGTGCAGAGGTTAGCTCTTTCTCCACTCGCTGGCGAGCATCCCGTAGACGACGTGATCCACAAAGTGATCGTAAAGCCTCTCAGCCTGTCGAATAACTCCTTCTTGAGTGAAGCCCAATCGCTCCGGGATCGCTCGGCTCTTTCTGTTCTCCACAGCACAGCGAATCTCAACGCGATTCAGTTTCAGTTCGTTTAAGTTGTAGTCCACCACAGCCCGACAGGATTTTGTCATCAGTCCTTGACCTTGGAAGGACGCACCGAGCCAATAACCGATGCTCGTCTTGCGGTTGGCCCAGTCGATCTTATGGTGTCCAATCACACCTGCCAGCTTACCGTGATACCAAATGCCTGCATTAAAACCTTCGTTTCTGGCAAACTGCTCTAAAGAAAACCGAATGAACTTTCGCGTATCTTCGAGCGATGTGGTGCCATCTACCCAAGGCAACCATTGGCGCAGATGCGCACGGTTCTGATCGGTCAGTGCGAAGAGTTCTTCGGTGTGACGCTCCTCCAATAAGCGCAGTTCGGTCTTGTCGTCAAGAGAAAAATAGAACATTCGGTCTCCTTTTCAGGATGCAATCGTAACGTATCTGGCCTATAATGCAACCCATGGAAGCTATGAAAGCGAAGATCGAAAATTGGCTTGTCGAAGAAGGGCAGTTCAATCGTTATGTGGACCATCCCAATGCGCACTGGGTGATCTTAGCGAACCATCCGAAGAACCAGCCGACGACCGTCAGCATTATAAATCCCAAGGTCAGCCCAGACCGAATCTTGATCGAAGTGAGCGTCAACATCGCCGACGACGTGCGCCAGCTCTTTCAGAAGCTCAGCGTGCCGCAGCGCGAGAGCGTCTTGCGTCTCTTGAGCATGGAGCTGAATCGTTTTCCCATCAGCTTCGGGATGATCCACCCGCAGGGGATTTTGCAGCAGTTGGTCTTGCAGCAAGAGATCTTCTTCGACGGGCTGAGCAAGCACGCGCTCTTCACGGCGATTCAGAACGTCTATAAAGCATTTCTGCAATCTCAATGGCTCTTGCAGAAGGAGCTGGGGGCGCAGTTTCTGGCGGGTAATGACTTTGGCATCGGCTTTCGGCCCTCAGAGAGCTGATGCTCTACCTCGCGCTCTTCCAAAAGAGCTTCCAGCGCATGATGACTTATCGCGCCGCAACTCTTGCGGGTATCGCAACCAATTTTTTCTTTGGGCTCTTGCGCGCGTATCTCTTTATAGCCGTCTTTGAAGCGAGCGGACAGGCCCAGATTGCGGGATATTCCCTCAAAGACGCGATCACCTTCACGGCGCTGACACAGGCTATCGGTATGCCCATTGCTATCTTACAATGGTGGTGGGAGGTCATGCGCACGATTCGTTCCGGAGAGATCGTCTCGGATCTGACCAAGCCCTTTCATTATTTCGGTTTTTGGCTGGCGCGTGATCTGGGGCGAGCTGCTTTTCACTTCATCTTTCGCGGCTTACCCATCTTGCTTTTCTTCCCGCTCTTCTTTGAACTGCGCTGGCCCGACTCTCTCGCGCATTGGGGTCTCTTCTTGCTCAGTGTGCTGTTGGCTGTGCTCATCAGCTTCTGCTGGCGCTTTCTCATCAATCTTTCTGCGTTCTGGTTTTTAGATGCCATGGGTATCGGGCGCTTCGCTTGGCTGACTATGACGTTCTTCTCCGGTTTTCTTGTGCCGGTGGCGTTCTTCCCGGACTGGTTGAGATATGTCGTGAATCTAACTCCGATGCCCGCGATGGTCAACACGCCCATCGAAGTCTATCTGGGCATCGTGCAGGGGACAGAACTATGGGCTGCGTTGGGGAGTCAGCTTGCGTGGGCTGTGGGAATGGGATTGCTCTGCGAGTGGGTCTATCGGCGCGGCGTGCGGCGTCTTATTATTCAAGGAGGCTGATAATGCTCGCGCTCTATTTTGTGCTCATCGGCGCGCGCATACGTTCACAGATGCAGTACAAATTCTCTTTTATCGCTGATTTTTTCGCGACGTTCATCGGCATGGGATTGGAGTTTGCCGGGACTCTGGTGCTCTTTACGCACATGCCGGCGCTGGGCGGTTGGACGCTCCCCGAGGTCGCGCTGCTCTACGGAACAGTAGAACTCTCTTTTGCTCTGGCCAATATGATCGCTGAGGGGTTTGATAGTCTCTCGAATGTGATTCGTTTGGGGGAGTTTGATCGTTTTTTGCTTCGTCCGCGAGATGTCTTCTTTCAAGTGTTGGCTTCGGAGTTCGCGATGCGGCGCATCGGGCGCGTGGCGCAGGCCGTGCTCGTGCTCGGCGCGGGGTTGTGGCTCCTGCAAGCAGATTGGGGTCTTGAGCGATGGCTCTTTCTCGGTTGGACGGTGCTGGGCGGGACGGTCTTCTTCATCGGGCTTTTTGTCATTGGAGCGACGTTTGCTTTCTGGACCATCGAGGGCTTAGAGACTGTGAATATCTTCACGCACGGCGGCGTGACGATGGCCAGCTACCCTCTAAATATTTTCGCTGAATGGATGAGAAATTTCTTCGTCTTTGTGCTGCCCTTGGCGTTCGTCAATTTCTATCCGGCGCTCTTTCTGTTAGAGAAGCCGGATCCATTTGGGCTTCCCGGCTTTATGCCCTTTCTGGCGTTTCCGTTATGCTCTCTGGTGCTCTTCGTCGGGGCGGCTTTTTGGCGCGTAGGCGTGCGGCACTATCAGAGCACGGGGAGCTGAAGCCGGTTGGGCCTGAGTTGGGGCCATCTGAAGCGCACTCGCTGTGCCTCACCGCCGCCTCCCGAACAATTACGTGCGGCTCTTACTAGCCCCTCTCCACTTTCGTGCTGCTCGGCGGCTGAAGCCGCGAGCTGGGCTTACAAAGTCTCCTGGCGGAGACTCTCAGCCCGCGCCAGCGGGCTTGGTAGCTTCCAGCCCGCCACTTCATGGCCGGGCGACTCAAAGTGGAGAGGCGTCAGCGGCTCTTATTCTTGACAAATCGTTACTTATCAGGTAACATTACCCCTAAGGTAACCGAGATGGCGCTCAGAAGCTGTACGCATAAGGGCTTGCGAGAGTTGTTTGAGATAGGCAAGACCACGAAAATCGGCAAGCGCCATCAGAAGACCGCCATCTTGATCTTGGACTTGCTCGACAGCATCAGTGGCTTGAGAGATTGTGTGGGCGTCAAAGGCTTTCACGAATTGAAAGGGAATCGCGCTGGAACATACTCGATGCACGTCAGCGCTAACTATCGCATCACGTTCAAGTGGGACGGGAAAGATGTGTACGATGTCAACTTCGAGGACTATCACTGAAGCAAGGAGGCTTCTATGGTGCAGAGAAAGCGAGCCCCAACTCCGCCTGGAGTCATTCTGAGAGAACTGTATTTGGCTCCCCGCGGCATTAGCATCGCTGCGTTTGCCGCTGCGGTCGGATGCAGCCGGAAACACATGAGCCAAATCGTTCATGGCAAGGCCAAGGTTGAGGCGTCGTTGGCCATGCGCATCGGAGAGGTTTTGGGAACGAGCGCAGAGCTGTGGCTGAACCTGCAAAACAAGTCCGATTTATACAAAGCCAAACAAACTTTACGCGGCTGGAAACCGCAGAGGATCTTTCACGCTGCATAGTCACTTACTGTGATCCGAGTGAGGGATCTGAGGTTTGCCCTGCTCTGCTCCTCGTCATTGCCAACGGAGATCGCTTCACTTATACTCCTTAAAGCAAGTCAAAACCAAGAGAGGAGATTTTTTATGAACTATCGCACCGAAAAAGATTCTCTGGGTGAGATCAAAGTTCCCCAAAACGCCTACTGGGGAGCACAGACCCAACGCGCCGTCGAGAACTTCCCCATCAGCGGGCTGCGCTTTCCTCGTGCGTTCATTCGCGCCCTCGGATTGATGAAGCTCTGCGCAGCAAGAGTCAATCTTCAGCTCAAGTTGCTCGACGAACGTCACGCGAAAGTTATAGAGCAAGCCGCCCGTGAAGTCACCGACGGCAAATTAGACGAGCACTTTCCCATAGACATCTTTCAGACAGGCTCCGGCACTTCGACCAATATGAACGCCAACGAAGTCATCGCCAACAGAGCGTGTGAGATTCTGGGAGTGAAGCGCGGCGACAAGACGGCGGTTCACCCCAACGATCACGTCAATCTGGGGCAGTCTTCGAACGACGTCATCCCCGCGTGCGTGCATATCTCGGCAGCTCTCTCGGTGCATGAGCAGCTCCTGCCTGCGCTGGAACACTTACAGAAGGCGCTGGAGACAAAAGCTCGCGAGTTCTCGGATATGGTCAAGACCGGGCGGACGCACCTGATGGACGCTATGCCCATCACGCTGGGACAGCAGTTTTCGGGGTACACAGCACAGATGACGCTCGCCTGCGAGCGCCTCGAAGCGGCCAAACCAAGACTCTATGAGCTGGCCCTGGGCGGCACTGCCGTGGGCACGGGGATCAACACCCATTCCGAATTCGGCTGGAGAATCGCCCAAGCCCTCGCCCAAGAGACGAAGATCGCTTTCACAGAGACGCGCAATCACTTCGCGGCCCAAGCGACGATGGAGACCGCCGTCGAGCTGAGCGGCGCGCTCAAAGCTTTAGCTGTCGCGCTCTACAAGATCGCCAATGATCTACGATGGATGAACTCCGGGCCGCAGGCGGGCTTAGCAGAGATTCGACTGCCGGAGCTTCAGCCCGGCTCTTCTATCATGCCGGGCAAGGTCAATCCCGTCATCCCTGAAGCCGTCATGATGGTCTCTATGCAAGTGATGGGCAACGACGTCGTCGTCACACAAGCTGCCGCGTCGGGGAACTTTGAGCTGAACGTCGCGCTGCCCGTGATCGCGCACAACCTCTTGCAGACGATCTCTATCTTGAGCAACGCTTGCAGAGTCTTTGCTGATAAGTGCATTACGGGAATCGTTGCCAATCGCGAGCAGATGGAGCGCCTAGCCAACCAAAACGCGATCTTAGCGACGGCGCTCAACCCGTATATCGGCTATGATAAAGCCGCCGAGGTCGTCAAGAGAGCGTTGGCCCAAAGGAAGACGATTCGTGAGATCGTCTTGGAGATGAAGCTGCTCCCTCCTGAAAAGCTCGATGAGATCTTAGATATTCGCGTGATGACGCAGGGGGGATTCATTGCGGGCGTGAGCGGCGGAGGCTAGAGCAGCGCATCGCGCAGCATCTTGAGCGCGGCGATCAGCAGAACGATCCCCAAGAGACGTTGCAAAAGCGTGATCGAGAACCGCGTTGCGCCCCAGTAGGATCCCAGCGTCCCTCCCATGAGCACCGCTGCGGCCAAGGGAAGAAGCAGTTCCCAACTGGGTAGGCGCTGCGCAAGAATATGCGCCGTCAGTCCGCTGGCCGAATTGAGAAAGATAAACGCCGCTGAGACGGCAGAAACTCTCTTAGCATCGGCCCAGCCCAGAAAGAGCAAGAGAGGGCTGAGAAAGATGCCGCCGCCGATGCCGATCAACCCCGCCAGATACCCTAAGAGCGCTCCTATCACAGGGCCAAATGCCCATAGCTTCTCTGGGAATGGACGCACCGTCACGGGTTTTTGCAGGAAGAGCAGTCTGGCAGCTGCCAAGAGCAGGACCACCCCCAGCACCAGCTTAAAAGCCCACTGGGGAAGCGGCGTCAACCCTCCTAAGAAGGCCGCGGGGATGGAGGTCACCACAAAAGGCAGAAGCAATCTGCCGGAAAAGTGCCCTGCACGGGTATAGTTGAACCAGCCGGTGCCGGAGACGATCAGATTGAGTGCCAGCGCCAGCGGAGCAACGATCGCGCGGGGGAGCCCCGTCAGCGCGAGCATGGCGAGATAGGCCGAGGCGCCGCCGTGTCCCACCGAAGAGTAAAGCCACGCCGCCAGAAAGAAGGGCGGCGCGAGCCACCAAGCTAACTCGCTCAACTCAAAATCCACGTCCTACGGTATCTACGTGCACGATATTTACACAGACGACGACCGAGCCCGTCGAAGCGACTTGATGATCTACGCGCGTCCCATCGGGCCGGGTCACCGTCGCTCTAGCTACTCGACCGCCCTTGGGAATATACGCGATGCAGTTGCCGCGCGGCTCGCTCTTCCAGTCTGCGGGCGCTTCAAAGCGAATCTCTGCGAACGGACGGACGATCAGCTCATTGGGGATATTGGGCTGGCTCTGCGCCGTCTGCCACAAGACCTGCACGCCCACTACCAAGAGCAGCATCACGGTCGCTGAGACCAGTACCAACGTCAATTCTCGCTTCATCTTGACCTCCTCGCCCTCGACCTCTCCCTGACCCTCCCCGCAAGCGGGGAGGGAAGGGGTGGGGTGAGGGTCAAGCTCTACTCTAGCGCGCGCCACGAGTAAAAGCAAAGACGATTGTCCCCATAGGAGCGCGAGTCGGCCAGCACCAGTGCGCCGTAATTTTCTGCCAGACTCTCTTTCTTAAAGACCTCGGTGATGACCTGTGCGCCAGCGCTGAGAATAGAATGCTGAGCTATATGCTTCAGAGCGCGATCTGCCAGCTCCTGCCCATAGGGCGGCCCGACAAAGACGAGATCGAACTGTAACTTTTGACGATGAAAAAGCTCAATAGCTCTGAAAGCATCGAGCTGGTAGATCTCGGCGTGTAGGGGCGAATGGCCATCGGCCCCTACACGTTTTAGATTCTTCTCGATGAGCGCGCACGCTTCTGGGGAGTGATCTACGAAGACGCAAGAAGCCGCCCCGCGGCTGAGCGCTTCGATCCCCACGCTCCCCGTGCCCGCGAAGAGATCGAGAAATCTCGCTTCTTGGATGGACTCGCCCAAGATGCTGAAGAGCGCGGCGCGCACGGCCTCACGCATGGGGCGCAGATGGCGCTTGAGCGCTGCTGGAGGGCTGTGAAGGACGCGCCCGCCGAGTCGGCCTCCGAGAATACGCATGATTTTCTCCCTCTCCCTTTAAGGGAGAGGGGCAGGGTGAGGGTAGGAAGGAGCTGGAGAAGCAGTCAGAAACTCGCGCACGACTCTGCCAAATTCGTGAGGATGTTCGATAGGCGGGGCGTGCCCACAGCGCTCGAAAAAGACCAACTGCGCTCGCGGGAGTGATCGTTGAAATTGGTGCGCGACGTGTGGCGGGGTGACTTCGTCTTGGGCGCCCCAGACCAAGAGCGTCGGCACTTGTACTTGGGCGAGCAGGTCGTCCATGCGATAGTCGCGCGTAGCTTTGGCGATGCGCAACAAGAAACGCACATAGCGACGGTCTTGCAGTTGCTTATAGATCTCTTCGATCATCTCGTCGGTGATGTGGTCTTTTTGGTAGAAGATTTTATGAGCTTGGGTGCGGATGAAGTCGCGGTCGGGTTTGGGAAAGTTGCCGTCGGCGAGGTGGCGTTCGTAGAGCCCGGCGCTGCCCGCCAAGATGAGTTTGGTGACGCGTTGGGGATATTGGAGTGCGAGATCGAGCGCGACGTGTCCGCCGAGCGAATTGCCGACCAGCGCTGTCTTGGCGACTCCCTTGGAGTCGAGAAAGCCTTTGACAAATTCGGTGAGCTCGCGCACGGAAGTGAGGGGAGTCGAGCCGTCGAGAGGGAATCTGGGGGCCAAGATGTGAAAGTCGTGCTGCAAGACTTCAATAGCGGCGTGCCAGTTCTCCGGGCCGCCAAAGAGCCCGTGCAAGAGCGTCAGAGTCTCCCCCTGCCCCGTTTCTATATAGTCAATATCTCTCATAGGGCTAACTTGAGTTTTGGTTTTTGCCTCACTTGTGTAGATTTTAGCGACCGGTGGCGCGTTCGTCAATCTGCGAAACTTTTGCCCAGCCGAACCCTCCCATATCCTCACCGCAGTGGGGGCGGTTGCAGGAGATGCAGCCGCTCTCCTCTCTAGTTTGGGGCCGTAGCTCCAGCCCTTGGATTCACCTACAAACTCCTGCATCCATCATGCTGAAATAGGCGCACAATTGCCATTTCGGGTATACCCCTTGACAACGGATACTTTGTGTGCTATATATCTCAGTAAGAACTCTTTCAGGGAGGTTCCTCCATGCGCATCGGTTCTCAT
>JAJHSH010000048.1 GCA_022683945.1 Candidatus Acetothermia bacterium | reverse complement strand
GGGCGAACGGCCGTTCGCCCCTATCGCACCCGAAAGTTGCGCCCCCATGCGCCTCCAGAGATGCTGATTGAGATCGTACTCCAGCACTAGGCCAAGCTCCCCAACGATAAGTTTCTCTGTCAGAGCAATCCGTAACAGATCGAAGAGCTGCGCTGAAAAATCGTAGCCCGTGCTAAGATGAGGGCGAAAGAGAGTGCTCAGATTGACGCGCAGCCCCAGATGGTTCTGTACGTGCAACTGATCAAAGCTGAACGGGCTTTGGCCGAAGACCAAGCGATACGAATAATTCACATCAGCATTTAAAAAGGGCCAAGGACGAGAGAGGACCGTCAGAGTGAGATCATACGCCTCGCGGCGATACTCTCTCGGACGATAGAGCGAAAGACGATAGTGAGCACTCGCTTGGACAGTCAGCATCTCTGGGCCGAGGGCGAGCGACTGCAAAGAGAGCGAAAACTCCCAACGGGCGCTGGCATCTATCTCGTCTCTGTCCAACTTCTTCTCGCGATAGTTTCCCCAACTGCTGCCCAGCGTCAGCGAGAGGGGCAGCTTCCCCAAACGGAGCGGCACAAGACTGAACGAGAGCTCCGGGGCGCGCTCCAGAAAGCGATATAAGAGTTTTTCGCTCTCTTCTGTTTCTCTTTCTGTTTCTGTGGACTCCCGAGGGAGCTGGAGATGTTGATCGCGGCTCCAAAGGGCGCTCCAGCGCAAAGATCCCCACGTCGCGGCCAGCGACAGGCGCGTGAAGAGACGTTCTATCTCTTGTTGCAGGAGCCCCGTGCGCGAGGCGACGGCCGCGCTCAGACGCATTCCCAAGAAGAGCTCGCTCTGATGGTTCCAATCAGTCGCCCAAGATTCCCCTCGCCCCACCAACCGATAGAGAGAGAGTTGCCCACGCTGTTCCCAAAATCTATAATTATATTCTATGCCGGTGCCGACTTCCGGGAGTTTCGTGTAGTAATCTATCAAGAGCGCCCCGGTATTCTGACGATCTATCACAAAGGGAAAGCGCCAGCGCAGATACCATCCCCGATCGGGCAGTTGGCCGAAGTCAGGCAAGAGCGGGTTTTTCGACTCTTCTTTGAGCGAAGAAAAATAGACGGGCGCCCAAAAGACGGGTACGCCAAAAGTTTTTAGCCAGATATTGGTAGCCCAGATGGACTCGTCCATCTCTAGGCGCAGATGCGCGGCGCGAATCGAATAAGCAGCGCTGGCGACAGGCCCTCCACAGGCGCACGTGGTGATCTCCCCGTGAGCGATCTCCAATAGTGCTATGCGGCCTTCACCATCGAAGACGGCCTGAGCCGTCTCTCCCACAAAGCGCAGCGTCTCTTCTTTTTTAGCGGCGCTCTGGAAACGCGTCTCTCCCGAAAACTCTTTCAGTTGCGCGCGTCTGGCACGCCACTCGGCTTTTTCAGAATTGACAGCTACCCGCTCCAGTTCGAACGAGAGCTCATTGGTTTGTGCCAAGTCCAGTTCGGCTTGTTTCTGGAAGTGCACCGAGCCTTGAGCCACCACACGCCAGAGGCTCTCCTGGATCTGCAGACGGATTTCTTTAGCTTGCAAGCGCCCCTGATCGTAGATGAGCGTCGCCTCTTGCAGGCGGGCCGTCTGAGGAACCCAGCGACGGCCATCCCATTTGATATCGAGCTCCAGCCGCGCGCTCTTGAGCTGCAGCTCTTGACTCTGCCAAGCGACGTTGCCGTTCGCTGCCAGTCGCCAGAGCGCCGGAGCTCTCGGCCCTGAAGCTTGCGCCCCTAGACGCTCCGCTTGCAGGCGCTCGGCGCTGAGATGCCCTTCGCCATACAAAAAGCGCACCTGCCCTTCAGCTACTAGGGTGCTCCAGTCACGCGCCACGCTCAGACGATCGGCGCGTAAGTCCAGCAGGGGCGAATCGCCGTTTGCCCCTACGGATGCAAGGACCGAAAAGCCCGTGACTGCATCAAGCAAGATCGTCGCAGCCAGCAAGCTCCATCGTCCCCAGCGTCTCAGACGCGCGAGCAGATCGAGTCGGCTCCATCTATCTATGACCAAAAGCAAGACCCCGCCGAGCAGTCCAAAGAGCAGATTGGGGATCCACGGGGCCATACTGGGCAAGAGCAGATCGCGCTTTCCCAGCGTAGAGGTCCAGAGCAATAATCCCTGATAGCACGCGACCAATAAGACACTGATAATGACTCCCGCGGCCCTCCCACGCGGCGCTCCCCCCTGCGCAAAGATCAAACTCAGCGGCGCGCCAAAGAGCGCAAAGATCACAGCGGAGAGGGGCACGGCAATCTTGGTGTGATACTCCACAATGAGACTCTGCGCTCCCAGCTTGCTCTTCTCCAAAAGCGCGATCTGCTCGCCGATCTCGGTGAGGCTCATCTCGTGCGGCGTGCGCTGCTCGAGAAAGAGCTTTTGCAGATAGGGCCCGGCGTAGAGCGAGAGCTTTTCAAAGGTGACCGAGTACTCGAACTCTCCGTCGTCCCCCAATTTATGAATCTGTCCCCGCGCGAGCCGCCAATAATCACCGTCCCAAGAGCCTTCTTCGGCTATGATGATCTTAGGGAACTTCCCGCCGAGTTCGGGGAGCTCTTGGTCGCCTCGTTGGTCGAAAATCAAGATGGTCTTTAGAGTTTGGGTCTGCGGATCGTAGCGTTCGACATAGGCCGAAGCCGAATCGGTCAGCCTGAAGAAGGTCTCTTCGCGGATCTGCGGGGCGGAGCGCAGCAAGAAGATCTGACGCAAGAGATTAAAATGCTGATGGTTGGCCCAAGGCACGACGATCTCGCCCACCCCGAACGCACTGATAGCCGTCAGCGCGCCCATCAAAAAGACGGGCCACATCAGCCTTCTCAGCGAATAACCGGCGGCCTGCAAGGCGATCAGCTCCCGGTCATGGCTGAGACGCCCTAAGGCCCAGAAGATGGAGAACAAAACGCCGACGGGCAGCCCGTAGACGAGCAGCTCCGGGAGCCGATAGAGCAAGAGCTGTACCAGAACCCAAAACGAGAGATCGCGGTCGAGCATGAAGTCCGAGAGCTGCTGGAAGAGATTCAAGAAGATAAAGAGCACAAAGCCCGCGACGGCAAGAAAAAACGGAAAGACCATCTCTCTTAGCAGATAGCGATCTACGAGAAACATCGCGCTGCTAGTCTAACAGACGAGCGCGAATATGCAAATTAAATCTCCCCGATTTACGGCGAGCGTTCAAAACTAGTCTTTCTCGTTTTTGCGCCGACGCAAAAACGTCGGGACGTCCCAGTCGTCGGCGCGGCTGCGGTCGCGCCGGATGCTGCGCTCGACTTTTTCGATCAGCTCCTCGTCGTCCTCCTCTTCGGTTTGCCCCCTCTTGGCTAATTCTTCTTCTTTGCTCAGCTCTTCGGGCTGCCGAAAGCCCGTGGCGATCACCGTGATCCGCACCCGGTCGCAGCCCTCTTTCACCACCGCGCCAAAGAAGATCTCCGCTTGCTCGGAGAGCGTATCCCGCACCAGCGAGGCCGCTTCGGTCACTTCTTCTAGAGAGAGATCGGGGCCGCCGGTGATATTCAAAATAAGACGCTGCGCTCCCTCAATCGAGCCTTCCAAGAGCGGGCTGGTGATCGCATTGCGGGCCGCATCGCGCATGCGATTCTGGCCCTCTCCTTCGCCGATGCCCATCAACGCTGTCCCGGCATTGCGCATGGTCGCCTGAATGTCGGCAAAATCGAGATTGATCATCCCCGGAACGGTGATCAGATCGGAAATTCCTTGAATTCCCTGACGCAGAATATCATCGGCAAGTTCAAACGCTTTGACCAGAGGCATCTCCGGGGGGGCGACTTTCAGTAGACGGTCGTTGGGGATAGCAATAAGTGTGTCAACATACTGGCGCAGCTCTTCGATCCCCTTCTTGGCGCGCTCGGCCCGCACGCGCCCTTCAAACGAGAAGGGCTTTGTGACGACGGCGACCGTGAGCATCTGCGCTTCGCGTGCCAAGCGCGCAATGACTGGAGCCGCCCCGGTCCCCGTCC
>JAJHSH010000061.1 GCA_022683945.1 Candidatus Acetothermia bacterium | reverse complement strand
CCCTCCCCGTATACGGGGAGGGCTAGAGAGGGGTCGAGGAAATCGAGGGCCGGGTGAGCATGCAAGAGATGCTGCGCTTAGAAGACGTTCACGTTCACTTTACGCTGCGACGCGGGCTCTTTCAGAGGGGCGTCGTGCGCGCAGTGAACGGCGTCTCGCTCTCTATCGCTGCACGAGAGATCGTAGCTTTAGTCGGGGAGTCCGGAAGCGGCAAGACGACCCTAGGGCGAGTCTCCTTGCGCTTGGAGAGGCCCACCCAAGGCCGTGCTTGGTTCCATCAAAAAGAGATCTCGCAAGCCGGCGAGAGCGCATTAAGAGAGTTCCGACGGCGCGCACAAGCCGTCTTTCAAGATCCGTATTCGAGCATCAATCCCTATATGACCGTAGCTCAGATCGTCGAAGAGCCCCTCATCATTCACAAGATCGGGAGCCGCGCTGAACGATCAGCTCAAGTAGAGGCCCTCTTGGAAGCGTTGCGCCTACATCCCATACGAGAGTTTGTGCAGAAATTTCCCCATCAGATGTCCGGGGGTCAGCGCCAGCGCGTGGCGTTGGCCCGCGCGCTGATTCTCAATCCCGACTATCTCATGGCCGATGAGCCTGTCTCGATGATAGATGCGTCCAGCCGCGCCGAGATCCTACAGTTGATGCAAGAGCAACAGAGAGAGCGCGGGATGGCGGTGCTCTACATCACGCACGACATCGCGACGGCCAGGCATTATGCCCATCGTATCGGCGTGATGTATTTGGGCAGCTTGGCCGAGCTGGGGCCGTCGCGCCGGATTATAGATCATCCGTTGCATCCGTATACGCAGCATCTTATTGAAGCAGTTCCGGAGCCCGATCCGGCCAATCGTCATCGTCAGCGCCAAGTCGTCCCCGGCGAGCCGCCCTCGCCCATTCACCTGCCCAAGGGCTGCTTCTTCCATCCGCGCTGCCCCAAGTTTATGAAAGGGCTCTGTGACGCGGCGCGCCCGGCGCTCAAAGAAGTCGAACCCGGACACTCCGTGGCTTGCTATCTCTATCATCGAGATTCGCTCAAAGATTCGGAGACCAAGCAGGTCGCTGCTCACGCCTAATGATCCCGATGCTCAGAGCGATGATCGCTTGGCGATCTGGTGTACTGTTTCTTCGCTCGTCAGCAGTTTTTCTTCCCCGCTGCGCATATCCCGCAGCTTCACCTTGCCCTGAGCAACTTCATCCGGGCCAACGATCACTACAAAGGGAATCCCATACGCGTTGGCGTATTTGAGTCCATCGCTGATGCCCCGCCCGCTCAGCTCCATATCGGTTTTGATCCCCGCGCGGCGCAACTCTTGACAGATTCTGCGCCCTTCTACGAGCAAATTCTTGAATGGGACGACATAGACTTGGGTGACCGTCTTGGGCAGGCTTTGGGTAGATTTTTCTCTGCGGGCTTTCATCTCTTCGATAATGGGCTCCAGCCCAAATGAGATGCCGACCGCCGGATATCTCTCGCTCGTTTCGAGAAAGTTGCCGATCATCTCGTCCCAGCGGCCTCCCGCAGCGAACGAACCCGTGATCTCCGAATCTTTGGCATAGACTTCGAAGATCGTGCCCGTGTAATACGCCTGACCACGAGCCAGAGACGGGAGAAAGAGAACGCGCTCCGGCTCATCGAGGTATTCAAAGACTTGGCGCAACTCTTCGAGCCCCTCAGATTTTGACAGACGTGCTTCCATCTGAGAGAGACGCTGCCGGTTATCTCCCCTAACTTCCAACAGCGTCAGAAGTTTAGAGAGACTCTCCTCAGAGAGCCCCTTCTCTTCCAACTCGCGACGGACTTCAGCGGGCCCGATCTTGGCAAGCTTGTCTATAGCCGTCAGGACGTCACCGGCAGTTTTAATGGAGATTTCAGACTGAGCCAAAACGTCCTGAAGCAGCTTGCGATTATTGATCTGAATCTCATAGTCGAAGCCCAGCAGGCGAAAGAGATCGCACGTAAGATTAAGACACTCCGCATCGGCGAGCATCGAGCTCGTCCCGACGGTGTCTACGTCGCATTGATAGAACTCGCGATAGCGCCCTTTTTTGATGGGGCCGTCGCGATAGACCGTGCCGATCTGATAGCGTTTGAAGGGTCTCTTGATAGTCGGATTCAATCCGATGAAGCGTGCCAACGAGACGGTCAACTCATAACGCAAGCCCAGCTCTCGACCGCCCTGGTCTTTGAGCTTGAATGTTTCTTTCAACAGTTCGGTGCCGCCGGCGTACTTGGCCGACAGAATTTCCCAGCGCTCGACGATGGGTGTCTCCAGCGGGTTGAAGCCATAGAGCTCAAATATCTTTTTGAGTGTGGCGATCACTTCATCCCGCAGTATTTTCTCTTCGGGCGGGAAGTCGCGCATCCCGCGAGGGAGCTGGAGTTCCATAGGGATTTACTTTAGCAGCTGTGAGAGAGACTTGCAAAACTTATGCGACGCTCAGAGGCGCAGGGACCCTTGGCTCTTGACTCTGGCCCAGACTTATGCTAAAGTATGAATCGTTTGCCGGACGCAAACGATACTCTGTCCGGCGCAGGGGGGTGAGACGCATGCGTCATGGATGTCATGACGAACTTTACGGCGTCCGCCCCGGAGCGCTCTAAAAGGCTCCGGGGCGCGATGCCCCGCTCGTACCCATAGCGTTCAAGGAGTCTCACCGTGCAGCTCCACCACAGATACGACAAAAACCTCTCGGCGTTTACCGTTCGCCACCTCAAGGGCACCGAACTGGAGAAATGGGCGCGGTGTCAGCCTAATTTAAATAGCAATATATCTGAAGAACTGCGTGAGCTTCAGTTGCTGGTGAGTCACGGGAAATTTCATCATAGAGATTTCATCGTGGCCGAGCGCTGCCAACGGTTCATCGGCAAGCTGCGACTGAGACAAATAGATGAAACTTTGCTCAAACTCGATCCGCCCGTGGTGCTCGAAGACTTCGATTTTTACAGGGTCGCTCGGGCACTTATGGAGCACTCTATGAAAACGCTCCGCACGGATCATCGCCCATGGTCTCTCATTGCATCCCCAGATGGAGCGATGCACGAAAGGCTGCATCAAGTCTACGAGCATTTGGGATTCACTCTCTTGCCGAAAATGAAAGACGAGATACCCGGTCCCGTCTATGTGTTCACGCCATGAAGCGCTCTTTGCTGCTGCACGATCCTTGAGCTACAGCTACCTTTGAGATACTAATGCTATCAAGCTCCTTTATGTGCTCACGCTCTGAGAGCTTTGCTGTTTTTTCAGGCTCTCCTCCAAGCCGGGTATCTCCTTGGCTCCTGCCAGCACCGTAACGCTAGCGCCCTTAAAGTCATCTCCAATGGGCTCATAGCGCTCGCCTTGGAGACAGCGATAGAGAAACGCCTCGGCAATGGCGTTAAAGGCCATATTGTTTTCGGGCTTGGCGAAGCCGTGCCCTTCATCAGGAAAGAGCACATACGTGACGGGGATCTTCTTCGTCTGCATCGCTTCGACGATCTGATCGGATTCCGATTGCTTGACCCGCGGGTCATTAGCCCCTTGGCCGATCAACAACGGCTTCTGAATGCGACCTACATAGGTGAGCGGCGAGCGCGATTCTAGAAACTTCCTGCCCTCGTCGGTGCGGTGATCTCCTACGCGAGTTGTAAATATCGTGATCATAGGAGCCCAATAGGGTGGAATGCTGTTCAGCAACGTTACCAAGCTCGATGGCCCGACGATGTCGACTCCGCAAGCGAAGAGATCCGGCGTCAGTGTCAAGCCCACGAGAGTCGCGTAACCGCCGTAGCTGCCTCCCATGATCGCGATTTTGCTCGGATCGGCGATCTTTTCTGCAATGGCCCAGTTGACGGCGTCCAGTAAATCGTCGTGCATTTTGGCGCCCCATTCGCGGTTGCCGGCATTGATAAAACGCTTGCCAAAGCCTATCGAGCCGCGGAAGTTGACGCTCAAAACCGCATAGCCGCGATTGCTCAGCCACTGATGATAGGGATGATAGCCCCAGTTGTCGCGCGCCCATGGGCCGCCGTGCACGAACAAGACCATGGGGAGAGGGCGCTGCGGGCGGGTTGTCTGATGGGGGTCGGCCCCAACGGGCAGCGTCAAGTAGCTCACGAGGTTTAATCCATCACGCGCTCTAATCACAACAGGATGCATCTTGGCCAAGGGCAGCTTCTCAAGGGCTTTTCTGCTGGAGAAGAGAAAGCGCGCTGGGCGTTGCTCGCGCTCATAAAGATAATACCGTGTCGGGCCGTTGTCCATCAGATAAGCAATAATCCAGCGACGGTCATCGAGAGAACGACTGACGACTTCGAGATCGCCATCGGCCAGGGTTCTCAAATAACTGAGATCTCCCTGAATCGCGTTGTCCAAGATCTGCCAGCGTTGGCGATCATACGTCGCGGCGACGGCTTGCACGCGCTTCTGCGTGGGATGAATCATCACATCGCTGATGTCGGCCTTGGGGTCTTCAGCGATCACCGCTTGTTCGCCGCTCTGAAGATGAACCGATACAAGAGCTGCCGTGTCACGACTACGGCTATCAACCATATAGAGATACTCTCCAGAGAGATCGAACCCGATGGGCCAAGTCGTGAGCGAGTCTTCATAGGGAATCTGCGTGAAGGGCTCCCACAACCCTTGCGGTGTACGCCGTAGCAGCTCGCTGTCCCCATCAGGCGCAAAGCGCATCCCCAAGCGAATCTTATATTCTTCATCGGTGGTGAACCCGAAGAAGTTCTCTTGGTTTTGCATAAGCAGTTCCCTATGTCCATGCTCGATATTCACTCTGTAAACGTCGTGGAGTTGTGGGTCTCGGTCGTTCAGGCGGATCAAAATCTCCAAAGGGAATTTTCGGCTGACCTCTTGAATCTCGGCGCGCACACCTTCTAGAGGTGTGAGATCTTTGATGGCGCTATTTGCTAAGTTGACGCTATAGACGCGCCAGTTCTCGTCACCCTTTTGATCTTGCAGATAGAGTATGTGCCTATTGGTGTAAGCCCAGAAGAAGATGCGAATGCCGCGTCCGGTATCTTGGGTCACGGGCTGGGCTTGATCGGGGTGGTCTGCCGGGCCGACCCAGACGTTTAAGACACCGGCGCGCGGCGCTAAGTAGGCGAGCTGTTGCCCATCGGGGCTTAATCTGGGCATCGCTCTGTCAGGATTGTCAAAGAGAATCTTGCGCGGGATCAACTCCACCGTTGCTTTTGCGCTCATTGTTAGCTCCTTGGCTCTCATCAATGTCGAACGAGCTGTACGCTCACGGGCAGCGGCCCACTCTGCAAGACAAACGCCAGCGCCTGCGCTTCTTCTATAGAGACAGAAAGAGCTTCTTCGATCTGCACGTCTAATGTGCTGCCCCTGGTCGCTAAAAGTTCCTTCAAGCCCGCGGTGACCGGCAGCGTGCCGTAGATCGCCCCGTCAATGACAATCGCGATCATCTCGTTTTCACCGAAAGCAACAATAGCTTTGGTGAGCGCTTCTACCGTGTTCTCCGCAATGCGCATTCGTACGATCGGCCCCGCCGGGCGTCCCATGGGATTCCCCTGAGCGCGCGCTTCCTTCAACACAACCCTTTCTACAATGGGCCTCTCGACTACAAGAAAGTACCGTTCTGCTGCACGATCCTTGAGCACTTGCTGCCCCAACCCGACAGCCCGGAGCTCCTCGCCGGGTGCCCCCATGCGCAATACTCGCTTCAGTTCGACGAGGCCGCGCGTCTGAAGCAATCGTCGTGCTGCTTCCACCGAGATCTCTGAAGGGAGCGAGAGCCAGACGGCTAACTGTCCAGCGCCTGCTGGGACAATAGCGCTCTGGGAGATCCCGTAGCTTTGCAGCCTCCGTTGCAGAGCTAAAACTGTCCCTGACAGCTCTTGAGTCTCCCCGCGTACTTGGAGCTGAAAGAAGGCGCGTCCCGGAACCGTGTTGGGCTTGAGCTGAGCGATCTGCTCAATAATCTGAGCGCGCTCTTCTGCGTCTTTGAGCGCGACCATCTGCGCGAGCCACAGCTCGACGATCTCGGCTCTGCGCCGATGCGCTTCTGCACTCTCTTCTTCTCTCAAGAGCTGTTTGGTCTTGACGCGGGCCAGATGCGCCTTCTGATAAATTTCTTTTGTCAGTCTTTCATAAGCGAGCAGCGCTTCGTCCAGCTTTTGCTCGCGCTCCAGAAGATAATAGATTCGCAACACGGGCTCGCGGACAGCAATCTTAGTTTGGAGCTTCAACTCTCTATACCAAGCTTCAAAGCGCTCTTCGCGTTCTTCTTCTATATAATCTTGCAGCACCTGATCCCGGATTTCGGAAAGTGCGGGCTGTCTGGCCGGCTTTTTCTCTTCTACCTTGATCAAGTGAAAGCCGAACTGCGTGCGCACGGGCTCGCTCACTGCGCCGATCTCTAGCGCGAAAGCGCTCTCCTCAAACTCTTTGACCATCTGGCCGCGCCCGAAAAAGCCCAGATCGCCGCCGCTCTCCGCGCTTCCGGGATCCTGAGAGTATTTTTGGGCCAGCTCGGCAAAGTCCGCGCCAGCTTCCAGTTCTTGGCGAATCTGCTCGATCTGTTGCTTGGCTTTCGCCACATCGGCTTCGGAGGCGCCTTCGGGAATCTGAACGAGAATATGCCGCGCGCGCACTTGCTCAGGCTCATCGTATTTCTCACGGTTCTTCTCCAGATACGCCGAAAGTTCCGCGTCGCTCGGCTGAAGAGTTCCGACAACATGGTCGCGCAGCCTTTCGGTCTGTAAATAAGCCGCGACCGCTTCGCGCAGTTCTCTCTTAAATTGGGCTAGGCTGCTGCCGCGCTCCTTGAGGATCTCTTCGGCTTGGGCTTCTGTAAGACGGTTCTGTTTCAGAATTTGCTCCAGCTCAATCTCCGTTCGGTCGTTAATATCCGTATCCGGGACGACGATCTGCCGACGACGAAGCTCTTGAGCGATCAGTGCTTTTCTTGTGAGATCGTCAAGAACCCGCGCTTGCAGCTCCAAGCGCCGCTCTATCCCCCCGACGCCCGATAAGAATCTGATAAAATTCTGACCGGTTTGCGCGTAGGCGCGTTGCAACTGAGCGACAAGCCCTTCATACGTTTGACTAAACTCTTTCTGAGAGATCTTTTGCCCCTCAATGACGACCGCCGAATGATCTAAATTGGGCCAGAGAAGAAAAAGCCCCAACGCGGCCAACCCAGCCAACACCCACATTACCCATGAAGACATAGACATCCCCCTTTACGAATAAGAGACTATTATAAGAAGCTAGAGATGGACTTGCTAGCGAGAGTTGAGCGGAGCGCAGCGAAGAATCCCATTGCTATAGATTCTTCGCTGCCGCTCAAGGGAACAACTAATAGCGTCGTCGCGGTCCGCGGGGGCCGCCGCTGGAGGGGCCTCTGCGCTGGCGCGCACACTCTTTACAGTAGACCGGGCGATCTCCCGAAGGCTGGAAGGGAAGTTCGCTGATCTCTACGCCACAGGTGGCGCACTTGAGTCCCAAGTGACGCACGTCTACCATCTGGCGCCGCTGGAATGCCATCTCTCTCACCTTCTTTTTCTTTGTGGAAGATGGGCCAATTTCAATTATGGCCTTCCGAGCAGCGCTCTCCGGGCCTGATCGAAACCGCCCTCAAAAAACTATTATACGCTATCTTGTCACTTCAAGCGAATTGTCCCAGCGCACGAATGTCAGCTCGCACCATTGCGAATGCTATTTTGTATGAGAGTTTAGACGATCGCCAGCATTCTCTCGATGGCCCGTCTCGCCTTGCTCGCCGTCGGCTCCGGCACGCGAATCTCATAGATTTCTTCGCGCAGCGATCGAAGGACTTTCTCTAATGTGATCTTCTTCATATATTCGCAGATGGCGTTTTCGTTCGCCGGATAGAACTTCTTCCCCGGCGCTTCTTTCTCCATCCGATGCAGAATCCCCACTTCCGTCGCTACGATAAATTCCCGCCCCGACGATTCTTTGGCGTAGCGCACCATCCCTTCTGTAGAGAAGATCTGCGTCTTGAAGCCGTTCAGTGCGCCCGCCGCTTGCAGATACATGCACGAAGTGGAGCAACCGCACTCCGGATGCACGAGAAGCTCCGCGTCGGGATGAGCTTCTCGTGCTGCTTCGACATCCTGCGGACGAATCCCGGCGTGCACGTGGCACTCCCCCATCCAAATATGCATCTTGCGCCCCGTGACTCTCTCAACATAGGCTCCTAAGAACATATCGGGCAGAAAGAGGATCTCTTTGTCGGGCGGGATCGCCTGAACGACCTTCACGGCATTCGTCGACGTGCAGCAATAATCCGACTCGGCCTTCACTTCAGCGGTCGTGTTCACATATGAGACGACGACGGCGTTGGGGTGCTGCGCTTTCCATTGGCGCAGCTGCTCCGCGTTGATCGTCGCGGCGAGCGAGCAGCCCGCGTCTAAATCCGGCAGCAAGACTTTCTTCTCCGGGCAAATAATCGAAGCCGTCTCGGCCATGAAGTGCACGCCGCAGAAGACAATCAGATCGGCGTCGGTCTTGGCGGCGGCATGTGACAACCCTAAAGAATCGCCGACAAAATCCGCGCAGTCCTGCACGTCGGGCACTTGATAGTTATGCGCCAAGATCACGGCGTGCTTCTCCGTCTTGAGTCTTTTGATCTCTTCGATGATTTCCAATTGCTCGACGACGGTCATAGTGTGAGAACCTCCAGGTGCATATCTATCGCTCTGACGGAGTGCGTGAGCGCGCCGACCGAGATAAAATCTACGCCCGTTGCGGCGATCTCGCGCACGTTCTCCAGCGTGACGCCGCCGGAGGCTTCCAACAGAGGACCAGATCTCCGCGCCATCTTCACGGCTTCGCGCATCTCTTTCAGAGACATATTATCCAGCATAATTATATCAACTTCGGCGCGCAATGCCTCTTCCAACTCGGCGAGCGTCTGCACTTCGACTTCGAGCTTCACGGTCGCCGGAGCTTGTCTGCGAACTCTCTCTATCGCGCTTATCAGACCCCCACAGGCGCGAATATGATTGCTCTTGATCATCACACCGTCGTAGAGTCCTAGACGGTGATTGCGCCCGCCCCCGATACGCACCGCGTATTTGTCTAAGATTCTCAGCCCCGGCGCGGTCTTGCGCGTATCTAGTATCTGTACGGGGAAATCTTTCACGGCTTCGACGAAGCGCGCCGTCTGCGTGGCGATCCCGCTCAGACGCTGTAAGAAGTTGAGCGCCGTCCGCTCGCCCTGAAGGATCGCCCTGAGCGAACCGACGATCTCTGCGATCTCCGTCTGGGCTGTTACACGATCCCCATCGCGCGCCTTGGCAACCGAGCGCAGTTGGGGCTCTAAGAGATGAAAGACCATCTCTGCGATGGGCAGCCCCGCGACGACACAAGATTCTTTGGCGCGGATGACCGCGCGCGCCTGCTCGGTAGGCGAACAGAGCGCCTCGGTCGTCACATCTCCAGAGCTTATATCTTCTTGGAGCGCCCGCTCGACGATCTGGCGCAGAATAAATTCATTAACAGTGAGCATTGTCAGAATCTCATAATATGCAAGACATCGCCACAGAGCAAAAGCTCACTCCCTTGTGAGACGGTGAACTCTCGCTGGCTGTTGTCCAGTAAAATCGCGTGGAGCGTGCGCGATTCGGAGAGCGTGTATGCGAAGACAAAACAACCCTCCCGATAGCTGCTCTCCCACCCTTGGGGATCGCCCAAATTGACTTTGAGAATTCTCAGAGCCAAGCGTGGGCCTTCGGCCAATCTTTCAATGAGTTTGGAGGGCTCCAAACTCTGAAAGAGCGCCGACTCTCGGCAGACCAGCGCTCCGATTGTTGCGGAGATCAAGTGTTCTTCGCTGCCGAAGATGTTGAGCGTCTGCAAGCGCAGAGTCCCTTCCGCGCGCGAGTAGCGGACGCAGCCATTCTCTAGACGCCGCACTATGTTTCTATCTTCGTCCAGAAGCGCAAGCTGTGTAAACTGGAGCGCGATCAACTGTCGGGGCGCGGCGCGCACTTCGAGCACCACGCGGATCGCCTGCGGACTATTCGCTGCTTCTGTGGCCAAGATGAGAATTCGCGTCTCATATCGTCCGGGTGCAAGCCCCTGGGTGTTGACGGCGACGGTGATCGTCGCCGGCGGCGGGGCCGAGCCCATGGCCGGGCTGATCTGGAGCCACGGCGCGTCCCACTCGGCCTGCCAACGAAGAGTCCCCATGCCCGCATTGCGGATCGTCACTGTTTGCGATTCGGGGCCGGGCTGGTGCTCTTTCGCTTGGAACGAGAGCAGATTGGTGCTCAACTCCAGAGATCCGACGGCCTGGGAAGCCTCCCCCAAGAAGAGCTCGCCTGCGCCGAAGTCGCTGTCTTTTCCCGGCGCGCCGCGGTCTTCAGCCCGCGCTTCTAAGAATTGTTGAATCTGCTCGGGCGTCCAATTGGGAAATGCGGACTTCACCAAGGCCGCCGCTCCGATCACTTGCGGTGTAGAAGCTGAAGTCCCCGCGAACCCATTTGCTCCGTAGGTCTGCGTCGAGACGCGATTGTGCCCAGAGATATCGGGCTTGGGACGCCCATCGCGGGTGGGGCCGCGCGAGCTGAAGCTCTCCAACGCTCCGGTGTTCACGTTGATCGCCCCGATGGCCATAATATGAGCCGAGAGCCCCGGATCTTGAATGCTCCCCGCAGGGATGACGTACTCTACCTGCGTGACGTAACGATTGTAGATGTCGAGCATGACGGGCTTGGCCCCGGGCTTGCGGCGCACTTGGATCTGCATCGTGCCGCTTTGCGTAGGACGGTAGTCAATCCGTTCTGTGGGAATTCCTGAACCGTTCTGGATATTCGTGCTGCTTGTGACGACTCGGCCCTGA
This sequence comes from Candidatus Acetothermia bacterium, assembly GCA_022683945.1. GTDB lineage: Bacteria > Bipolaricaulota > Bipolaricaulia > RBG-16-55-9 > DRXL01 > SKYB132. Next base: position 7,485 of record JAJHSH010000061.1, on the reverse strand, counting down.
GCGTCCAGCAAGAAGAGATCATAATCGTTCGAAGATTGCCCGCAGGGATCGTCCCAAGTCAAGACGACAAAGAACGACTGATCGTGTGTGACGCGGATGTTGATCGTTTCGTCGGTTTCGGTGAGATTCAAGATCTCGTTCTGGTTGTCATCGCGCCACGGGCCGCCCCAATGATTGGCGCCCAGATTGCCTGCCGAAGTCGTCCAAAGAATGCCCTGTGCGCGGGCGCGGCGGGCGACGTTCCCCAAGGTGCGACTATCCCCATGACACTCTGGAGGGCTGGAGAGTGAAGAAGTAATCCCCGTTGCGCCCTGCTCGATGGCCCACTCGACGGCGCGCCCCCATTCGGTGCGTGTGCGAATGTTAGTTAAAAAGAGCTGCGCTTGCGGGGCCATGTCGTGGACGATCTCGGCGACGGCGGTGCCGTGGCGCTCTCCGGCTTCTAGATTGCCGTCGGCGCGAAAGGAGCGCGCGACCACTTCTTGGGGAAGCTCGCTCCCCAAGAGCTTGCGATAGCCTTCAAAGCCTGCGTCAATAATCACAATCTTGGCACCTGAGCCCTTGAAGCCCGCCTCGTGCCAGCGGGTTGCCCCGCTGCGCTGGATGCCTTCGCTGACGATAAAACCCTGATCTCTTTCTACGGTTATGGGCGCTCGAACGAGGCGCACTTCAGTTTGCTGGGCGATCTGCTTGAGTATGGGCAAGGGCACAAGTGCTTGCACCCAACGCTCGAAATAGACTTCGACCAGAGCGCCTTGGCCGCGCAGCATATTCAGAAAGCGCTCTCGGTCCGCAAAGAGCTGCAGCTCGATCTCCACGCGCATTCGCTCGCCTTCGAGTTCATCGTCGAGCGCGATCTGGTACGCCCAGCTCGCCGTCTTCGGCAAGCCCTCGGTCTCGTAGAGCGTCGCCAGATGCGCGAGGCGCGACTCGAGCTTGGCCAAGAGATCCGTCGCCTGAGTGCGGGTCGGAAGCAGACTCAAGAGAATGCCGGCAAGAAGAACAAGACCGAAGCCTCTTCTCAACGCGATCAACCTCCAACGCTGAATTCAGAATGCTATCGTAGACTACAGAAGAGCTTTCGTCAAGAAGCCCGAGATAGTTTAACGGCGGATAACAAACAGAGATCTCGCAGAACTTGCAGCCCATCGAGCTTTTCTCTATAATGCAAACACCCAATGCCGGCGTAGCTCAGCGGTAGAGCAACGGTTTCGTAAACCGTGGGTCGGAGGTTCGATTCCTCTCGCCGGCTCCCAATGACCCAGCGCTGGCTCCAACGCTTCGATGAGAAAGACCCCATCGCCCTCGCCAAGCTCATCTCCGCTGTCGAGAACCGTCTGCCCGGCTATCAAGAGCTTCTGGATGCGCTCTATGCGCGCACGGGGAATGCTTATAGAATCGGGATCACCGGGCCGCCGGGCGCGGGCAAAAGCTCTTTAGTTGACAGATTGGTTCCGCTCTATCGTGCCGAAGCTAAAACAGTGGCCGTCTTGGCCTGTGATCCCACCAGCCCCTTCACGGGAGGAGCGCTGTTAGGAGATCGCATCAGAATGCAAGATCTCGTCACGAACGATGACGGGGTCTTTATTCGCAGTATGGCCACGCGCGGGAGTCTGGGGGGCTTGGCCAAAGCCGCTCAAGAAGTCGCACTGGTGCTGGAGGCCTTCGGGTTCGATCTGATTCTCTTCGAGACGATTGGCGTCGGGCAAGTCGAGATAGACATTGCGCAAGCAGCAGATTCTGTTGTCGTGGTCTTGGTTCCACAGTCGGGGGATGTCATCCAGGCGATGAAGGCCGGGCTGATGGAGATCGGCGATATTTTTTGTATCAACAAAGCCGATCAAGGCGAAGCCGATCTCTTCTATAAAAATCTTCAGACGATGCTCAGCTTGGCCATGCGTGATTGGATACCGCCGATTGTGCAGACCGTCGCGACGGCCCATCAGGGCATCGAGAAGCTCAAAGAAGCCCTAGAGAAACACAGAATATTTCTTGGCGAAGAGGGGTTGCGCGCGCGGCGTCGCGAGCGTTTGAGGGTTTTTATCAAAGAGCTGATCGAAGATGGGCTGCGCGTGCGCTTGTGGGACGGCGAGGGGCTCAGAGATTTGGAAAGCCAGTTGGAGCGGGTCTGGGGGAAGATCATCAGTCCTCACCAAGCGGTGCAAGAGTTGCTCCAGAAGCGTGTCCGGTAATGGGTCTCTCTCTCTTCTGAAGTTCAGCGAACCTGCACAGCCGAGTCGAGATCGAGCGTCGGTTGAGCGCCTTGCTCTGTAGCGGGCGTAGCTTTCCCGGAGATCGTAAACGTCCCCGGCGCTGCCCCCGCTTTGACTTGATAAGTAAACTGTAGCTTCTGATGAGCGCTTAGATTTAATTGCGCCGCTCGTAACTCTCCTGAGACGAGCTGCAGCCCTTCGGGGAGGCTCTCGCTTACGACCACGGCTTTGAGCGCCACTTTAGCCGTCACGGTCACTTGCACCGTAAACGTCTCGCCGGGTTTGACCCCTTCTAAGAGGGTGCGACTGTAGATCACAAAATCGTCTTGTGCCGTATCGGTTCGGCCTTTGGGGGGCGGCGGCTCAGGAGGCTCGATGACGAAGATCGTGCGCTTCACTGAATTGGTTGCCCCTTTGTCGTCGGTGACGGTGAGCGTGACTATAAAAGAGCCTTTCTTCTTATATTGGTGTTCCACAAAGAGCCCGCTGGCAGAGTTGCCGTCGCCGAAGTCCCAAGCGTAACTGACAATCTGGCCGTCGGGATCGGAAGAGGTCGCCGCGCTGAAGAGCACGGTGAGAGGGACTGCTCCCCACTTGGGCTCGAATTCCAGCGAAGCGATCGGGGGTTTGTTTTCGGGCTGTGGCGGTTGGGTATCGCGCGTGCAAGACGAGAGTCCCAGCGCCAGCGCGACCGCGATCATCAAGACTGTAAATCTAGACCCCATAAACGATGGGCATATTGTACGTATCTAGAAGAGCTTTGTCAAAATCAGATTCGCCCCAAAGCTAAAATTTGCGCTATAATCGCGCTGTGCGAAAAGACTCTGCGCAAACGGTCGAACTCCTGCTAGTGCTCGTGGTCTGCATCTGGGGCACGAACTTTATCTTGATGAAGGGGGTCTTTCGTGAGCTCTCCCCTCTGGCTTTCAACGCAGTTCGGATGACCATCGCCGCTCTGGCGCTTGGACTCCTTTGGGCTTGGCGTGAGCGCGACAGATTGGGAATGCCCGCGAGAGATTGGCTGAGATTGTGGATATTGGGACTGCTGGGCAATGGACTGTATCAGATGCTCTTCGTCATCGGATTGGATCTGACCACGTCAGGGGTCTCAGCGCTCTTGATCAGCACCATCCCCCTCTGGACGGCCCTCTTGGCTGTTCTATTGCGCTTAGAGAGGATCACCGCAAAGACGTGGCTGGGGATCGTGGTGGCGTTTGCTGGGATCGTTCTCGTGACTCTGGGCACGCCGGCGCGCGATCACAATCATCAGATGTTAGCGAAAGACCCATTCTTGGGGAATGCGTTGACGCTGCTCGCAGCGCTCTGTTGGGCCGGCTACACGGTCTTGCAAAAGAGCGTTCTAGAGAGATACTCGCCCTTGCGGATCTCAGCGCTGGGGTTGCTCTTAGGGGTGCCGGCATTATGGGCCTTCGCGTTCTGGGAAGTGCGCCAACAAGATTGGAGTACGGTCTCTTGGGAAGCGTGGGGGATTATCTTCTATGCGGGCTTGATCTCCATAGCGCTGGCTTATTTGATCTGGTCTTGGGGAGTACAACGCTTGGGGTCGGCGCGCACGGCCATCTTTAATAATCTAGTTCCCGTGCTGACGTTTGCACTCGCCTTCTTCTTTTTAGGAGAGCCACTCACACTCTTGCAGATCGCCGGAGGAGCTGTGGTGCTCTTGGGCGTTTCTCAGACGATCCTAGCGCCCCCGAATCCACGAGAGGCCGGCTAGCAATACACCCAGAAACGAATCAGCAGGCTCGCTGCGATGCTTCTGCGGGCGCACGGACGACTTGACTATCAGCTTGCTCTCGGTTCTGTATGGCCAACAGCGCCGAGCGGCTCCTTCTCCACAGCCAGAGCGTCTGCACAGCCGCCCCGATCACAAACGCAATCTGAGCGATATAAACCCCCGTCAGATCTCCTCCAGCGATCCCCAAGCCCAAAATAAGCGCGCTCGTCAACAGCGAGAGCGCCACAGCTTCGGTGATCCCCCGTGTCTGCCGGTCGTGCATCAATACCCCCTGAAAGAAGCTCTGCAAGACGGTAAACCCCGGCAAGAGAACAGCTAAACCCAGCGCCGTTTGAGCCAGAGCGGCCAGCTCCGGGGGAAGCCCCGAAACCTGCGCAAACCAGAACTCTCCCAGCGGCGTGACCGCGACCAATAACGGCACCAGCGTCGTCACTATAGCAATTTTATAAGCAAAACGTCGCAGGCTCTCTACGGCTCGCGGCTGCTCTAAGAGCGCCACGACCACTTCGTTGTAGGCGATCCCGACGCTGCGCAACAGAAAGAGTATTCCAGAAAGAGCGGGCCAGATAGCCAGAGAAGCTAATGCTTGGTCCATCCGGCTCATGCCCGCGCTCCCCAAGGGCAGCGCGAGCAGCGTCAAAAGAGAAGTCATCACTAAGGGCAGATAGAAATGCGCAAAGGCGCTCCACGTTAAAGATTGTGCCAACGCCGGGGCTCTCTTGAGCCCCTCCAAGGCCGGGCGCACACGCCAGCCCACAAAGAGCGCCTCGCTGATCACTCCAGCCGAGACGGCGCTTGTGGCCACGACGATGCCGGGCAGCGTCTGTAGGCTGTAGCCGATGGCCAAAACGATGATATTGGCGCTCAAGCGCACCAATGTTCCAAGCCCGACAGTGTTCGATTGTCCGGCGCGGATGAGCACGCCTTGATGAAAGCGTCTATAAGCAATGGCCCATGTCCAGGGGAGCATCAGCATCAGCCCCAGACGCGCAGGCTCGATGATCTCTTTCGGGGGATTCAGCAGGCGCACCAGCACGAGATCATATAAGGGCGTGAAGGCCAGCGCAACGTGTAAGAGAGTAAGCCCTGCGCTGGCGATCATCATAAAGCGTCGCATTTTGAGATAGCTGGCCCAATCTCGGCTCAGGGCTGTAGAAGCAGCTAATAGCATAATAATGGGCGACTCGATGATGAGCGCGATGGGGAAGACGACGCCGCCGTAGGCGGCAAGATGAATTTCGGGGTGGGCGAGTCGGGCGACGACGGCGCTGAGGGCGGGGAGTTCCAGCCCCATGAGCATCCAACTCGCTGCGAGGGGCCACCACGCGCGCAAGACCTGTTCTTGCGAAAGAGCGCGTTGCCCCGGTGCTGAGTTCACGATAAAGCTATCTTAACAAACTCCTTTGACGAGCGCATCCGTTGTCTCTACAATAGCTCAGCAGTTCAGCTTGTGCGTCTGTAGTAGGGGCGAGGTAACCTCGCCCCTACTTTGGGGTTCGTCGAATGGGTCTTCTGATCGAGCGTTTCATAGACGAGTTGGAGCGTGTAGCGGGCAAGGCGCAGCGCGTCGAGTCCGGCGAGCAAGCGCTTCAGATCCTGCTCGATTCGCTCCGTTTGCGTCAGGCTCGCACCCTAGCACTCTCAGACTTCCCGTTAGCACGAGAAGTGAGTCTGGAGCGCGTGCTGCGCGGCGCTGGCTATGAGCTCATCACCGGACGCGAGATCGCTCGCGCGGACGTGGGGATCTCGGGAGCTGATCTCGCCATCGCTGAGACGGGCTCTCTCTTGCTCGGAAGCGGAGCCGGCGATTGGGAGCTGGTCACGGCGCTGCCGCCGGTGCATATCGCTCTCGTGCGCACGAACCAGATCGTCGCCACACTTGAAGAGGGTTTCGCTCTCTGCGAGCAGAAGCTCAAACAGACCTCCCAGAACTTTCTCTTCATCACCGGGCCGAGCCGCACAGCCGATATAGAACTGACGCCGGTGATCGGGGTGCACGGCCCCCAAGAGCTGCTCGTCTTTATCTTGCCATAGTTATTTGAATTTTTCAGCGTTCTCTGCTACCGTATTCTCTAGAGTATTGCGCAAGGAGGCCTTTCGATGTCCAAGTATTGGCTGGTCATTTTAGCTCTTCTCTTAACGGGATGCACAGAGAATCTTCAGCCGACTCCAAGCGAGCCACACGCGCTAGCTCCGCAACAGATTTCGTTCATCTCTCATTTGTGGAAGGTCACGTGTTGGGGCGTGGCTCCCTATGGAGATTTTGGCCTATGGGACGACGCTCCCGGCGCGAGCTTACACAACGAGTCGGCATACTTTTGGCTGGTAACCAACGATCCCGGCGACGAGTATTGCATCGCTTCTACCTCGGGAAAAAGCTTGAGCACGACGGCCTATCCCCAGCTCTATCTGCGCTTGGCCGTCAATGACGGCGCGATCTTTCGCATAGAGCTAAGAGCCGAATCGCAACAGTGCTTAGGCGGCAGAGTGATCGCGGCGATCAGCACAACGCGCACCGAAGCTCACAGCGACTTTATTATCAAGAACGCTAAGCTGCCCGCAGGCCAGCGCATTGACGAGGTCTGTCTCATCCTCGATGACCATCCCAACGACGTCAAGTCGCAGCGCGCCTCGGCGCTGATTGATGAGATCAAGATCTGGGATGAGAAAACCAAGCTCGTCGGCTGGCAGGAGACGTTCAGCCGTAGAAACTAATTTATGTTGCTAGGCCAACGGCGCTGGGCTTTTCTGGGCAGTGCAGCTTTTGTGTTGATCGGGGCGAGTTGGGCGCTCCATCGTGGGGAGCTGCTCGCGCTGGCGTTGCCCCTTCTTTGCTATCTCGCTGTCGGATACTATCGTCTCTTGCCCACACTGAACCTAGCGGCGCGGCGTACTCTCGGTACAAAACAAGCCACCAGCAACGAGAGAGTTCAGATCGCTCTGGAGATCCGGAACCAGAGTCAAGAGACGCTGGAGATCGTAGAGATTCAAGAGTCTCTGCCGTTCCGAGCTACGGTGGTCACAGGCACTCTCGCAAAGATCGTGACGCTCGAGAGAGAAGAGAGCGCTCTGTTGGAGTACTCCGTGAGCGCCAAGCGTGGGCTGCTGCGCTGGCCGGCCGTGCGCGTCCTCGCGAGCGACACGTTGGGACTCTATCGCCAAGTGCTGGAACTGCCCTGCGAGAGCGAGCTCTTGGTGCTTCCCGCGTTTGAGAAGATCGCCAGACTCTCTATGAGACCGCGGCGCACGCGCATCTATTCTGGACAAGTCAAAGCGCAGCTGGGCGGGCCGGGTTTAGAGTTCTTCGGCGTTCGCGACTACTATCCCGGCGATCCCCAACGCTATCTTAATTGGAAGGCCACCGCTCGCCGAGATCGGCCCATCTTGAACGAATTCGAGCAAGAGCGCGTCGTGGATGTTATTATTCTCTTAGACGCCCGCGAGCGCAGCGACGTGGTGGCCCTCACCCCTGACCCTTCTCCCGTTACCCCACCCGTTCCCTCCCCGTATACGGGG
>JAJHSH010000035.1 GCA_022683945.1 Candidatus Acetothermia bacterium | reverse complement strand
GGCGTAGGGGGAGAGGTCGAGAAGGAGGCAAGGGGGGTTAGGTATCCTCAATCATGGAAGAACGAAGTTTTCTAAGAATTTTTTTGGCGAGCGGGCCCGGACGCATCGGCTTGGTCTTTCTGGGGTTTATCGTCGCGGTCTCCGTCTATGTGCTGACGCAGTACCCGCTGGACTATGGCCTGAAAGTCTGGAACAACCCGGCTCTGTGGGTGGACTACCCTAAAGAAGCTCCGCCGCTCTGGATAACGCTCTTTGGCGTGAGCGCCGTCCCGCATACGATCTTGGAGCTGCGCACCCCCACTCAGAGCGATGCCACCGGACGACTCTACACAGTCGCTTTCGATTGGGGGAACGCACCGCCCAGATTTATCTCGCTCACTCTGGGAAAGATAGACTTCTATCGCGAACGTCCGCCGGTGATCGCGCTCTCGCTGCTGCGTCCCGACGGCAAAGAAGTCCGACTCTTTCGTCATACACCTCTACGGCCGCAAGCAAACGAAGCCCCGCCCTATATTCGCTATGAAACCCCAAGACGGTTCTCGCTCAGCGCCGATGCGGCTGTTCAGTCTGTCGTCGCAAGTTGGTTGCGCACCGAGTTCAACTTAAACATTACAGCAGCGGCTTTGCGAGATCAGGTCTCTGCAGCACTCCTGGGCACCCCCGTCCAAGAGCGCGAATTTCGCCCCCTGCCCGGACGCTACGAGCTGCGCATCCGCGTCGAGACCCCAGAGCCACGGGATACCGTAGAGAAGCTCACAGTAGTACTAGGCGGCTCGGCCTACGGGCTGATGGGCACGGATACGATCGGTCGCGATCTGGCTCAGGGCTTGCTCTTTGGCTTCCCCGTCGCGCTCTTCATCGGGCTCTTCGTCTCCATTCTGACGACGTTTGTGGGCGCGACCTTGGGGATTCTCAGCGGCTATCTCGGGGGTTGGGTAGATGCCTTCATTCAGAGATTTACAGACATCGTGGTCAGCGTCCCGACGCTGCCGCTGCTGATCTTCTTAGTAGTGCTCATGGGCTCGAATCTCTTTTATATTATGCTTTTCATTGCGATCTTTGGCTGGACGGGATTGACCATTATCCTGCGCCCGATGGTCTTGCAGTTGCGCGAAGGCCAACTGATCGAAGCTGAGAAGAGTTTAGGCGCTTCGCGCTGGCGCATCATGACGCGGCATATCTTTCCGCAAGTTGGGCCCTATATCTTCGCACAGCTCATCTTCTTTACGCCCTCGGCGATCTTGACCGAAGCGGGGTTGAGTTTCTTGGGGCTGGGCGACCCGTCGCTGCCGACGTGGGGACAGATCTTAGAGCGCGGCTTTCGCACGGGAGCTGTGTATTTGGGATACTGGTGGTGGGTGCTCCCGCCGGGGTTGCTCATCGTCTTTACTGCTGTTACGTTCTTGTTATTGGCTTTAGCGCTGGAGCCTATCGTCAATCCGCGCTTGAGGAGAATGTAGATAGATGGCTTTTCTAGAAGTTCAGGATTTAACGCTCTATTATGACACACATCGCGGGCCGTTACGAGCCGTAGATCGCGTCTCTTTTTCGTTAGAGAAGGGAGAAGCATTAGGAATTGTGGGGGAGTCGGGCTGCGGCAAGAGCAGCATCGCGCTGGCGCTGATTCGGGTTCTGCCCAAGAACGTCCACACCTACACGGGAAGCGTGCGATTGGATGGCCGCGAGCTGCTCTCGCTCTCCGATGAAGAGTTTCGTCGCCAGATCCGCTGGCGCAAAATATCTATGGCCTTTCAGGGCGCGATGAACGTGCTCAACCCCGTGCTCAAAGTCGGCTATCAGATCGCGGAGCCTCTCTTGGAAGACGGCCAGATCCCTAAAGAGAAGGCTTTCTCGCGCGTCAAAGAGATCTTAAAATTGGTCGGGCTTCCGCCTGAGACGGCCGAGCGCTTCCCCCATGAGCTTTCCGGCGGGATGAAACAGCGCGTGGTGCTCGCTACAGCGCTGGTCTTCAATCCCCATTTGGTGATTCTCGATGAGCCGACCTCGGCCCTCGACGTCAGTGTGCAAGCGCAGATTATGAATCTCTTGAAGCGCTTGAAGTCTGAACTAGGACTGACGTTTGTCTTTATCACCCACGACATCGCGCTGGCCAGCGATCTCTGTGATCGTCTGGGGATCGCCTATGCGGGACAATTAGCAGAAGAAGGTCCCGTCGAAGAGATCTTGCAACGCCCGACTCATCCGTATACTCAAGGGCTGCTGGAGAGTATGCCGCTGCTACGCTCGGACAAGCCGCCCTCTTTTATCCCCGGAGCGCCGCCGGGATTGACAGATCCTCCAAAGGGGTGTCGCTTCGCGCCGCGCTGCCCCTATGCGTTTGCGCGATGCGAGCAGCCGCCTCCGCCCTTCGTCACGACGAATAGAAGTCGAGCCTTCTGTTGGTTATTGGCAGAACAGAGAACCCTTACCCCACCCGTTCCCTCCCCGTATACGGGGAGGGCTAGAGAGGGGTCGAGGAAATCGAGGGCCGGGTGAGCATGCAAGAGATGCTGCGCTTAGAAGACGTTCACGTTCACTTTACGCTGCGACGCGGGCTCTTTCAGAGGGGCGTCGTGCGCG
>JAJHSH010000059.1 GCA_022683945.1 Candidatus Acetothermia bacterium | reverse complement strand
GGGTAACAGGAGAGGGGTCGGGGGTGAGGGCCTTCATCAACGCCGACAAGATCCAAGGGAGTCTGGTGGTGCGCAGCCGTCGCCCCGGCGACCGCATCCGACTCAAAGAAGGCACTAAGAAACTACAAGATCTCTTCGTAGACAAAAAAATCCCTCGCGAAGAGCGCGACACCCTCCCCTTGATTTGTGACGCTCATCGGGTAATATGGATCGTGGGGTGGAGCGTGAACGAAGAGTATCGCCCCACTCCAGAGACGAAACGAATTCTCTCTATCTTGGCGGAGCACTTGGAGGATACAGACGCATGACACTTGTAGTGACGATTCTAGCTTTTATAGCGACGATAGCGTTTTTGGTCTTGATTCACGAGTGGGGGCACTTCTTCGCAGCGCGGCGCTTTGGCGTCTGGGTGCACCAATTTGCGATTGGGATGGGCCCGGCGCTCTGGAAGCGCAAGCGCGGTGAGACCGAGTACTCGCTTCGCTTATTGCCCATCGGCGGTTATGTGCGCATGGCCGGGGAAGATCGCGAGAGCGAGGAAGACAAAGCTGTCCCACCGGAGCGGCTCTTCACCGCCAAGCTTGCGTGGCAGCGCATGATCATCGTGCTGGCCGGGTCGGTGATGAACATCATCGCGGCTATTTTTATTATGATCGCCGTCGTTGCGATCTTCGGGTTGCCCTATCTCCAAGTCGCAGGTTTTGTCAGTATAGCGCCAGACCGTCCGAGCCCTGCTGAGGGGTATTTGCAGATCGGTGACAAGATCGAGCGCGTCCAGAATGAGACGATCTATTCTATCGCCCAGTTGCAGAGGGTGATTCGCGCCACGGGGGCCAATCCCGTCGAGATCGAGGCGCGCCGGGGCGATGAGCTTGTGAAAGCAACCGTGACTCCGACCTGGTCGGATCGCGATGGGCGTTATATTATCGGGGTCAATTTTGCGCCCTTTTCCACATCCAGCAAGATTGCCGCACTCGATCCGGGCGCTTTCTTGGCGCAACAGGGCCTGCAAGCAGGAGATCGCATCTTGAGTGTCAATGGAATAGCCGTGCAGAGTTTCTGGCAGGTTCGCGATCTCCTGCTCAAGAATGAGCGCGCCGTGCTGCTGATCGAGCGCGGCGGAGAGAGATTAACGCTCGCGCCGATCTCGCTGGTGGGGCGCACCGAAAAAGAGATCTTAGATGGGCTGACGCCGGAGCTCTGGCAGCGACGACCCCATTTACTAGAGGCGATCATACTGGGGGCGCAGCGCTCGTGGGATTCTGTGGTGGCGCTCTATAATGCCGTGAGAGACATCTTTGCGCAGCGTTTATCGCCGGGTCAAGCGCTGAGTGGGCCGGTGGGGATCGCGGGAATTTTGGGGCAAGCGCTGCAATTTGGCTGGGTGACATTCCTATCCATTGTCGCGCTACTGAGTCTCAACTTAGGGCTCTTTAATCTTCTGCCCATTCCGGCGCTCGACGGCAGCAGAATTGTCTTTCTCTTGATCGAAATGGTGCGGCGCAAGCCGATCCCGCCGGAGCGCGAAGGCATGGTGCACTATATCGGCTTTATTGTCTTGATGGGCCTGATCGTGTTGATCACCTATAACGACATTATGCGGCTTTTCGGGCGTTGAGCAAAGCGATAGCCAGCGCCGCAACTCCCTCTGCACGCCCTAAAGCCCCCAACCCTTCCGATGTCGTTGCCTTGATATTGATCTGCGAGGCTTCGATCTTCAGCGTCTCCGCAATCTTGCAGATCATTTTGGGGATATAGGGCGCCAATCTCGGCTGCTCGGCGATGACCGTCGCGTCTATGTTTTCGATCTGAAAGCCAGCGGTTGTGATCTTCTGCTTCGTCTCCGAGAGCAAGCGCAGACTGGAGATATTTTTGTACTGGGGGTCAGAGTTGGGAAAGTGTCTGCCAATGTCGCCAAGAGCCGCGGCCCCTAAGAGCGCATCGCAGATGGCGTGCAAGAGCACATCGGCGTCGGAATGCCCGGTCAGCCCGCGCTCATGCGGGATCTCCACGCCTCCCAGTATGAGCTTGCGGTTCGCAGCAAATCTGTGAAAGTCAATGCCGATGCCGGTGCGCATATCCTCCATGAATCATGAGCCGCTTTCACGTGGGCTGCAACTTTTATGAGCTGATACTAAATCAAGTTCATGATATCACATTCAGGCCGGATGCTCAATCCACCGGCTCAAAAGCGACAACATGATGTGAAATTAGTATGAGAGCAGATTCTGGAAATCAGCTTAATCTGCTACAGAAATCCGCTGTCAGCTCGCCCCCTCTGTCCCCTGCGCGACGGACAGAGCCAATTGCTCACTACGCAGATTCTATCTATGCTCAACGTGTTATGGAGCTTGCGATATTTTTACTCGCCGTCTTTCTGGGCAATATCATACTAACCCGCCTGTGGATAGCATTGCAAGAGCGCCAAAAACGCGGCCAGCCCATTCGCGACTACGGCCCAGAGATTCACACCCACAAGAAGGGCGTTCCCACTGCGGGAGGCCTGCCGTTTCTGATGGTATTTCTCTTAGGTGGGGCTGTGTGGACAAGCGTCACAGGGTCATGGAGCGCTGAAGCTCTCTTCGTCACGGGAGCGACTCTGGGATTCGCGCTGATCGGGATGCTCGATGACGGTCTGAAATTCTTTCAGCAGCACGCGCGCGGGCTGCCGGTGCGCTACAAGCTGCTCTTGCAGTTTTTGTTCTGTGTTATGTTAGGCTGGTGGACATGGGGAGGACTACCGTCGTTAAAGCTGCCCTTCTTGAGCGATGCTATTACCCTCTCCCCGGCGCTTGCTCTGGTCTTTCTGATGCTGGTCTTCATCAGCACCGTGAACGCCTTCAACGAGACAGATGGACTTGACGGACTCTTAGGGGGAGTCACACTGATCGCTCTGGGCGCTTATGGGGTGATTCTCTGGCTCCAGAATGAGCCGACGCTCTTGAGCATCGTCTTTATAACGATAGCAGCGCTGTTGGGATTTCTGTGGTGGAACGCCCATCCCGCGCGGGTCATTATGGGCGACACGGGGTCGTTCGCGCTTGGGGGCCTGGTGGGCGCGCTGGCTCTTAGTACGGGGACGGCGCTCTTGCTCCCGCTGATCGCGTTCATCCCCGTGCTGGAATCGCTCTCGGTGCTCATTCAGATCGCGAGCTTCAAATTGCTGAAGAAGCGCGTCTTCAAGATCGCTCCGTTGCATCATCACTTTGAGCAAGCGAAGGGCGTAGACTATAAATTCTATCTCCCTAATCAAGAGTGGCCGGAGACGCTCATCACCCTGAGATTCTGGATCATCGCTGCGGTGGGTGCGTTAGTGGGGTTGTTGGCCTATCGCTAAAAGGTCTGTTAGCCAAGATTAACGGACTACAAAACCAACAACGAAGCCTGATTAAATCCCCTTTAAAGCGTATCTGTCTCGTTAGTGAGTTATTATAACAGTTTCATCCTAGACAAAGCCAACTGAGCGGCTTTTAGCGCGATGCTCTGTCATCAGTCCCAATTTCTGCGCCGTGTACGAGTCTGCCTCCTACAAAGACCATCACCGGCCACCCCCGCAGTCTCATCCCCTCATAGGGTGACCAGCCGCATTTGCTGCGCACCATCTCGCGCGTGATCCTCTTCTCTACGTTCATATCCACAACGACGAGATCGGCGTCAAGCCCAATGCTCAGCTCACCTTTGGCAAGCCCAAAGCGCCTCGCAGGGTTTACAGAGCAGACTGCAACCAGTTGATCGAGCGAGAGTTTTTTATTATTAACAGCATCGAGCAGAAGCACCGGCATATATTCTACGCCGGGCACTCCTGCCGGTGCTCTCTCATAACTCAGACTCTTCTCCGCCACCGTGTGCGGCGCATGGTCTGTGGCTACTATATCTATCAGGTTCTCTCTTAAAGCCCACCAGAGAAACTCACGATCTTCTTCAGTTGCCAACGGCGGGTTTATCTTGAGCCACGCGCCACGCTCCTTCCGATCCCTATCGGTGAAGAAGAGATAATGGGGACAGATCTCAAACGTCACGTCTAGTTTAGAATGCTTGGCCTCCAGAATCTTCTCGGTGCCGCGCCGGGTGGTCACATGCACCAGATGGAGCTTCGTCCCATAAGCATCCGCCAAATCGAGCACATAGCCGATATCGTCTGATTCGTGTTGGGTGACTATGGCCGGAGCGCCGTCGCGTTGAGCGTGCACCGCAAGCACTCTCTTGGTCTGCGCTACCGTCTTGAAGATCGAGCGATGGAGGCTCTTATTTCTGATAACGAGATTCCCCGTCGTCTCGCCCAGATAGAGTTTGAAGCCGTCCACTTCGTTCGCTAAGCTGACTAACTGCGCAATATTTTCGCGAGTGATGCCGCCATAGATAAACGCGTTCACCGGCGCAGCCGACGCGCGCCGCCGATATTCTCGAACGATCTCGACTGTATCTAAAGGGGGATCGGTGTTGGGCATAGCAAAGGCCGTCGTTACACCGCCCGCAACAGCTGCCCTTCCCAAAGAGCGCCAGTCTTCTTTATAGGACTGATTCAGATCGCGGGCGTGCACGTGAACATCAATAGCTCCGGGGAGGACGAGTTTTCCCGAACCGTCGAGCTTCTCATCACCCGAAAGAGAAGCTCCGATTGCGCGAATCTTCTCGTCAAATGCGATGTCGGCCTTGCTGAGCCGGCCGTCAGCGAAGATCGTTGTATTCTGGAGGACGGTCATAGGAATAGAATATCAGGGGGATTTTTGCGCCAGCGAGAGAAAATACTTGCGCACGGTCTCGCGCAGCTCTGTCGGTACGGCGAGCGCATCCAGCAGCGTCTCGATTCTCTGATAGTCGATCTGCGTCGCTCTCGCTCGGGCCGCAGCTTTAGTGTTATCGGGCATCCCGGCCTGAAAGATCTCAAAGAGCACTTGAAGTTGTTCTTCTTGGCTCCCGCTAACGGGTATCTGACGGATCTGTTCGCGCAACTCCGATAGATCGGGAAGATCGCGTTCGGCTTCCGGGTCGAGCGGGGCCGTGCCCTTGCTTCCCGAAGGCTGAGAAGTCCCTTCGGGATTGCGTGGGCCTTCTCCCTCTCCGGCTGCTGGAGTCCGTCCTTGAGAAGGCTCGTTCGCAGATTCCGATTCGCCCTGGCTTGCTGTGGGACGCTCATCGCGCTGCGTCTCTTGAATCTCTCTTTGCAAGTCTGCCAGCTGTTGTTGCAGCGACGCTTGCTCTTCCAAATTTTTGAGCGCCTCTTCGAGTTGGCGGCTGAACTCTTCTGGTGTCTCAGCGGAATTCGTTGGTCCTTCGAGCAGAGCGAGCGCCTCAGGGTTCTCAGAGCGCAAGTCATCGAGCAGCTTGCGCAGCTCATCGGGCGAGAGCCCTTGGGCCTTTCCCTGGATAGCTCTCAGATCGCGCGCGATCTGTTCAAGCTTATCCGAATCTTGGCCCTTAGGACCGAGAGAGCCGCCGGGCTCATCGGTCGCTTTCGCATCGGAGTTTTGATCTCTCTTCCCTGAAGGCGCCGGTTCTGGATTCTGCTTGCCCGTCGGAGGTACGGGCGAGAGACGGTCTTGGGCCTCTGCGATCTCTCTCTGCAATTGTTCGAGCGCTGTCCGTGCGCGCGGGTCATGGGGGTTTTGGGCGAGGGCAGCGCGGGCATCGCTCAATCGTTGGCGCCATTCGTCGATCTTGCCTGTGAGCGCTGCTTCTGAAGCGGGAATCTGTACGCGGGTTGCCGCGCTAGTCTTCTGCAGCGTCTCTCTCTCCACAGAGACGTAAGTTGAAGAACTAAGAACCAAATAGTTCGTTAAAGCAAGACAGAAGAGGCTTAGAGCGAACACACCTGCCCAGCGGCGCTGCGCCGTGCTCTCCAGCGCTCTCTCAAAAGCTACGGGCTGACGCTCAATCAAGCGCTCCCAGTGCGCTTCCAAGAGCGGCGCGAATGCGGATCTTTCTGCTTTCAGCTCATAGAGCGTGATGAGCTTTTCGCCCCAACCGATGCGTCGGTCGGCCTGATAGAGCAAGGGAGAGATCTCTAAACGATAGAGCCAGCCCCAAGAGAAAGCTCCGAGAGCGACGAGAAGATTTGCGCTGAGCCAGATCCACGGAGAGAGCAAGCGCCCGAAGAATATTTCGAGCAGCAGCCCGATCAGCGTAACACTTAAGCTCAACAGAAGGGCCCAACTGCTCATCTCCAAGCCGCGCACGAGGCGGGCGCGCCGCACCAGTCGGATGATCCAAAGCTCAAAGCGATTCATCTCGGTTCCTTTGTTTTTACCCGTGAGATCCAAAAGCTGAGAATCATCAGGATGATTAAGAGTCCACCGTACCCGACAGCAAGAAAGACCCCTTGACCGTGTAGGGGACTTTCACTGAGCCAGAGCGAGAGCATGAGAAACGGATTGAGGGGATGCAGAACAAAGAACGTCGTGATGAGCACGAAGGCCAAGAGCGCATATTTAATATTGAACTGCATGATCTCTGAAGGCCAGCGCAGTGCGATCAGCCAGCCCCCGTAGGCCCAACAAAGACCCTGGCCCAGAAGATAGATCAGCGCGAAGAGCAGGCGCTCCGGCGCGAGGACCGTCAATCCTTGATAGATCGTCCAGTAGGGCAGCGAGAGCAGAACCAATAGCGCTACGGGGCCCGCCAGTGCATATACCGATGGAGAAGACTTCGCATGAGCAACGCCCATGTTCAGTGCATATAGAATCAATAACAGAGGGGCGACAACGCTGAAGACACCGAGAAAATTCGTCTTCGGCTCCAGCCATTCGTCGATCCGACTGGGGCCGGGCAGGGCGAGCAAAAGTGGTATACCTGTCAAGACCAAATAGCCCAGAAACCAACTTGGTGAAGAGAGCAATCTGCTCTCGTTGAACGACGCTTGCACCGTCTGTAAATATTTATAGATGCTCATAAATCTCTCTCCGCGCCGGCGATCGCTACGAAATTCCGAGCGCGGCGCAGCTCGGTTTCACGATCACCCAGCAGCGACGGGTTCATCGTGCGCCACGCTACGAGGGCCACAGGAGCAAGCGAGGTCCGCACCTCTTGCCAGAGGGCGCGCGCGGGCTCATCCAAATTGCGCGTCCATTCCGCTTCGGTCACAGTCGCTTGCAGCACGCTCTCTTTCTCGCTCTTCGCAGCGATCTCTCCCAGTATATAGAACGAGCCTCTCCAACGCACGGCTGCCTGTTCCAGTTTAACCGACGATCTATTATATATCAAAACTCTCGGAGGATGGAGAGAAGAGTCAACAAAGAACTCGATCTCCGTCGGGGAGAAGCGCTCGACTTTGAATGAACGCACAGATATTGGTTCGCTGTAAAAACGCAATTGTTTTTCCAGTTGCGGTGAACCTGCCGTGACGGATAGCGCCTGTGGCACCTGTCCTGAGCGCGCTAAGTTCTGGACGCTGTCGCTGCGAACTGTGAGCTGCTGCTCTCCCGCGCGACGCGCGAAGATGGCATACCAACTCTGCTCCAAAGCGAACGACTCGCCGCTCCAACCCCACAACAGATTCATCTCTAAGCTATAGTACTGGCGAGAGAAATCTGGCTGGCGTAGATAGGCCCAGAGCAAGAGGGTGATGGACAGCGTCCATACGACCGTCAAGCGCAGTCGCCATGCACCTAAGACTGCAACGCCAAGAGCGAAGAACGCCATCATCAAGATGAGCCACAATCGCGCCGGCACTGGGATCGTCTCTCTTCCCAGCGTCCTCTCTACAAAGAGGGCTTCATCAGAACGGGTGCGCGCTCTCTCTGTGAGCCTCTCCCATTGGTTGGGAGTTTCTATAGCACTTAGCCGGACCTGTCCCAATCCCAGCGAGCGCTCCCACCAGAGGGGACGCCCTTGTGAATCTCTGGCGATGACACGTGCCCCGGGACGAGGCTCTCCTCCAAGTTGCACGATGCCGGCGTCCTCTATGATCTGGTAGTGACTCAGGGGAGAAAGGGCCATCCACCAGCCCTGGGGTGTCTCAGGCGACGCTCGATGGAGAGGGAGAACACGGCCCGTATGTTCAAGCGCATAGCGCCCTCCCAAGATCACCAGCTCGCCGCCGCGCAAGATCCATTGATAAAGAGCCGTGCGCTGCTCCTCGCTCAGGCGGGCCGGGTCGAGCCGGCCCCAGTAGAGACGCCGGAGGCTCTCATAGCTTGTCCAGCGCTTGGGGAGTTTCGCGAACTCATAGATTTCGGCGTTGGGTATCTCTTGCGTTTCGAGTGCTAGCGTGAAGGGTCGCTCGCTCCAGCGCTCGCGGAGTTCGATCTCCGTTCGGGTTAGCTCGCGACCGTTTTCGTGAAGCAGGCGCAGCCTAACGGGCGCACTGACGCCGCGGACGTGAAAGTCGAGCGAGAGCGTCTTGCGTGTGCGGGGAGGCAGCGCTACAGCTATCCGAACTCTTTCGACTACATCGCTCCCAGTCTTCAGCTCTTGTGTGACCTCTAAGATCGCATTGACAGCCGTGCTGCCGTTGCCGATGGAAACAGACAGAGGGGTGAGCGTATCAGGGAGATAGCGTCCATGAAATCCGAACTCGACAGATTCAAAACGCGGCTGGGCCTGCGCCACTGGGCTGAAGCCCCAGAGCAACGTTAAGAGAGTTAAGAGAATAGAGAGCAGTTCACGCATCAGAAGCGTCCGGCGGCGAGTCGGACAGAGTCAAAGCGCGCAACTCCCATACCGTCAGCGCGAAGATCAGCGTGACAATCGCAGCAGAGGCTACACACCAGGTGCAGATCTCACCGATGACGAAGCGCTGCAGATAGCTAAGATAGGCCGAGTAGAGAAAAGCGCCCAGCGCGAGACCGAAACTGAGTCCGGCCAGCGCCTTGCGGCTCTCTCCTGAAGTCTTCAATTGCAAGACCGTGACGAGCGCCAAGAACATATAGCCTGCCAGTCCGAGCACCGCGACGGGAATCGGGCCGATCCGGGCATAGATGCTAGTCTGCACGACTTCGCACGGGTTGCCATCGCCCAAGCAGAGGAGCTCCGTGTTCGTGAATTCTGCATAGGTCAAATATCCGGAGACGCCGATGCCGGCCAGAGCCAAGAGCAGAAGCGTCCAGAGATGCCATCTCATAGAGTTCTGTGTGTAGGGGCGAACGGTCGTTCGCCTCTACTCTGTCTGTCTTTATCTTCTTTCCGGGGGAAGATTGCGTTGAATGGCGGCCAATAGTTCCAGATAATTGGCGCCGCGAACCAGCGTACCATGCACATAAAAACTCGGCGTAGCGTTGATGCCTCTCTGAATGCCCTCGTCCATATCCTCGCGCACTTTCTGCGCATACTTTCGCTCGTCCAGACAGTTTTTGAACTCTTCTTCTTTGAGTCCGAGATTGCGTGCGAAGCGCAACAAATTAGCTTTATTGAAGTCCGCGCCCCGGTCATGGTGCTCAAAGAGCGTATCGTGATAGGCCCAGAAGGCCCCTTGGTCGGCTGCACAGTAAGCCGCCTCCCCCGCCAAGTAAGACTTCTCACCCTTGACGATAAAATTCCGATAGATAAAGCGCACGTTGCCCGTCCTGATGTGTCTCTCTTCTAATACGGGTTTGTGCTCGCGATTAAAATAGCTGCAAGCAGGGCATTGAAAATCCGAGTACTCATAGACGACAACCGGGGCGTTGGGATCGCCCATCTCGGCATTGAAATCTTGACCGACGGCACGCTGCTCTTTGGGCTTTGTGAAAAAGATATTCGCAGCTACGATAAGGATCACCAACAACGCGGCAACGCCGACGCCTAACAGTACGGGCGATTGCAAGTACCAAGGCTTCTTCACTGCCGACTTGGATGCTTGCTTGGCTGCTTTCTTGCTCACGGAATGATAACCTCCTAGT
This sequence comes from Candidatus Acetothermia bacterium, assembly GCA_022683945.1. Taxonomy (GTDB): domain Bacteria; phylum Bipolaricaulota; class Bipolaricaulia; order RBG-16-55-9; family DRXL01; genus SKYB132. The sequence continues at coordinate 8,498 of JAJHSH010000059.1, read as the reverse complement.
GCTTGGTTCTTCTCATTATAGGGGCAACAAAACGCGATTTCCAGAGGTCGAGAGCGCGCCGGCTCCCTTCGGAGAATTTGACGATCAGCGTAGGAGTTCCGGGACGGAGCAGGCCGGGGATCCCGTCGCGGGGATGATCGTCGAGCTGCGCAAAAACTATCTTAAGCGATTCGATCTCTCTCTGCAGTTCTTCAGTATCACGCCCCTGCGCAGCCGTCCGCCAGATCACTCCCCAATGCTGGGAGACACAGCGTCTGCCCAGCTGTGTCAGCCGCTCGCGCTCTTGAAGATCTTTGATCTCTCGGCTGATGCCCACGCCTTCTCTGGATGAAAGCACCGCAAAGCGTCCCGCGATGCTCAGCTCGCTGGTCAAGATCGCTTGCTCTCCCGCGTCGGCAAGGTCACAGACTTGGACGCGCCGGGCTTCGCCGGAGCGCAGGGAACCGTTGGCTTCGTTCTTGGGGAGAAATCCGGTGATCCCCCCTAAGTCGATCTCGTAACCGGAGGCGCGTCGGCGGCGTACCAAGCCCACATAGATCGCCTCGAGCAGTACAGAAGGTGTGTAAAAGAGAGCGTCCGGCAGCGCTTCGTTCAAGAGCTTTTGCAGTTCTTTCACGTAGAGATCTGCACCAGCGACGATGACGCCTTGGAGATCATCGCGATCATAGAGCTGGAGATCGAACGGCTCCGGGGGAGAGGCCCCCATAATATAGGCTTGCAATTCTTCAGAGGGTTGAACGACCTTCCAGCCGTGCTCTTGGAGCAAAGCGCTGAGAGCCAAACTATAAACGCCGCGCAGTCGGATGTTGGGCATAAGCGTAGAGTGGCTTTACAATAGCAAAAGCACCAAGAGCGTGCAAGCAGCACTCCGTTTGCATCCCCCGTGCTCTCTCTGTTAAACTAAGTATATATTCTATGGAGTCTCTTCTTATCGTTGATTTCGGCTCGCAGTACACCAAGCTGATTGCCAAGTTGGTACGCGAGCTGGGGGTCTACGCTGAGATCGTTTCTTTTGAGATTGGAGCCGAAGAGATCCAGCGTCGTGCCCCCAAGGGCCTGATCCTCTCCGGAGGGCCGGCCAGCGTCTATGCCCCCGGAGCCCCACAGCTCGACAAGAACATCTATAAACTGAAAATTCCCATCTTGGGGATCTGTTACGGAATGCAGTTGTTGGCGCACGATTTTGGCGGGAAAGTCTTGCGGGGCGCGAAGCGCGAGTACGGCCCCAGCGCCTTAGAGATTCTGCGACAGAATACTTTGCTGCAGGGATTGGGAGAACGCGAAGAGGTCTGGATGAGCCACGGCGACGAGATCAAAGAACTGCCCAAAGAATTTATCTCTCTGGCCAAGACAGCCAATGTGGCCCATGCTGCGATGAAGAGCCGCGACGGGCTCTTCTATGGGATCCAGTTTCATCCTGAAGTCGCACACACCCCTAAAGGCAGAGAAGTTTTGAAGAACTTTCTCTTTGATATTTGCCGAATTCAAGGGCGCTGGCGTCCCGCTGATCGCGTGGGCGAGATCGTCTCTGAGCTGCGCGCCCAGCTCTCCGAGGCGCGCCATGTTCTCATCGGCGTCTCCGGCGGCGTGGACAGCAGCACCGCAGCGGTTCTAGTCCATCGCGCTATTGGCGAGCGCTTGATCTCTCTCTTCGTTGACACAGGGTTGCTGCGCTCAGGAGAAGTGGAACGCACGCAGAGGGTTTTCGAGCGCCTAAAGATAGACTTAAAAATTATAGACGCAAAAGTGCGCTTCTTGAAGGCGCTGCGGGGGGTGACCGACCCGGAAGAGAAGCGCAAGCGCATCGGCGCAGAGTTTATCAGAGTCTTTGAAGAAGAGGCCCATCGCTTAGAATGTGAGACTGGGCCTATAGACGTTTTGGTGCAGGGGACGATCTATTCGGATGTGATCGAGAGCGGCGCGCCGAACGCAGCAGCGCGCGGGGCCGATAAGATCAAGAGCCATCACAACGTAGGCGGGCTTCCGGAGAGATTAAATTTTAAAATTGTTGAGCCCCTCAGAAATTTCTTCAAAGATGAGGTGCGTCAGATCGGTCTGGAGCTGGGAATCCCCGAGGAGATCATCTGGGAGCAGCCCTTCCCCGGGCCGGGGCTGGCCGTGCGCATCTTGGGAGAGGTCACAGCCGAGCGCGTAGCGCTCTTACAGAAAGTAGATGCGATCCTCCGCGAAGAGATCTACAAAGCAGGGCTGACGCGCGCCATCTGGCAATATTTTGCTGTCTTGCTGCCCGTGCGCGCCGTCGCCGTTCTGGGCGATGGACGAGCTTACGGGCACGTCGTGGCGCTGCGCGCCATCGAGAGCCGCGACGGCATGACCGCCGACTGGGTGCATCTGCCCTACGACGTGCTGGAGCGCATCTCCAATCGCATCACCAACGAGGTCGAGGGGGTCACGCGGGTGGTCTATGATATCACATCTAAGCCGCCCGCGACGATAGAATGGGAGTAGCCACGCCAACCCAAATGAAAGTCTGTCTCTATCTGGAGGCGGAAAGCGTCATCGGGCGTTCGGGGTTTCGCACGGCGTTTGTCCAACAGTTGCGCGCGCTTCAGCAGCGGGACTTAGAGATAACGACCGACCCCAATGACGATTATGATATTCTCCATCTGCACTGGTTCGGCCCGCTTTCGTTCTATAATCTCATCAAAGCGAAACAGCAGGGCAAAAAAGTGATCGCGCACGCGCACAGCGTCGGCGCGTATGACTTGAAAGACAGCTTCACGCTTTCTAACACACTTGCCCCGCTCTATGAACGCTATCTGCAATATTTCTATGAGCAGAGCGATGCTATTTTCACGCCTTCCGAGCACGCCAAGCGCCTTTTGGAAGCCCAGGGGATTCGCACGCCCATCTATGTGGTCAGCAACGGCGTGGATCTGGAGCGCTTTCGCTTCGACCCGCGCCGGAGAGCCCAAAGCCGTGCACAGTTTAGATTAAAGCGTTTTACTGTCTTCTGCGCCGGCAATGTGATCCCGCGCAAGGGTATTATTGATTTTATCTCCGTGGCGCGCCGACTCAAAAAGTTCGATTTCATCTGGTTCGGGCACCTGTGGGGGAAGATCTTGACCTATGATGGCAATATGAACGAAGCGCTGGCATCTCAGCCGGCCAACCTGCGAATGCCCGGTTTCGTAGAAGATACGCCGGCTGCCTATAGCGCTGGAGATCTCTTGCTCTATCTCTCATACGGCGAGACGCATGGTCTGGTGCTCTTGGAGGCCGCGGCTTTAGAACGACCTATCGTCTTGCGCGATCTGCCGGAGTATCAATCGTTAGGATTTGAAGACGGGGTCAACTGTCTCAAGGGGAGCACCGTCGAAGAGTTCTCACGCCAAGTGGAGCGGTTGGCAGACGATGCGGAATTACAGAGGCGCTTAGGGAGAGCGGCCCGCGCTCTGGCCGAAACGAACGCGCTCGACTGCGTGGGTCAGCGCTTGCACGAGCTCTATCAGACAATTCTAGAGGGGGACTGAGATGAGGGTCTGTCTTTATTTAGAAGCGGCGGAGATGGTGGCAAAATCCGGCTTCAGAACGGCGTTCGAACAGCAGCGCCGCGCGCTGCGCAGCGCAGGCATAGAAGTGACCGACGATCCGGCACGCGACGATTATGACTTGCTGCATCTGCACTTCTTCGGCCCCAAATCGCTCTTCTACCTCAAGCGTGCGCAGCATCTTGGCGTGAAAGTGATCGCGCACGCGCACAGCATCGGCGCACATGACTTTGAAGACAGCTTCACACTGGTAAATTCTATCTCGGGGCTCTATGAAAAATATCTTTATTATTTCTATGAGTCGAGCGATGCTGTTATGACGTGCTCCCAGTACGCCTGCGAGCAGCTCCGGGCGCAAGGGATCTCCAAGCCCATCTTTGTCATCAGCAACGCCGTAGATCGTCAGAGATTCAAGTTCAATCCAGAAAAACGTCAGCACTATCGAGAGCTTCTGCAGCTCCAGCGCTTCACCGTCTTCAGCGCCGGCAACGTCATTCCGCGCAAGGGCATCTTAGACTTTCTAGAAGTCGCGCGCCGGCTCCCCGAGCTGGACTTCGTTTGGTTCGGGCATCTCTGGCCCAAATTTATGACGTTCTATCCCGACATGCACAACGCTTTAGAAGCCAAGCCCCCTAACGTGAAGATGCCCGGCTTTGTGTCAGATACTCCCGCGGCCTTTTCGGCAGGAGATCTCTGCTTTCTCCCGTCATTTCGGGAGAACCAGCCGATGGTCTTGCTCGAAGCGCTCTCGTTGGGGCGCCCGCTCGTCGTGCGGGAGATCCCCGAGTATCACGGCTGGCTCGAAGACGGCGTCAATGCGCGCTTGGGAAGCTCCGTCGAAGAGTTCATCTCGCAGATCCGACAACTTGCTGAAACTCCGAGGGAGTGGCAGAGGCTCTCTTGGGCAGCTGAGGAACTGGCCAAAGCGAGCAGTTTGCCCGTCGTGGGCCGTCGCTTGAAAGAGCTCTATACGCTCGTTCTAGAAGAAGTCGCTCCTGCTCACCAATCTGTATGAGACTTTCTATTGCGATCCCCGCGCACAACGAAGAGGCGTTTATCTTGGGTGCGCTTCGCTCTCTAGAAGCTCAGGAATTCGAGGGCGATCTTGAAATTATTATCTGTCTCAATGCTTGTAAAGACAAGACAGAAGAGATCGTGCGCGCTTGGGCGGGTACGTCTCGTTGGCATCTCTCTGTCGTTCACGAAGCGCGCAAGGGAGTCAGCTGGGCGCGCCAGAGAGCCTTTTGCCATGCCGGTGGTGAGATCATCGCCAGCGCCGATGCCGATACATATTATCCGCCCGACTGGGCAGCGCGCATCACAGAATCTTTTGCCCAAGATCCAAACTTGGTGCAGATTTATGGCCCAGTGCGCCTGCGCGACTTTACGGGAACGGGCCGCCGGTTCTGGAAGTACGCTCATCCTATTATGAATGATCTGTTTACGACCACCGGACGTTGGCTGGGGTGGCACAATGTCATCGGCTCCAATTTTGCTGTGCGGCGCAGTGCGTTCTTAGAAGTCGGCGGCTTCGACACCAAACTCAAAGCCCTTGAAGATAACGAGATCACGCGGCGCTTGCGCCGACTCGGCACCGTGCGCTATGACAGAGCATTGGTGGTCTATGCTTCCGCGCGTCGCTATAATCGTTTGGGTTTCTGGCGCACGGTCTTATTTTATGTGCGCAATGCGCTGAAAGCTTTTCTCTTCAAGCACGAAACCGAAGACTTGGAAGATCTGAGCGAGAAGCCGGAGATGCAATAATAATAATAATAATAAGGGAGGTTTCGTGGCGCGACGAGTCGTCGTCATCGCTTTAGACGGAGCGACGTTTGATCTCATCGAGCCTTGGGCAGCTTCGAGCCATCTGCCCCATCTGAAAGCCCTCTTAGAGAGCGGCGCAGCCGCTCGGCTGGAGAGCACTCTGCCGCCGATCACAGGGGCAGCCTGGACAAGCTTCCAGACGGGCGTGCAGCCGGGACGACACGGGCACTTCGATTGGCTTACCCGCGAAGAAGGGAGCTATAGACTCGTCCCGATCAGCTCGCGCTCCATCCCCCAAGAGACCCTCTGGGAGCATCTCAGTCGCTACGGCAAGCACGTTGGCGTGATGGGCGTGCCCGTGAGCTATCCCGCCCGCCCCGTGAACGGCTTTATGCTGACAGACTTGCTGACGCCGGCTGGGGAGAATTATGCTTCTCCCCCGGAACTCAAAGACGAGATCGAAAGATCGGTCGGCCCCTATCCGGTGATGCCGGAGCACTGGAAGGGACGCTACGCCGCGCGCGCGTGGTTGAGCCGTCTTAAAGCCAATATCGAGCGACGCGCCGAGATCGCGCGCTATCTCATGCGCACCCGACCGTGGGATTTCTTTATGGTGCATATGATGGAGACAGACTCGGTGCAGCATCAGATGTGGCACCTGCTCGACGGTGTGAAGCGTCCGCGCTATCAGGGGGGGTTGGGCACGGGAAACCCCATCTTGGAGATCTATCAACAGGCCGACTATGTTATTGGGGAACTCCAGCGCGAACTCTCTGAGAAAGAGACGCTCTTTGTGATCTCCGATCACGGTTTTGGCCCACTGTATTATAATATCCATCTCAACTGCTGGCTCTATCAAGAGGGTTATCTCAAGCTCAAAAACGATCTTGCTACGCGACTGAAATGGCTTTGTTGGAAGACGGGACTGACTCCAGCGGATCTCTATCTCTGGCTGGACCGACTGGGAGTTTTGGGCTGGGGGGCGCAGTTGCGCCACGCAGCGATGCACGAGCTCTTTGGACGGTTCTTCTTGTCTATGCAGAATATCGCTTGGCCTAAGACAAGAGCTTACTCGCACGGCAATGTCGGCCAGATCTATCTCAATATGCGCGGACGTGAGCCGCAAGGCTGTGTCTCTCCAGAGAGTGCAGAGTCTCTCATCGAAGAGATCGCTGCCAAGCTCAAAGAGTTGCGCAATCCCTTCTCGGGCGAACGGCTCTTTGCGCACGTCCATCGCAAAGAAGAAGTCTATCACGGCGAATCTCTATCGCGCGCGCCGGAGCTGATCACAGTCCCTCAAGAGGGCGCGATGGCCGTAGGAACTACAGAGTTTATAGACAGAAAGATCGTGGGTTGGACCTACGCCGGGTCGGGGTGGCATCGCATGGATGGCATCTTCATTGCTGCGGGAGAGAATATCTGTAAAGACAATAGCTTGGCCCCAACGTTGCAGATTACGGATCTCTTTCCGATCATCGTAACGGCGTTGGAGCTACCCGTGCCGGGGGGCTTGGACGGGCGCGTCCCGGCGGGTCTCTTCCGCGAGAAGAGAACCAGCGAGCTGGTGGCCCAGCCCACTCGCGGGCGCGATTCGGAGAGACCCGATGCTCAATGGGAAGAGGAGATCCGTAAACGTTTGAGAAATTTGGGATATGTATAAATAAGGAGAAGTAGAATGCGTCGTCGCTCTTTAGTCATTGCTTCTATCTTAGTTGGCTTAGGGCTGCTGGGCGGCATTCTCTATTATATTGGCCCGGAGCGCGTCTGGGAGCAGATCGCACGATTGGGGATCTGGGGGTATCTTTCGCTGGTAGCGATTGCGTTTCTGACGATGATCTGCTGGGCCTCCAGCTGGTGGGTGATCCTGAGAGCTTATGGGATTCGTGTCGGTTGGTGGACGACATGGTGGGCGCGCCTGAGCGGCTTCGCTATTACGTATCTGACGCCCTCGATGTACTTTGGCGGTGAGCCCGCGAGCGTCTTTCTCATTGTGAGAGGGCAAGCGGGTGAGCAGCGGGCCACCCGTGTGGTGGCGACGCTCTTGGTCTCCAAGCTCTTGGAAGGGCTTTCACTGCTCGCGTTTGTCTATTTGGGTTTTTATTACGCGGCGGCCACGAGACTGTTGCCCTTGGATGAGATGGGCGTGATGATCGTGGGGAATCTGATCTTTGCGCTTTTTGTGGCCTTGGCGGCTATTAATTTTATGGGGAGGCGTTTCTGGTGCGCGCGCTTCTTGGGTTTTTGGAAGCGTCACTTGCCTTGGAAGCACGCGCTTGAGGTAGCCGAGATCAAAGTCCGCGAAGTCGAAGAAGACGTTCACCATGCGTTTCGGGAGCATCACCGTGCTACGTGGGCGGCCTTCTTGCTCAATCTCATAGCGACGTTTTTGCTCTATCTGCGCCCCCAGGTCTTCTTTCTCTTCGCACTGCGGGCTTTTATGCCGATCTCGCATCTCTCTATTGCTTATGCGCTCTTTGTGCTCTTGGGGGCCTTCTTTTGGGTGACGCCGGGGGGAATGGGAATTTTAGAAGGAGGCATGGTGGGCATCTTCAGTTTGGTGTCGCTCTTGCGTTTGGGAGATCACAGTTGGCTGGCCATTCCGCAGGAGAGCGCCGTCGCTTTTGCGCTCACCCTCAAGTCGATAGAATTCCCGATGGTGGGGTTGGGGCTTTTCTATCTTATACGAGTCGGCTTCTTGAAAGTACCCAAGCCGCCGTTGCGCCGTTAGTCCGTCTTCAGCAAGCGTTTTCACTCAATCCCGACTTGCGAGTGAGAACTATTTGTCTTTGGCAGTGCACACGGCTATAATAGCTGCCAATCGCGAGGTGAGGCTATGAAAAAATGGCGGCTATTCATAACGATCTTCGTATTGGCGATAGGCGCATTGCTTTCGTTCGCATTGACAGGGGGAAGCCATCAACCGCGGGAGACGGTGACATATTACAGCCATATCGCCGGGATTTTAGAGCGCAACTGCGTCGGCTGTCACAGACAAGGCGGGATTGCACCCTTCTCGCTGGAAGACCCACAGCGGGTCGTGCGCCTAGCTGCAACCATCAAATATGTTGTCGAAAGAAATATCATGCCGCCTTGGCCGCCCGGCCCCCTCTCGCCCCCGCTTCTCGATGAACGCAAGCTCACCTCCGAAGAGAAAGAGCTAATAGTGCGCTGGGTAGATTCAGGAGCCCCCTTGGGCGATCCCAGCCAGCGCCCGCCCAGCTC
>JAJHSH010000058.1 GCA_022683945.1 Candidatus Acetothermia bacterium | reverse complement strand
GAGGTAGTCCGTGGCGCAAGCTGCGGGAGCTGGGGGTGAAGGTGCCCAAGGAATTTGCGGTGCTGCCGCCCATGGTGTTGGATCGGCTCTCGACAGATTGGGTGCTGGGCCCTGGTAACCATCTCTTGACCCATTACAGGGCGAACGGCACGCTATTTGACAGCGCCCCATGTACTTTCTATAATGGCGCACATATCTTCTAGAGAATAGGTGATCGTTCTATGACCGAGAAGCGCATCGGTGATCGGCTTTGGCTCCTCTAACGTGATCTCTACGCCCTCCAACTCCGTCGTCTTTTCCGGCCTGCAGCCCACAGGACACCTTCAGATTGGTAACTACTTCGGTGCTGTCCAGAACTTCGTCAAGCTCCAGACCCAATATGAGTGCTACTACGCAATTGTAGACTATCACGCCATTACTGTCGAGCACGATCCTGAAGAGCTGAGACGGAACACTCTAGAGATGGGATTTGATCTGTTGGCTTGCGGGCTTGACCCCAAACAGTGCGTGCTCTTTGTGCAGTCGCAGGTGCCGGAGCACACAGAACTGGCTTGGATCTTGAGCGCCGTCACCTCCTATGGGGACTTGCAGAGAATGACTCAATTCAAAGAGAAGGGCGAAACTCAAGAATTTGTGAGCTGCGGGCTCTTCACTTATCCCGTGCTGCAGGCAGCCGATATTTTAGCTTACAAAGCCTCAAAAGTGCCCGTCGGCGAAGATCAAGTCCAGCATATTGAGCTGACGCGGCGCATCGCGCGAAGATTCAACGCGCGCTTCGGCGAGACCTTTCCCGAACCCGATGTTCTACTCACCGCAGCGCTGCGATTGATGTCCCTGGCCGACCCCGAACGCAAGATGAGCAAATCTTTGGGACCTAAGCACTATATCGCGCTGAACGAATCCGAAGAGTCCATTCGCGAAAAGATCAAGACGGCCGTCACGGACGTCGGCCCACGAACGGAGACCAAAGAGAAGAGCCCCGGCGTGGCCAATCTCTTCTTGCTCTTAAAGCTTTCGGCTTCTCAAGAGATTTATGACCAATTCGAGTCGGACTACGCTCGTGGGGTGTTAAAATACGAGCCGCTCAAGCGCGCCGTTGCGGACTGTTTAGTGAAGACGTTGGAGCCGATTCGCGCGCGGAAAGCCCAGCTCAAAGAATCCGAGGTGCGCGAGATCTTGCACGAAGGGGCGCGAACGGCGCGCGCCGTCGCGCGTCAGACGCTCGCAGAGGTGCGCGAGCGCATCGGCGTGGGAAAGCTCATATGAGTCTGTAGAGTCTGACTCTATTGAACCGCTTGAGGCATCCATGGTGGATGAACTGTCCAAGAAGTTGGAGCCGGTCTTGCGCGCTCATGGCGTGCAGTTGGCCTATCTCTTTGGCTCGCAAGCGACAGGGCAAGCTGGGCCCTTGAGCGACTTTGACGTTGGAGTGCTTTTTGCAAACACGCTCTCTCCCCAAGAGTGCTTCCGTCGGCGCTTGAGCCTCCTTGCCGAAGTGATAGGAGTGTTGCGCGTCCAGCGGGTGGACGTCGTGGTGTTAAACGAAGCTCCGCCTGCACTGCGCTTCAGGGTCATCCAATACGGGAAGATCCTCTACAACCAAGACGAAACGGTGCGGGTGCGTTTTGAGGCCAAGACCATGAGCGAGTACTTTGACACCCAACCGCTCCGAGATCTCTATCGTCAGCGGCTCTTTGAGGCGATCACGGCGGGAAGGTTCTATGATTGACGGAGAGATCGTCACAGTCCGGATCGCGAAAATTCGAGAATATGCACGTTTGTTAGCCAAACTGTTACGGACTCCCAAAGATCAGTTTGTCCAAGAGCCTGCGTACTATTTGCAAGCGGAGCGCCTGCTCGAGGTGATGATCCAAGCGATGTTGGATATTGGGAATCATCTGATAGCGGGTTTGCTGCTGAAGAAGCCAGAGGGGTATCGTCAGGTTTTTGAGATTCTCGTGCAAAACGGCATCTTGTCTGCGGAATTTCTTCCCAAGGCTCAAGCATTAGCGGGTTTAAGAAACTTACTCATCCACGAGTACTTCGAGATTGACCGCGCGAGACTTTATGAGGAGGCCAAGCAAGGGCTTCCGGACTTCGAGCGGTTCTGTGAGGCTATTGTGCGATTTTTACAGAATCCCCAAGCTGCCCCTTGAGCAGTTAGAATTCAACGTCCCTTGGTGGAGAACGGATCTACCGCATCGCGCAGCGCGTCGCCCATAAAATTAAAAGCGAGCACGGCGATAATAATAAAAAAGCCGGGGATCATCAGCCACGGGTGATAAGTCAGATTAGAGATCGTGTTATCGGTGAATTGATTGAGCAGTTGTCCCCAACTGGTCATCGGATCTCTGATGCCGAAGCCCAAGAAGCTCAAGGCGGCTTCAGCTAAGATCAGGCCGGGGATGCTGAGCGTCGCCGTGACAATCAAGAAGCTCATCGTATTGGGAAGCAGATGGGTAAAGATAATACGCGTGTCGCTGGCCCCCAGCGCCTTGGCTGCCAGCGAGAACTCTTGCTCGCGGAGCACCAAAAAGAGCCCGCGCAACGCCCGCGCGGACCCTCCCCAGCCCAAAATAGATAAGATCATAATAATCAGCAAGAACGAGACAGCGGGGGGCAGACCGGGGGGCAAGATCGCCGCGAGCGCCAAGAGCAAGGGCAAGCCGGGAAACGAGTTCAAGACTTCGATCATTCTCTGAATAAAGACGTCTAGCCCGCCTCCATAGTAGCCCGAGATGCCCCCAAAGATGATCGCCAAGCTCAAGCTGATGAGAAGGGCCAGCGGCCCGATGGAGAGCGAGACCCAGCCCCCAATGAGCGTGCGCGAGAAGAGATCGCGCCCGACGTCATCGGTGCCGAAAAGGAAAATCTGGCCGGGAGAGTTTGTCTCGCGCTCGCCCGTGCCGAAGAGATGAATATCCGTAGGGATGAACCACAAGAACTGATAAGGGTCACCGGGGACGAAGAATTTAACGGGGTAGACGCGCTCGCGATCTTCTCTGTAGATCCAGCGTCCGCGGGGGTCGCGCTCGCGCTTCAGCCCGTAGACGAAGGGCCAACTCAGACGACCTCCTTTGTCGAAGAAGTGAATCTGCGTGGGGGGCGCATAGGCGAAACGCCGTCGTTGGGTGGCGTAGTCATAGGGCGCGAAGAAGTGCGAGAAGATAGTGAGCAAAATCAAGATGAAGATAATCGCGCCGCCGAGCGCCCCCAGACGATGACGACGAAAGCGCCGCCAGATGAGCTCTCCTTGGCTGACGGGCTTCGTCGTCAGGAGAATCTCTTTGCCCTCTTCCCGACCCTCACCCCGTCCCTCTCCCTTGAAGGGAGAGGGTGCAGGGTGAGGGCTCCCCTCTCCGTGTCGGGGAGGGGCTGGGGG